>NZ_FQYR01000003.1:370097-740195 GCF_900141815.1 Rubritalea squalenifaciens DSM 18772
AAATTGACGTTGCCAATGGAGTGGGATAAATGGGTTTTGACCTTGTGGCCGTAGAATACCCCTTTTATGGGGGGAATGACAGGGTCGGCAAGTTTCTTTAGTGTAGTGGGGTCTTGCATCTGTTCGGCGAGTTCAATCATCTGCTCCACACTGTGACCTGTGGCCCAAAGGGCTCCGATGTAGGCTCCCATGCTGCTGCCTGATATCGCGTGGATGGGAATGTTATTCTTGGCAAGAACTTCAAGTACCCCGACATGTGCGAGCGATTTGGCGCCACCACAGGAGAGGGCAAGGCCTATCTTGGGAGTGCGGGTTTCCTGTTTCTTAGAGAACAAGCGTCTGAGGAATTCCGGAAGTCGATTCCTGTATTGGCTCAGTTTTGTCTCTTTTTCATGCATGGAGTGTTAGGGGAATAGGAGCATCATGAACGAAATACACCTTTCTGTAATATATTGATCTGGAGAACGCTTTCAAGATATTTCAGATAGATTCGGTAAATAGATGTTAGGTTTTTTGCCGGAATGAAAAAGCCGCGCAATCCTCATGGGATGCGCGGCTGGAAATTAAGCTTAAATTTAGCTCTCTAATCTGGTGTTAGGTAGTGGAGCCACCACGTACCATAACGACCTTGCCGGTACGCACAGTCTCGATGATATCGAAGTCTGAGAGAAGCCTGATCGCTGAGTCTATCTTCGGCGTGTCTCCGGTGATCATGGCGATCATGGACTTAGGTGTGAGGTCCACAGTCTTGCCCCCGAAGTGATCGATGATCTGTAGTGCCTCAGTGCGGCGCTCACTGCTGTCGGCAATGAATTTGATCAGAAGCAGCTCTTTCACGACAGAATTCTCCGCCTTGTGCTCTGAACAATGAATCACATCGATCAGTTTGGTGACCTGCTTGATGATTTGCTCAAGGCCATTGGATGACCCAGTGATGCCGATGGTCATGCGAGAGAAACGCTCGTCGCGACCTTCAGAAACGACGAGAGAGTCGATATTGAAGCCACGGCGTGCGAATACCTGGGTAATACGCATCAGGACACCGGGAGTGTTGTTCACGTAGACTGACAGCGAATGTTGGCTGATGTCTGGTGAACCGTTTTGCGGTGTATCAGTGGTAACGATGTCTTTGGACATGGTATGAACTTGGTGAAATGTTGATGGTTGCAGTGGGGCGGCCTAGGTGGAACCAGTTGGTTTGGCCATCTTGTGCTTCGGTGGCTCAGTGAGCATTTCCTCCAATGCTGCACCAGCTGGGATCATTGGGAAGACGTTGTCGGTCTTCACGCACTCAGCGTTGATGAGGATTGGTCCGTCGTTGTATTCAAGGGCTTGAGCCACCATGCGCTCGACATCCGCCGGGCGTTTGATGTTGATGCCTTTGATGCCGTAGGAAGCTGCCAGTTTGACGAAGTCCGGGTTGCCTTCGAGGTCTACACCGGATTTACGGTCGTCGAAGAAGAGCTCCTGCCACTGGCGAACCATGCCTAGATAATGGTTATTGAGAACCACGATCTTGATCGGAAGCTTGTGGATGGCCGCAGTTGCGAGTTCACAGAGGGTCATCTGGAAGCCACCGTCGCCCACGAAGGTGATGACGGTACGGTCAGGACAGGCAAACGCTGCACCGATGGCGGCTGGGAAGCCAAAGCCCATGGTGCCTGCTCCGCCGGAGCTGAGCCAGGAGTGGGTCTTGGCATTGCGGTAGAACTGGGCGGACCACATCTGGTGCTGTCCAACGTCTGTAGAGACAATGGCTTCACCTTTGGTCTGCTTCCAGAACTCCTCAATGACTTGCTGCATACGCAGACCGCCTTGCTTGCGGAAGGCGAGAGGGAACTTCTTCTTGTAGCCATCCAGGTGGTCCAGCCAAGCAGTGTGCTTTTTCTCGGAAATGTGCTTGTTTAGCTCAATAAGAGCAGCCTTGGCGTCGCCAACGATCTGAACGTCCGGACGAATCATCTTGTTCATCTCAGACTCATCGATGTCTACGTGGATGATCTGTGCGTTCGCGCAGAACTTGTCCGCCTGGCCGATGATGCGGTCATCAAAGCGAGAGCCAATGTTGATCAAGAGGTCACACTCGCAGACAGCCTTGTTGGCGTATGCGGTACCGTGCATGCCCAGCATGCCAAGTGAGAGTTCGTGCGTCTCGGGAACCACGCCTTTACCTAGCAGTGTATTCGTGACCGGGCAATTGATCGTCTCCATAAAGTGGAGAAGCTCTTCTTGAGCCTGCGCAATCATCGCTCCCTGGCCAGCTAAGATAAGCGGGCGCTGAGCCTTTTTGATCAGTTTGATGGCCTCTTTGACTGAGGTGCTATCGATTTCTTTGGATGCATCAGGGTTGTAGCCTGGAAGGTTCATGGGAACCTTCTTCTTGAGGTCTCCTGTGAATGGAGCCTGGCTAATGTCCTTCGGTATATCGATGAGAACAGGACCAGGGCGGCCACTGGTAGCGATGTGATACGCCTCTCGAGTGATGCGTGGAAGAGCGTTGGTCTCTTTTACCAAGTAGTTATGCTTCACCACAGGAATCGTGATGCCGAAAATGTCTGCTTCCTGGAAAGCGTCTTTGCCCAGCATCCAGGTCACTTGCTGGCCACTGATGAGAATCATTGGCACGGAATCCATCTGGGCAGTCATGAGGCCGGTAATCGTATTACCTGCTCCTGGTCCGGAAGTCACAAGTACCACGGCAGGCTTGCCTGTGGCACGTGCGTATCCGTCCGCCATGTGGCAAGCGCCTTGCTCGTGGCGGCTGAGGACGAATTTGATCTTGGATTTGACGGTCTCCAGGGCGTCGAATATAGGTAGAGCTGCACCTCCGGAGTACCCGAAGATGTATTCGACCCCGAGCTCGTCGAGAGTCATAATAAGTGCTTGAGCACCGTCTATTTGTTGTTTGGCCATGATGAAAAATGGTTTGCGGGGGAGAAAGTGCACTATTTTGCCGAATGGTAAACCTTAAAAATGGCTGAAAAATGGCAAAATGTGCATAATTGCCCGCATGTTTGGGTGAAAATTGGGGTTTGGTGGGTAGATTTGCTTGTTTTGGGTGCGTTGTACTCGGGAAATGCGTCTCTTTTTTGCTAGGTGAGTAAGGGTTTCATTTTGAGAGACTCATCAAAATTGATCAAAAAAGAGCAAGATGGAGGATTGCCAATACCCTGAGAATGCGTATATTCGCGGCTCTTTCCAACAAAAGGGAAGATCTTGGAAACAAGGGGGCTGTAGCTCAGCGGTTAGAGCAGGGGACTCATAATCCCTTGGTCGCGGGTTCGAATCCCGCCGGCCCTACCATAATCAATCCATGTGGTCTGTTTGATTAGGCTACTAAGGCATGAGGGTGCTCTTAATAGGCTTGAGGTCGGCTCTGTTCGTGTTCTTGAACTGCTCATCAAGATAAGTAATCACTCTCTGGGACAGGGTGATCAATACCAGAGGGTTTTTGATGATGTGGCCTGTGTTCTCAATCATGTGCACTTTACAGGGGACGCCTGCCTTCGTGAGGGCATCATTGTACTTGAGGGTTTGTTTATAGGAGACAATTTCATCCTTTTTACTGTGAATCAGTAAATGAGGGGAGGCGTTCTTGCTTACATTATAGAGAGGAGAGGCTTTTCTGGCATCCTGCAGGTAAGTGCCATACTTTTTGCCGAACAATTGATCCAGGAGGTCTTGGATGGTGCGGTCTTCCTCTAGATAGCTAGTATTGCGGAAGTCTTCGGTGAGATCCGTAGGGCCGGCATAGGTAATCACGCAGTTGACCTTGCTGGAATAATCAGGAAATTCAGGTTTCGTTTGGTTTCTGGTTTCGATAAGACCAAGCAAATTAGATAGGTGACCACCAGCTGAAGCCCCGCTGGCTGCTATTCTACCTGGGTCGACGCCAAATTTTTTCGCATTGTGGCGAATCCAACGCACGGCGGTCTGGGCATCATCGAGCTGGGCAGGCCAGACGTTTTTGTGGTCTTTGCCAGCGAGACGGTAATTGATGGCGAAAACAACATACCCCTTGGCTGCTAATGTGTTGGCAAACATGGAGCATTCGTCCTTGCTGCCATATTCCCAGCCACCGCCATGGAGGCAGAGTACGGCTGGTTTTCGCTCTGCTGGAGACTTGATTCCTAGATCCGGAGCTGAGCCGTAAATATCAACCAGTAGTTTTTCTCCATTTTGGACACTGTAGGTCTCCGTGGAGACTACTGGCATGCAGCTCCCTAGGCTGGTGGATAGAATCAGGAGAAGGAATATGGAGAAAATTCGTTTCACTTAAGTATAAGTATGGCTCGTTTGAGGCTGTAGTGCAAATAAGTTTATTTTAGTGGGTAAGCTGTTAACCAACCGTGTGTTGTGATTTTTTAGGGCCTTATTCGGGATGGGCTGAATTGATGTGTTGACTAGGCTAATTTCTTGAATAAGTAGTTCTTGTCTAAGAATTTCGTATATCGATCGTTTAAATGTTGTTGTACGTGTAACGCTCACTAAAAAATGATGTATATGTCGTCTATCAAAATAACACTGCTCGCAGGTGTGGCCACTCTCTCGATGGGGCATGCTTTCGCGAACACGAATATAGATGGACTCCTCACTGAAGGGAGTCACTGGGACAAAGCTTGTGAAGCTGCGTCCAAGGACTTTCCAAACATAGAATGGGAGTCCAAGGGAGGGGTTTGGAGTATTAAGGATGATGATCTGAAGCTCTGGAACCGTAATGTGGAGACATTCAAGATGTCTTCATCATCAGGGAAGATTCGCCACCTCACTGTGGGAATCACGAGTACCGATTCAAAACCTGTATTCCTAGAGTCTCTAGAGACTTGGAAAGCGGTAATGAATTCCCGTTTGGGTGAAGAGGGGCGTGAATCCGCGTCCAGCTCATCAAAAGGAGGCGTGATTCATGTAAGATGGCGTCAAGAGAGCTATCTAGCTTCCCTGACTGGTAAGGAAGAAAGCGGCAAGTACTCACTTACGCTAAATTATCGTCCTATTTCTGAACCTCCGGCATCGGTGGCCAAAGAGCAGGACCAGTTTGATGGGATTTATGAGAGAACATTCTATTCGCCCGATTATGCAAAGTCATTCCGCGGCACTATCGTGCAATACGATGAGCAGAACATGGTCGCGAAAATTGAAAAAGGCAACTCAGTCATATCTGTAAGCTTGGATCAACTGAGTGATCGAGATGCTGACTACATCGATAGAGTAAGTGGACTACTTGCTGCGAGTAATGGTCTGGCTCTTCAAATCTCGGAAGTTAAAGATAAGCCGGACAAAAATGGCCGAGCTATCACGGTGAATACCAGGTTCGATTTGACTCTGGTCAATAATTCTCCAAACGAGATCAATGAAGTAGAACTCCGCTACGACATCTTCTACAAGGAAGATACTCTGGATGGAGCACCTGTGTTGAAAATGACATCCGGTTCAGTTCAGCTCGGTGATATCTTTGCTAATTACCGTGAAACAAACTCTACCGAAGGGGTTGGAATCGTGCGCGAGTCCAGCCCCGGATTAAGTGGTGGATGATGTGGTACTGGAACACCTGCCGGTCGGCGGGTAGACAGTATGGTAGGATGCGTAGTAGAGGTTTATATCAACGGCGCCATGGTTCTCAGAAAGCCTAGCCGTCGAGGTCTCTACAATGATGTACAATCTATTAAGGAATATTAACCAGTTTTGGGGAGTGTACTTTATTCCAGATCCTGAAGGATAGGAATAAGGCGGCTATCCCCAAGCCTATTGCCAGACCCCACCAGACTCCACGGGCTTCCATGCCCATCTGGTGGGAGAGGTAATAGCCTGTTGGAATCCCAATGATCCAGTAGGCGACAATCCCAATAACGGCCGGACCCTTGGTGTCATGCAGGCCGCGAAGCATCCCGGCAGAGGCCACTTGAAGGCCATCCACGATTTGGAAGATACCCGCCACAAAGAGGAGCGTGGTGGCTGTACTGATGATAGCTGGGTCTTGATCACCCATGACAAGCCAAGCAGCCAAAATACTCCCTGAAGTGATGAAGAGTATGGCTGTGCTACAAGAGGAAGTCAGAGTGAGAAGCCAGCCAGTTTTAACAATGGTGCGCTGTCTCTGATTGTTTCCTATTGTCTCACCTATGCGCACGGTCAATGCCATGGATAGTCCCAGGGGAATCATGAAGGCCATTCCAGCTATGCCGAGGGCTACTTGGTGAGCTGCCATAGGAACTTTTCCAAAATGACCGATCAGGAGGCCTGCGGTGGCGAAGGCGCTGACCTCAGCCAGCGTCTGAAGGCCGGATGGTAGACCCAGCTTGAACTGGGCTTTCAGTTCCTCGATATCGGGTTTCTTGAACCAATGCTTGGGAGTCCATTCCTTCAGCGATTCAGCCTTCTTGAACCAAATGACCATCGCCACGACTATGGCAATACGTGCCATAAGGGTAGCTATACCGGCTCCCACGAGCCCCATGGCTGGAAGGCCTAGTTTACCGAAGATGAAGATCCAGTTGAGCAGGACATTGAGTGCAACGCCGCTCATGTTGATCCAGAAGGCCGGCCATGGCCGTTCTAGGGCGTCTGCATGGTTCTTGAGCATGATACCCATAAGACAGGGTATCAGGGAAATCATGACGATGCTGTAGTAGGATGGTGTGGCATCGATGACATCGGCTGGTTGATCCAAATACGGAAAGAGAGGGATAATAGCTAAGGCTATTGTGCAAAAGACAACGCTGACAGACAGCGCAAGGAAGATGCCATTTCTACAGACATTCCGGGCGGTTTCAGAGTTCTTTTGCCCTCTAGCCGTGGAGGTCCTGACAGAAATACAGCTGATGATTCCCATGCCGAATACCATGGGGATGTAGAACAGGCTGTTGGTGAATGTCAGCGTGGCGAGAGGGGTGACACCTAGGCTACTGACCATGATCGTATCGATCACTCCCAGTAGCATTTGTCCCAATTGGCCGATGATGAGGGGAGTGGCCAGAGCGAGGATGCTTCTGATCTCCCTAAGAAAGCTGGAATATGGCATTCAGACGAGAAGGGTCACGCATTGGAGGTTTGCGGTGACTTGGCTGATTTTTTCTGGGTTTTGGTATCTTTGTTTGGAGCGCTGGCCGCGGGAGGGCCTTCTTTAGAGGTGTCGCTATTTGTTTTAATGATGCGAATAGGGGACCCCTCAGGAGCGTATGTCAATCTGGACAGAGCGAGCATCGTGTTTTCCAGTTCAGGGCTGTCGGTGAGTACTGTTTCTTGGGTGCTCCACACGATATTGATTTGCTGGCGCTGGATTTTGTTATCAACCACCAGAATAACTTCATCTGCACCGTGTAGTGCGGTTCTGGGGATCTCATACACTCGGTTGAGAGTGTTGCCCTTGATGTGAGCTTTCACCGGCTGATTGATACGCAGCGGATGATGGCCTGAATCCAGTCCAAACGGGTCAACGATCCTGGCTACCACATAGAGTTCGCGGGAGGTTTCATCGAGTTCGCCTTCCACGCGGACAATTTGGGCATCCCAGGTGATATCTTCATTCTCGATCAGAGCATTGCTAAGTTTTAGCGGGATGCTGGATAGATTGCGTTCGTTGATCTCTAGCTGCGATAATTGTCTGGAGGATAGCGGGAGACGGACTTCTGCATAGGAGGTCGAGAAGATGTCTCCCAGTTGGGTGCCGGTCCCAACAGATTGGCCCAAGCCAACACTTCTTTCGCGGACACGGCCATCATAGGGTGCACGTACTTTGGTGCGAGTTAGGTCGCGCTTGGCCTGTTCCAAGGCGGCTTTTTGAGCTTCAACATTGGCTTCGGCTTCTCTCAACTGAGGTTTACGCAGTACTAGATCATTTGGCTCATCATCAAAACCGATATCCTTCCAGTTTCGCAAGGCTTGGGCAGCTCGAGCCTGCTCTTGAGCGAGTGATGACTCGGCTCTGGCCAAGGATGCTTCGGCTGAGATGATGTCTGCTTCGTAGTCAGTCGGGTCGATTTCGGCCAGGATGTCGCCTTTCTTGAAGAAGGCTCCATTTTCAAAATGGGCAGAGAGCTTAATGATTTTGCCGGATACCTGAGGAGTCAGAGAGGTGGTTGAAGCGGCACGCACGATGCCCTGGGTTTCCAGAATGACTGGATAGTCCTCAGCATGAAGCTCCATGGCCAGTGTCTGTTGGGCACGGGCAAAGCGGCTTCTCTCCCGGTCTTGGCGTGAGAACTTTGGTTTATCTTTCTCTTCGTTGGCTTTATCTGAGAAATATTTCCAGCCCCAGACACCTCCAGCAAGGATGATGATAGCCGGAACGATCTTTAAAACCTGCTTCATGTTGTGCATATACTGACTCAGGAATGTGAACTTGTCAGGTTTTACTTGCGATTTAATACCCAAGAAAGCCCCTGTGAACAATATCTGACAGGGGCTTTTTGGGCAGTTAGTCTGCCATTTTTAGATCCTCAAATTTTAGGGAATAGATCTGTGAGTTTATGTCTCAGGAATATATTTTAGGAGAAGATTTCGTTGATGACTCGCGCTGGTTTGGTGACACCGGGAAGCGTTTGGTCTAGACCTTGGAACGGATACGTGAGTTTGTTGTGCTTGAGACCCATGGTATGGAGGATGGTTGCTTGAAGGTCCTGTGTGGACACTTTATCTTTAACGGCTTTATATCCGATCGGATCGGTTTCGCCGAAGCTCATGCCCCGTTTTACACCAGCACCTGCCAGCCACATGGTGAAGGCTCCAGGGTTGTGGTCTCGGCCGATGAATTTCATCTCAGAACCACCGCGGTTTTCGCGCATTGGAGTACGACCAAATTCACCGCCCCAGACGACGAGTGTATCTTCCAATAGTCCTCGTTGCTTGAGGTCGGTCAGGAGGGCGTACATTGGTTTGTCGACTTGCTTGCACTTGCGCTTGAAGCCTGTGTTGAGTGCCTCTGATTCAGCGGCACCATGAGAATCCCAACCCCAGTCAAAGAGCTGGATGTAACGGACACCACGTTCAGCTAAGCGGCGGGCTAGCAAGCAGTTGTTGGCGAAGGATTCTTTACCGGGTTCGGTGCCGTAGAGTTCATGAATGTACTCAGGTTCATCCTTAAGGTCGAATGCCTCATTGGCGTGAATCTGCATGCGGAAGGCCATTTCGTACTGGGAGATACGAGTCAGCGTTTCCGGATCGTTAGTGGAGTCATATGCTTCCTGGTTGATTTTGGTGATCGTATCCACGGCCTGACGGCGCATGTTTCTGGATACTCCGTCAGGATTGGAGAGATAGAGTACAGGATCACCTTTGGAACGGCACTGGACACCTTGGTAGACTGACGGAAGGAATCCTGAGCCCCAGACTGATTTACCGGCCGATGGGGCTTTACCACCAGAAACGAGGGAAATGTAGCCAGGCAAGTTTTCGTTCTCAGAGCCTAACCCGTAGGTTACCCATGAGCCGATTGAAGGATTGCCTAGAAGGGAGTTCCCTGTGTGCAATAGCAACTGTGCAGGGGCATGGTTGAACTGGTCTGTGTGCATGGACTTGATGAAGCAGACTTCATCGATCACTTTTTCAAACCAGGGCAGACGATCGGTAATCCACTGGCCTGATTGACCTGCTTGATGGAATGGGTATATGGTGTCCATCAGCTTTGGTACACCTTGGATGAAGGCGAAACGCTGTCCTGCTAGATACTCTGAAGGGGTGTCTTGACCATTTAGCTTTTTAAGGTCTGGCTTGTAGTCGAAGAGTTCGAGTTGTGAAGGTGCGCCAGCCATGTGGAGGAAGATAACTCTCTTGGCCTTTGGGGCTATATGGGAAATGTGGTCTGGTAAGCCATGGCTGCCACCGGCCAATGCCTTGGAAGCCATAGAGGTCAGCCAAGCGGAGCCTACTCCAGCTACACATTTGGAGAGGAACATACGACGTGACTGATTCAGCAGATAGTCGTGTTGGAGTTGTTCAAAGATGTTCATGGTTGAGAAATGTATGTGTGAGTCTTAGGATTATTTAGTCAGAGCTGAATCGAGATTCATGATGGTATTGGCTAAGACCGTTTTGGCTGCTTCTTCAGGGCTGGAAGCGATTTTCTTGGAGTTCTCTGTATTCGCTTGGAAGTCTGCCAGCATCTGGTCGTGCAGCTGCGTGAGGAGTTCCACCGTGCGAGAACTAGCCTCTTGGCAGGTGGCTAGCTTGTAGCCGTGTCTGATTTGTGTTTCCAGGCTTGCACCACCCTCATTCACCATCCTCTTGGCTAGAGCTTTGGAACACTCAAGATACACTGGGTCATTTAGGGTGATCAGCGCATGGAGTGGCGTGTTGGTAGGTATTCTCTGAGCTGAGCAGAGGTCGCGGGCTGGTGCGTCGAAGGTGATCATGGACGGGTACGGGCTGGTACGCTTCCAATATGTGTACACACCTCGGCGGTATCTGTTCGGGCCTTCTGCTGTATTCCATTTTGAGCCAGAATAGACAGTCTGCCAGATGCCGTTGGGTTGTGGTGGCATCACTGATGGACCTAGCTGAGTAGGGGTGAGGAGGCCGGAAATGCTCAGGGCATTGTCGCGAATCATTTCCGCATTGAGGCGTGTTCGAGGACCGCGAGCTAGCAACAAGTTGGATGGGTCATCTTTGGCGAGTTCTTTGCTGGCTTTGTTGTCTTGGCGGTAGGTTGCAGACAGCGCCATTTCCCTGATCAGTGACTTGATAGACCATTGGTGAGTACCTTGGAATTCCACGGCTAGATAGTCTAATAGAGGAAGATTTGTGGGAACCACGCCTGTGGAGCCAAAATCACCGAGAGTTGATACGATGCCTCGTCCAAAGAACTCTGAGAAAATTCTGTTAGCCATCACTCGTGATGTCAATGGGTTCTCCTCGGAGGTGATCCATTTGGCCATTTCGAGACGGTTTGATGCTGGTGCTTTGTAGCGATTGAGAAGTTCAGGAACACCTTCAGTGTATAGATCTCCTTTGTTCAGCCACAGGCCGCCAATGAAAAGACGGGTCTCTCTTTTGGCGCTCTCTGGACGCTGCTGAATGACGGGAACGTTGGTTCCTTTGATGGAGTTATATTGTTTTTCTAGTTGGGTGAGCTTGGCAGTACTCTGCTTGTGCTCCTCCGTGGAGATGAGTTCGGTCCACACTGGGGAAGTGGAAGTATGAACCTGGAATCTTCGGAGGGTGGCTGCTTGATTTCCAGTGGTTGAAGCTTTGTTCTGAATGATGACATTCAGTCTTTCACCTGGTTCGAAGCTGACGGGCGAGGATGGTACAAAGACGACGCTGCGCTCAGTGAATAATTTGGGGTAACCGCCAAAACCGGATGCTCCGCCGCGAAGAGAGTCTAATGGGTCATAGGGGCCGGTGATCGTGTCGGCAAAGGCGTAAGCGAGTTTGATGTCTTCAGCTTTACCATCGACTTTGAGCTTCTGAATTTTGATGTGTGACAGAACAGATCCTCGCTCTGGAAGTTCAGCCGGATTTTCAGTCTCGGGAATAATAGTCACTTTCAGGGCTGAAAAATTCTGAGCTTCGGCTTTGAGAGTGAAGTCGGTATGTATGGCGAGAGTGCCAGAGGTGCGCAGCTCACCATTTGGGTAGGGAGATAACTTGCCGCTGCTGGTTTTGACATCTAGGTAATTCAGTGGCTGCCATCCCTTATCTTGGGCAATGGCTTTCTGGCCAGGTTGATTAATTTTCTCACGCAGAGGAGTTAGCTGAGTGTAGAGTGAAGCGGTCTCATCACGCTGCTTGAGATCGTTGGCTATCTTGAAATGAGGGTAGTCATTGTTCAAGTCGGCGTCCTCTGTGGAGTTGAAGAAGGCATAGAAGCGGTAGTAGTCGCCGTGTGGAATAGGCTCGTAGGGGTGAGCGTGACATTGAATGCAGCCGAAGGTTAAACCCTGCAGGGCTGTCCATGTGGTGTTGACTCGGTCGATGGTAGAAGCGACTCGAAATTCTTCATCATCTGTTCCGCCCTCGGTATTGGTCTGAGTGTTGCGGTGAAATGCTGTGGCAAGAAGCTGATCACTTGTGGGTGATGGCATCAAATCTCCAGCCAGCTGTTCTTGGACGAAGATGTTGTACGGCTTGTCATTGTTGAATGAACGAATCAGGTAGTCTCTGTATGGCCAAATGTTTCTGTGTGGGTCTTTTTCGTAGCCCATGGTGTCTGCATAGCGAGCCAGATCCATCCAGATGGAGGCCCAGCGCTCGCCAAAGTGAGGAGAGGCAAGTAGACGATCGACTTGCTTTTCATAGGCTTCCACTGATTGATCAGCGACAAAGGCTTCAAGTTCTTCTGGGGTCGGTGGCAGGCCGATGATATCCAAGGAGGCTCTGCGTAGCCACTGGGCTTTATCTGCCTCAGGGCTGGGAGCGAGTCCTTCAGCTTCAAGTTTGGCCAAAACGTACTGGTCCATACCAGTCTTCGACCAATCCGCATGCTTGAGATTGGGCAGTTTTTCTTTCTTCGGTTTGACATACGCCCAGTGCTCTTCCCATTCAGCACCTTGCTCAATCCACTTTTTAATCAAAGCGACTTCCTCTGGAGGGAGAGGTGGTTCGGCATGATCGCCCTTTTGAAGGGGCATTTTATCATCGAGATCGTCGGTGATGATGCGGCGGAACAATTCAGATTCCTCGGGTTTGCCTGGGACGATGATAGTCTTCCCGGATTTCCCTTTGCCCAAAGCCTCCTCGCGGTAAATGAGCGAGAGGTCTCCATCAGCCTTGGCGCCGCCATGACATTTAGTGCATTTGGAATTCAGGATTGGCCTGATGTGCTCGTTGAAGGAGATTTTTTCCTGCGCTAAGCTTGTGGCGGTGACCAGCGTGAGTGTTGCCAGGGTAGTGCTGATGATGGATTGAGGCATGAATGCGTGTGTTTTTTTGAGTATTATGCTACTAAGATACCCTAGTTTTTCACAAATATTACATCTTATCTGTAGTTCAGTTTGGTGATAAGGGTTGTATAAAATGGTTATGTGGGGGAGAATGGGGGTGTGGCATCAAATCACATACGTGTAGAGTTGGATACGGAGATTGATCCCTTGATTGGTGGGGTATCCGTTGCTGGTAAGGTGTATAAGAAAGATAGCGGGGCTATGGTGCACATGCGCTATCTAGGCTCATATGCAGTGCTTTATGTAATGGATGGCGGGGGATGGTATGAGGACGAGCGCGGCTACCGATCGAAAGTGAGCAAAGGGGATGTGCTGATCATTCATCCCGATGTCGGACACCGCTATGGTCCTGCACCCGGCCAGCATTGGCATGAGCTCTACTTGGTATTTCAGGGGCCTATCTTTGATTTGTGGAGAGATGCCGGATATCTCAAGTCTGGTCTCTGGAAGGGGGAGTCTCAGGTGATGGAGGAGTGGGGTAAGGAATTGGAGGAGTACTTGAAGATGTACGCTATGAATCAGGCCCACTTGGTAAGCGCCCTTCAGCTGATGATCGCCAAATTAAGTAGTATTACCTATTCTGGAACCAAGAAAATCAGGCGTGATCACTGGAGCACCCTTGCGATGAAACAATTGGCAGGTTCCGACAGGGATTTGCACGAGATAGCTGGTGAATTGGGTATGAGCTACGAGCATTTCCGCAAGTCCTTCAAGAAGGAGGTCGGACTTAGTCCTCTGCAGTATCGTAATAAGCAATTGGCCATTAGAGCTTACCATCTGATTGTGGGGAGTGAGGATAGTGTGAAGGAAATTGCCAGAAAGCTTGGGTTTTACGACGATGCTTACTTTTCCAAATTCTTCAAAAAATATTACGGAGTGGCTCCGAATGAAGTGCGATCCATGTAAACCTCATTTTTACTGGGTTTTTAGATTGCGGCGAGTGAGAGGATATTCATAGTCTCCTTCCTGATTCGTTAGAAGTATATTTTATGAGTGAAGAGCAGATTCAATTTTCGGAAGCCAATGCACTGACTAAAAGGGTATTTGAGACCCTGAAAAGGCATCCGAAGCGGATCGTGTTTACCGAAGGTGAGGATGAAAGGGTCATCCGGGTGGCACGTAGGATGGTTGAGCTTCAAATTGCGGCCCCTATTTTGCTGGGTGACAAGCTCCGCATTCGTGCTCTCGCAGCAAAGATTGGCGTGAAGCTTGATTTTGTGAACGTCATGGATCCCAAGCAGTCCTCGGACTTGGATCTGTTCTGTCGCCGTCTGGAGAAGATGGAAAAATACCGTGGCCGCGAGGTTTCCGATGCTCGTGAAATGATGGCGAGACCTCACAATTTTGCAGCCATGATGATCCAGTACAGCCAGGCCGACGGTATGGTAAGTGGTAACAAGGCTCAGCCGGTGACCATCTACAGGGCTTTGATGAACTTTGTGAAGCCGATGCCGGGCGTGCCGAAACTTTTCAGTGTAGTAGCCATGGTGGCTCCTCACCTGCAACATTTCGGGAGTGAGGACATGCTGTTCCTGACAGACTGTGGTGTTAATCCTAAGCCGGATGTGAATGAACTGGCTATTTCAGCTATTGAAGCGGGCAAGCTTGCCCGCCATTTCATGGGCAGAACTCCACGTGTTGCTCTCCTCAGCCACTCAACTCACGGGTCCATGCCAACGGATAGCTCGAAGAAAGTTGTCGCAGCAACGGCAATGGCAAGGGAACTAGCCCACCGTCAAATGATCGAACTGGATATCGACGGCGAACTACAGGCCGATGTGGCTCTGGACCTCAAGGCTGCCGAGACCAAACTGGCTGACTCCAGAGCGGAGACTCCAGCAGATGTCTTGGTTTTCCCAAATCTGGATTCCGGTCATATAGCCTTCAAGTTGTTGCAGCATGTCGGGGGTGCTCAAGTCTATGGCCATCTTCTGATGGGGCTTACCCGTCCTGCAGCTCAGGTGCCTGTGACTGTCAGTGAAGAGAGTCTTCTAGGGACGGCTGCTATGGTTGGTGCTGAGGCCATCAAGTTCCGTCAGATGTATCCAGACGGCGAAGTGGAATAGTCTTTGGCATGTCCAGGCTCGCTAAGGTAGTGGAACTCGTCTTGAGGGTGGCGCTTGGCCTCATCTTTGTGGTTTTTGCTGTCTTCAAGCTCATAGATCCTCAGGCCTTTGTTCAGGATGTTGCCAATTTCCAGATCTCACCATTCAGTGGTGCTCCATGGGATATGTGGCTGGCCTACTCATTGCCGGGACTAGAAATTATTGCGGGACTCTGCCTGATATTTAGATTTCTCTATCGAGGGGCGTTAGTGGTAATTGGAGGAATGGTCCTGACATTCATCGTCGCAATCGGTTATGTTTGGAGCATTGGCTTGAACATTAATTGTGGCTGCGCTGGGGAGTATGATTTGCTTGGTGGTTATGTATCGCACATCACGGCGCTGGGAGTCATGCTGGCTGCCGTCGTCTATCTTGCCATCGATGAGCTGTTTTCTGGTCAGCCAGTGGAGGAATAAGCCTCTGGGTGTTTTGAGGCTTGTATCGGCGGGGCATGAGCTTAGTCTGCGCATGGTTCTGAACACTTGATAATATGGAAATTTGGAAGGCTATCGTTGTTGGTATCGTGCAGGGTTTGGCTGAGTTTTTGCCGATATCCTCCAGCGGGCATATCGTTTTAACCCAGTATCTCCTGGGAATACGTGAGGTGGGGGCTACCGAACATGCTTCTGATTTGAGTTTTGAGATTATCTTGCACGTGGGGACGCTAGTCAGTGTGCTCATTTATTTTAAGCGACAGCTCTGGAATATGACACGCTCACTATACACTCCGGAAATGAAGGAGGAGCGTATGATGATCCTCTGGCTGGGATTGGCGACTTTGCCAGCAGTGGCCGCAGCCTTGCTCTTCAAGGATTTCTTTGATGCTGTTCCAGGTCGTCCAGTTCTCGTGTCTGGCTTGCTGATTGTGACAGGCTTACTGCTATTTGTTCCAAGGCTGCTGAAAGGCCGTGAACGCAAGGTGGGTTTTACGAGTGCACTAATCATGGGTGTGGGACAGGCCTTTGCGATCTTGCCGGGCGTGTCCCGTTCAGGTTCGACTATTGCCGCGGGCATGGTGAGCGGGGTGAAGCCTGAGAAGGCAGCTGAATTCTCCTTCCTGATGTCTATTCCTGCCATTGCTGGGGGCTTTGTATTTACTCTCAAAGACAAGCAAGAGGCTGAGGGTAGCTATATGGCTGCGTTAAAGACTTGTTTCAATGAAGCCTACCTAGCTGGAGCACTGGCGGCAGCCGTAGTTGGTTTGTTTGCGATCTACTTGGTGATGGGGGCAGTGAGGAAAGGAAAGCTGGAATACTTCTCCTACTATTGCTTTGCGGCAGGTATTGCTGGTATGGTTTACTTCAGCATGAGCTAACGGCTCACAAGTAGTACCCCTAAATGATACGTTTTTTATTAGTCTGGATTGTCGTGACGATGACTACAGCTGCCTCTCTGCGGGCTGGTCAAGTCATGGTGGAGTTAGCGGATGGATTTGATTTTCCTGTTGGAAAGCCTGATGCCAAAAATTACTACAAGGCTCGTGGTATGCGCTTGCGACCGCCTGTGCATTTTGGTGAAGACTGGAATGGGACAGGAGGGGGAGACAGTGACCTTCATGACCCAATTTATGCCATCGCTAATGGGGTGGTGACCTTTGCTTATGATACCAAGGGGGGGTGGGGCCGTGTAATCATCATTCGTCATGCTTATCGAGACCCAAAGTCAGGCAAGGTTGAGTACTGCGATTCACTCTATGGGCATAACCGTACCATGAAGGTTAAAGTGGGGGACATGGTTACACGTGGGCAGCAGATCGCTACCATGGGGAATAACCGGGGGATGTACCCAGCTCATTTACACTTTGAAATCAGGCATAACTTGAAGGTCGGTATGCATAGAGAGAGTGTGCCGAGAACCACCGGAAACTGGGCGGATCCTACCAGCTTTATCAAAAAATACCGGCAACTTAAGAAAGAATGGCGCAAACAAGCTGTGCCGACTGGAACGTATCAGGTGTACAAAGGCTTTAAAGGGCTTTAAGCTGATACTCTATGGCTGCTAGAAAGCAATACTCGGGTTTGTGGCTGCTATTGGCATTCGCCCTAGCAGTGACCGCTTACTATTTACGGGAGCAAGAGAGGACTGATCCTCCCACAGCTGTCGAGCAGCTTGAAAAGTTCATTGAGGATTCATTACCTAGTGAAGGGGAGGATTTGATAGCAGATAAGCTGACTGAGGTAGTATTATCCGGTAAAGGCTATGATGTTCTGAAGGAGTGTGCACTCGAGGAGCACCGTCACAATGACGGGGACAGTTTTCACGTGAGACATGGTAGGGATACCACAGAGTTTCGGCTCTATTTTGTGGATACGCCGGAGAGCAAGTATAAGACCTACCGTGATGGGAACGACAATGGAAAGCGCATCGATGAGCAGGGAAAGTATTTCAGTGGCCTGAGCAGAGATCAGACAACGGCCGTTGGGATGGTGGCCAAGAAGCACATCCTGAAGCTTTTACGAAGGCAGGAGTTTACCGTCGTTACCAAGTGGGATAATGTCTATGGACCAGAGAGACGCTATGCCTTTGTTGTTGTTGATTGGAATGGAAAGCAAGTCTACTTGCACGAGCTGTTAGTCGCCCATGGACTGGCTAGGATTCATACGAGACCTGCAACTCTTCCGGATAACACCGCGGCGAGCCGTCAGAGGGAAAAGTTGAAAGTGTTAGAAAGCTTGGCTAAGGAAGCAAAGCGAGGGGGGTGGTGTTTGAAGTGAAAAAGGCTTAGCCAAGTCTCTGCTCGAAATCATCGTAGGTGAATTCACGCACTACTTCGATACTTCCATCTTCTTGTTTAAGGGCAATTGCAGGGTGGGGGACGCCATTGAACATGGTGGTTTTGACCATGGTGTAGTGTGCCATGTCATCAAAGGTGATACGGTCTCCGATGTTGAGAGGCTTATTAAATGAGTAGTCCCCGATAACATCGCCGGCAAGGCAGGTAGGACAGCCAAGACGATAGGTGTGACTGAGTTCGCCCGCCTGACCTGTGGGCTGGAGGTCTGAGTCCAGCACATCCGGGCGGTAGGGCATTTCCAGGACATCAGGCATGTGCCCTGTGGCTGAGACGTCTAGGATGGCAATGTTGTGGTCGTTGTTCTCGATCAGATCAATCACGGTGCATTCAAGAACACCGGTGTGAATGGCTATGGCTTCGCCTGGCTCGAGCCAGACTTCCTCCAGATTGTATTTTTTCTTGGTGGCTCTGACTAGCTTGACGAGATGATCGCGGTCATAGTTTGGTTTGGTGATCCAGTGACCTCCACCCATGTTAAGCCAAGTGATCTCGGGACGGTTGAGGATATGGCCAAACTTCTTGTCGAGGGCTTCTAGGGTTGTCTCGAGGTCACCTGTGTATTGTTCGCAGAGGGTGTGGAAATGTAGCCCGGTCAGTCCAGTGAAGTCCATGTCGCCGATGCTGGCGAGTGTGGCCCCGAGACGTGAGCCTGCGCTGCAGGGATCATAGAGCGGAGTTTGCCCAGTGGAGTGTTCAGGGTTTACACGGATACCGCATTTGAGCGCACCGCTGATGTAGCGTGGATGGCTCATCACGGTGTCTTTGTACCTGAGCCACTGGCCAGGAGAATTAAAATCGAGATGGCTACTGATTTCCAGAAGCTCAGCAATTTCATCTGGCTTGTATGCCGGCGAGTAGGTCAGGATGTGCTTTTGAAAATGCTTGTGGGCAAGTTTGGCTTCCCATTTGCCGCTGGCACAGCAGCCATCTAGATATTCCGCAATGAGGGGGAAGGTGTGCCACAGTGAGAAGCCTTTCAAAGCCAGAACAATATGGCAATCCGCCTGCTCTTTAACCTCTCGTAGGATTTCGAGGTTCTGTTTGAGTTTAGCAATGTCGACGATGTAGCAGGGAGAAGGTGTCATGTAGAGACGAGTTTAAAGCTGTAGGTCTGGTGCAGAGTTTGGTACGAATCTCAGCGGTGATCGTCTGCAATTTACGTTCGTCTTGGCTCAAATCAATCCTAATTGGTGCTGGTGAGAGGGGGCTTGAACGGAGTCACAAAAAAGCGGGAAAGGCAAATGCATGCCTTTCCCGCAATAATCAATGAAGTGTTTGCCCAGCGATTAGCCTTTCAATGACTTCTGCAGGGCTTCAATCACTTTGGAGTCTTCGAGGGTAGTCACGTTACCAGTGATGCTACCAGTGTTGACGAGTTCCTTGAGAAGGCGGCGCATGATCTTGCCTGAACGAGTCTTTGGTAGACCTGGGGCGATGTGAATCTCATCAGGCTTGGCGATGGCGCCAATGACTTTGCCTACGTGATTACGAAGCTCTTTCTTTAGCTCGTCAGATTCCTTGGCGTCTTCTTTGAGGGTGACAAAGCAGACCACTGCCTGACCTTTGATGTCATGTGGCTTACCAATGACCGCTGCTTCAGCTACTGACTTGTGAGCCACGAGAGCGCTTTCTACTTCGGCTGTACCGAGGCGGTGACCGGATACGTTAAGAACGTCATCGAGGCGTCCAACAATGTAGATGTTGCCTTTCTTGTCCTTGCGTGCGCCGTCACCTGCGGTGTACATGCCGTCGTAGTCACTCCAGTAGGTGTCTCTGTAGCGCTTCTTGTCTCCGTAGATAGTACGGAGCATGGATGGCCATGGCTTGCGGATTACAAGGCGGCCCGGTTGGTTTGCCTTACACTCGTTGCCGTCCTCATCAAGGATAGCAGCATCAACTCCGAAGAACGGAAGTGTTGCTGTACCCGGCTTGATTGGTGTTGCGCCAGGGAGCGGGGAAATCATGACTGCACCTGTCTCGGTCTGCCACCAGGTATCTACGATTGGGCAGCGGCCGCCACCGATCTTGTCGTAGTACCACATCCAAGCGGATGGGTTGATTGGCTCGCCCACAGTGCCAAGGAGGCGGAGAGTGGAGAGGTCGTGTTTGTCGACGAATTCGTCGCCAGCCTTGATGAAGGCGCGAATCGCTGTAGGAGCAGTGTAGAAGATGGAGACACCGTATTCTTCGATGATGGACCAGAAGCGGCCAAAGTCTGGGAAGTTGGGGGCACCTTCATACATGATCTGAGTAACGCCATTCAGTAACGGTCCGTAAGTGATGTAGGAGTGGCCAGTGATCCAGCCTACGTCAGCAGTACACCAGTAAACATCATCTTCCTTCATATCGAAGATGTATTTGCAGGTCGTGTAAGTGCCTACCATGTAGCCTGCAGAAGTGTGTAGGATGCCCTTTGGTTTACCTGTTGAGCCGGATGTGTAGAGAATAAACAGAGGGTGTTCCGCGCCGAAGCCTTTGGCCTTGTGGGTGGCAGGTACGTCAGCAATGTCGTCTTCCCACCAGCTGTCGCGGCCTTTCTTCATGGTGACGTCGTTACCGATGCGTTTCTGGACGATGACATGCTTGACTGTCTTGTTGCCCTTGAGGGCTTCATCGACGTTGGCTTTGAGAGGGACAACGGATCCACGGCGCCAGCCACCATCAGCTGTGATGACTGCCACAGCCTCTGAATCTTCGAGACGGTCTTTGATGGATTCAGCTGAGAAGCCGCCGAAGACGACGGAGTGAACAGCACCGATACGGGCACAAGCGAGCATCGCAATCGTAGCCTCAGGAGTCATCGGCATGTAAATGAGGACTCGGTCCTTGGATTTGATTCCTTTGGCTTCGAGCGCGTTGGCAAAGCGGCATACTTCGCGTTGGAGTTGGCGGTAGGTGATGACGCGCTTGTCGCCGGGCTCACCTTCCCAGATGATTGCCGCCTTGTTGCCACGGCCTTCTTCGACATGGCGGTCTACGCAGTTTTCACAGACGTTGAGCTTGGCGCCATCAAACCACTTTGCATAAGGGGCTTTCCAGTCGAGCACTTTGTTCCACTGCTTTTGCCATTTGAGTTCCTTTGCCTCACGTGCCCAGAAAAGGTGTGGTTTCTCGATGGATTCAGCATGCATGCGCTTGTACTGTGCCATGCTGGAAACCCGGGCTTTTTTGGAGAATTCCTTGGAGGGTTTAAACTCTTTGTTCTCGTCAATCTCTACGGTTTTTTTGCTCATGTTAATAGGTCTCTGTAGACGTGAAATGTGATAGTAGAAGATAACTAACAAGGAGCATGGGCGGAAGACAATGCGTATTTTACGGCTTATAGGTCATAACTTCGTTTAATCAGGCCGAAATGAATGATATAAGAACGGGCTAACTCGTGAGAGCTAGCCCGATGGTGATTTTTTCTGATGGTCAGTTTTGGTCAGATCTATTTTTTGAAGTGCTCTGTAGCAGCATCTTGCAGTCTTTTAAGGGCGGACCAGTCCTGAGGCTTATCGAGTTGGAAGTTCAGGATGTAATTGGTTTCAGGCTTCAGTGTTAATTCGATCGTGTCGCCAATTTTATAGGTATTTTTTAGCCCCTTGGTGCTCTCCTCTATGGGGGAAGTGAGGAAATACTCCGAATTAGCAGCCTGATTAGCCGGCAGGCCGAAGACTCGGTTCAGGGTGAACTTGTAGGTCTTTTCTTCTTTTGAGGGGTTGAAGATAGAGACGTAGCCTAGCTGACCTTTCCAGGCTGTGTACCCATATGGTTCCTTCTTCCTGGGGCTTCCGCCGTGCATGCGGGCGCATGGGAAGGTCGGAGCCACTTCGTGTGCCCAAAGCAAGCCTTCCGCCAGCACGTCCCAGTCGGCCTGGCTTAATTTCTGTGTTTTGATGTAGGACTCCACAAAGCCAGTTCCTCGAGCCATATTCGCATAGAGGTAGTTGCGGAAAACTTCCGGGGTTTCTCCAGTCTTACGTTTCTTTGGCTCGTGATTGAAGATGGCGGAGAGGGGGAACTGTGTATTCTCGGAGACGGCAAGATCGTGATACACGCGATCGCGATAGAGGAGTTCTGCAGTGCGGTCCGCACCTCCAGCTGCATCGCCTGCATTGATCATCCAGCTGGTGTCCGCAGTGTGAAGCCACCATGGGGAAAGCCAGGCGCCATTGGATACAATAATGAATACATCCGGATTCACTTTGCGGACTTTACGGAAGATCTCGGTCAAGCGTTCGGTGCCTGCAGAGAGGTAGCGTACTTTCGCCTCATCATACTTTGAGTCATTGAGCTCTTTTTCTGAGCCTTTGAAGCCTTCCACGACAAAGTTGCGTGTATTGAGGTGGCCAAAGATTCCGTCGAGTTTGAAGAACTCGGTGCCATTCTCTGCGAGATAGATCATACGTTTCTCCAGAGAGTTCATGTAGTCCTCGCCAGTCATGGACATCCATGGGTCCAGAGATTGCCATCCTGCAGCTTTCATTTTAGGGATAGCGGCTTGGGCGCCGAATAGGCAGCCTGGACTCATCCACAGGCCCAGATCACTACTGATGCCTTTGAGTACCTTTCTGGAGGCGGCAAAGTCTTCACTGAACCTGCTTTTGTTGATTGGCCAGACGCCAGTCTTGGACCAGTCGGCTCCCTTGTCTTGCCAGCCGTCATCAATGACATAAGCGGAGAGGGCGGGAACACCGCGTTTGTTGACCAGCTCCTCATTGACGGTTTTGACGCTGCTTAGGAATTTGTCCTTGGTGACACCGGGGCCGAAATCAAACCACGAGTTGTACTGGGTCTGGAGTCGGAAGGGGTGAGCACGGGAGTTTTCAATATAATCGAAAAAGGCGTCCTTGATAAAGTCTGCGGAATCGCTGGTGCCACACACGGAGCTATGGCTGCTCCACCAAGCATTTGGCTTGAGGGTTTCAGAGACGTAGTGTGAGCAGGAGAGGGTGCTGTCTTTGACCGTATTGACAGAGGCTGGGAATTCCACTCCCCAGAAGCTTCCCGAATCCTTGGTGTAAAGTGGTTGACCAATGCCGGGCCTCCATTGGGCGGCGCCTTTGGCGGTGATCTGTTTCTGCGTATATGGCTGGTAGGCTTGAGCTAGCTTCATATGCTCAAGCTCTACTCGGTCCAGCATGAGACCTTCTTTGGAATGAAGGGAAAGGGTCTTGCGGATGACTTGGTCCTTTTCTGAGTAGCGAAAGGCAAGTTTGGCTTCGATGCCTGAAGAGGGGTCATGAAGGGTGATGTCCAAGCTGCCAGGCTTAGTTTGCTCAGCATCTTTGACTCTAAAGTTGGTAGAGCTCAGGGTCTTGCCATCTTTAAGGTGAAGAACAAACTCTTGCCCCTGAGCCGGGAGTAAGGTCTTGCCATCAAGATGGTTGATGATTTTTGTAGTTTTGAGCTGGCCGTCTGTGATGTCAAATTCTCGGCTCACGGTATCCCCCTTTAGGGTGAATACTTTCGCGTAGCAGATCGGCGTGCAGAAGAGTACTGCAATAGGGGAAATCAGTGTAATAGGTTTGAGGAGCATCATTTGCATAGATGCTACAAACTACGTTCCAGAAATAGAAATGTTTCCGGAACTTGTGTCATAGGTTTGCCGGGTTAGCGGCGTTTGTATGACTTGTTGCGCTTGGTGCTGCGGATCTTCTTGTGCGCAGGCTTTGCAGTCTTCTTCTTCGCCAGTTTACGTTTGGCGGTAGCTTTGTGCACCTTGCCCGAGGGTTTCGGGTTGATTTGCATGAGCTGGATTTCGTTCATGTCCAGCGTGCGGTAGCGCCCTTGCTCGAGGCCGTTGGCCATGAGGGAGCCGATGCGGACACGTACGAGTTTGGTGACGTTGAGCTGAGCAGCTTTACACATCATGCGGATCTGGCGCTTGTGTCCTGTATCGATGGTGATCAGGAAGCGGCGCGGAGAGAGGCGCTTGATGTACTTGGCGAAGGCTTTATGTTCACCAGTCCAGATCCCGTGCAGGAATTGGTCGAGTACTTCGTTTGAAAAGGCCTGGTTCACGGTGACCAAGTATTCCTTCTCCACCTTTTTCTTGGGGTGGGTGAGAATGTTGGCGAGTTCTCCATCGTTGGTGAGAACAAGAAGACCTTCTGAATCCCTATCAAGGCGGCCGACGTGGTTGAGGTGCTGCAGAGTAGGTGGAAGGTGCTTGTAGATCGTCTCGCGGTCTAATTCGTCATCCTTCGTGCAAACGCAGCCTTTCGGCTTGTTGAAGAGGATGGTCATGGTCTCACGAGGGAGCACACGCTTGTTATCCAGCTTCACGAAGTCGTCTTCGGTCACATGCATTGAGAGGTCGGTGCTGACCTTACCGTTGACGATGACCTGACCTTTCTTGATGAGTTCATCACAGGCACGCCTGGAGCCAATGCCGCAGGACGCCAGATATTTATTGAGGCGGATGCCTTCTTGTTGATCACTCATAAGATTTGTTGATGACGGTTTACCAGATGGAGGGGCAAAGAAAACCCGCGCGACGAAATATAAAGGATTTTCGCCGGGCGGGTGTATGAAATTCGATGGAAAGAGACTAATTAGTTAGTCACTTTGGTCTTTGGCAGGCCGATTGGAGACTGGCCTTCTTGCCACTTTCCGTTCTCCTTGAGAGCTTTTACGCGCTCGAAACGCTTCATTACAGAGCGCTTGCCTTGTGCGCCGCCTTTAGCTTTGAGACTTGAGTGCTTGGACATAATAAAAAATTGTTAAAATTCGCTGGGGCGCGCAAGCTAGGGGATGATTTTGGATTTTGCAACTGGAAATTTAGGTTTTTAAAGACAATCGACCCTGTATGCCCTCCCTTAGCGGGCTAGAGGCGGTTTTTTTCCTCACCAGAAAAGCAGGGGTTGATTGTTTAGACGGGATGGTTTTGATTCAGGCAATGGATCTTTCCGGGAGAGATTTTGCCCTTTTGGGTGTGAAGAATGGCAGGGTTAGGGTCGGCTTGGGACCGTTTTCTGAGGCTGAAGAGTGCCCGCGAGAGGGGGTAGCTTTTTATGTCAATGACTTCCAGTTATCCGATAGTCGGCCATGGAGAATCCCTAGCGAGGTAGTCGAGTTAAGTCTTGAGGATCTCAGCCAGGGAGATCTAGAGGTCGACTGGCAAGAGATGAGTGTTGAGGGCTTTGCCGGTGTCTTTACCGAAATTGGTGAAGCTATCCAGAGGGGGATCTTTGAGAAGTCCGTTCCTGTGGTCACTGAGATGGGCAAGATTACGGCTGGGTGTCCGGTGAGTCTGATTGGCAAGCTGGCTGGTGCTGGTGAGTCGTTTTACCCCTATGCTTGGGTTCACCAGGGTAAGGGCTTCTGCGGGCTGACTCCGGAGTTGCTGCTCCATTTGCGCAAAGGTCGGTTGAAAACGATGGCGCTGGCCGGCACGGCTAAAGCGGATGAAAAAACGATTTTCGCCTTCGATGAGAAAGAAATCAGGGAGCACGAGTACGTTGCTCAAACTTTGGTGGCAAGCTTGTCTGATATTGGCATGGTCAAACGGAGTACGCGCCGCGTCATGAATTTGGGCAGCCTAGTTCATTTTCATACGCCAATTGAAGTCTTCATGTATGGTGATTATCCTTTGGAGTATCTGGTGAGAAAAATGCACCCGACTCCGGCTCTGGGGCCTCTGCCAAGAACTGAGGAGACCATGTCCATGCTTGTGGACTGGAGGAAGCGTTTGGGCTGTCCCGCTTATTTTGGAGCACCCTTTGGGATATTTGATCATGGTGAGTTCCATGCAGTCGTCATGATCCGAGGCATTCACTGGTCAGGTGAGGAGATCATGGTTCCTTCCGGCTGTGGGGTGATTGAAGCATCACGCCTTACCAATGAATGGCGTGAACTTGGACTGAAGCGAGATGCCATCAAGCAGCGCTTCTCAATTTAGTTGCGAGCGGCAATTCAGCTGACCTATGCATGCTAAAGCTGGCAAGCTGGCTATCAATGAAGATTGCTGGATATTGCTTAGTATGCAGGAGGGAATGTTTTGTTAGAGTCTGAAGTGACGAAATAAAAACGGGAAGCATTTGCTTCCCGTTCTATAGGATTCAGATAGTTTGATGGCTGACGTAGCCTAGTGAATGACCGGTGTGCCGTAGAGGGTGAAGCCGGTAGACTCCTCTACTTTGACCGGGAAGATTTTGCCAGTCATGCGGTCGTGGTCGCCATTGAAGATCACAATCTTGTTCTGGCTGGTGCGACCGGAGAGAGTCTCCTTGTTGTTCTTGGAAGCTCCAGTGCAGAGAATTTCTTGTTCGGTGCCTACGAGGGCATCGTTCTTTCTGATCGCAATCTCGTTGACCACGGAGAGAAGGGCCTGGTTGCGCTCTTCCTTTACGCTTTCGGGAAGCTGGTTTTCCATTTCTGCTGCAGGCGTGTTGCGGCGAGGGGAATAGCGGAAGACGAAGGCGTTGTCGAATTGCAGGCGCTTGACCGTGTCCACGGTGTCTTGGAAGTCCTGCTCGGTCTCACCAGGGAAACCAACAATAATGTCTGTGGTGATGGCCATGTCAGGTCGGGCGGCCTTCATCTTTTCGCAGATTTCCACAAACTTCTCGTTCTTGTATGGGCGGCGCATAGCGCGCAAGATGGTATCGCTACCACTCTGCATCGGGAAATGGATGTGAGAGCAAAGTTTCGGTAAGTAGGTGAATGCGGCTACGAGATCATCGCGGTAACCGATCGGGTGAGGGGAAGTGAAACGGATACGCTCGATACCGTCGACGTCGCTGACCTGCTCCAGTAGTTGGACGAATGGTGACTTGCCGTCGATCTTGTCGAACTCGGTGCGGCCATAAAGGTTCACAATCTGACCGAGTAGGGTGACTTCTACCACGCCACGGTCACGGAGCTTCTTCACTTCCTCGACGATGTCGCTGATCGGACGGCCACGCTCTTTGCCTCGGGTGTCTGGCACGATGCAGTAGGAGCACTTCATGTTGCAGCCCTGCATGATGGAGACGAAGGAAGACGGATTGATATTTTCAGTGACGTGGTCACGGATCGTGTTCTGGGAACCTTCTTCTTCCTCGATGTCACAGACGGACTCACCGGTCATGGAGAGTTCGAGTTCGTCCATGCGGCGCTCGAGGCGCTTGGAGAGAATGCCGTCCACGTATTCAAAAACTTTGTGGTACTTCTGGGTGCCAACCACCACGTCAAGATGAGGAACGTTCTGGAAAAGCTCGGCACCGCGGGACTGAGCCATGCAGCCCATGAAGCCATACACCACGTGTGGCTTGCGGGCACGGTGTCTGGCCATGTGAGTCATCTTGCCGATGGCCTTTTGCTCAGCCTGATCACGAACGGAACATGTATTCACCAGGATGGCATCGGCATCGGATTCGTCTCCAGTGACGGTATATCCACCTTCTGTGAACATGCGGGCGACTTGCTCGGAGTCACGCTCGTTCATCTGGCATCCGTAGGTCTTGATGAATACTTTTGGCATAGTTGAAATTCGTTAATCGTTCAGCAATAAAAGGATAGCGTTCGTGGCGCAATCCGCGTCCGTGAGGACTGGGATATAGCGATGATTCGCCAGATTGCAAGTATCACCTTTATTTGTCTTTTCTCAAGGAGGGGCAGGGCGATTGATGACTTGCAATCTCGTTTTGAGGACACTAGCGTGCAGCCGCATTTGCGACTAAGCGCCCCGGTAGTTCAATGGATAGAACGAGGCTCTCCTAAAGCTTAGATCCAGGTTCGATTCCTGGTCGGGGTATTTTGTGATGTAGAAGTATTAAGGTACAAAGTCGATGCTGCCGCCGATGGCGACGAGAGCGGAGCGGCGAGTGAGCCTGAGCAGGGAACCCTTCATAGGGCCGGCTTTCTCGAGTGGGAGTTTGACGAGAATGCGTTCATTACCTTTGCTGTCGAAGAGTTTGAGTCTGGCGTGGCCGCTTTGGGCATCGTATTGGTAAACGATGAGTCCGTCATAGGCTTGATGAGTCTCGACTAGCTTGGCGACTTGTTTCTTGCTCGTGGGGGTGATGAGTGCCTTGAACGTATCTGGACTTTTGGGGACTCGGATGATTTTGACTGATCCTTCCCAAGGGAAACCGAGGGTTGCGCTCTGCAGGAAAATGATACGGGCATCATTTTGCAGCAGCTCGTAAAGCCGCTTGGAGATGGCCGGTTCCTCGCCAGGAGTGGCATTGATCATGCCGATAGCTGTTAGGCCTCTGGATCCGGCTGAGCTGAGTCCAGAGAGTAAGATATATAGAAGAAACAGTCGAGCCAAGGCCATATGGGGTAGATCAGAGTGATTTGATTTTCTCGATGCAACTGTGATGACCTCTGGCGATTTCCTTGCCGTTTTTGTCGATAAGGACATAGGAAGGAATGCCGCGTCCACCTAAGCTGCGGAGAGTGAGATTTTTTTGATCACCGGCGAGCACGGAGTAGAATGGAAACTTCTCACTCCTTGCCCAGTCGAGAGCGCTGTCTTCCTCCCTGTCTGCTGAGATCTGAACGAGTTCGACTTTATCGTTTGTCGCAATATCTGAGTTATAGAATTTCACCAACTGTGAAACTGATGCACGGCAAGGTGGTCACCAACTCGCGGAGAAATAGAGCAGGAAATATTCAGGATCCCCCTCGATGTCTTGCTTCTTGTAGCGTCTGCCTTGGAGAATCGATGTTTTGCCCTTGAGTTCTTTTAGTACTGCACTGTCGCCAGCTACTTTTTGTTCGGACTCTTTATGAAGGTAAGCGGTTCCTGCTGACTTTGAAAGCAGGGTCAGTTTCAGCTGCTTGGGGGAATCACCTACTTGCGCAGAGAGAACTGCAACGGAATCATCAAACTCCCAAGCGGTTCGCTTGTCTGTGATGCCCTCAGAGCTGATAGATGGCATTCTGCGGCCCACTTTTTTTGTGTTTTTGTCCAGCAATTGCTTCCAGACCTGAGTGGCATGGGAAAATTTTGTGTTGCTGATGGCCCCATTGTGCTCTGGGGAATAGATCAGCAGTTCGATGGACTGAGTTCCATCGGGAGCAGAATGCACGGACAGGCCTTGGATGCTCATGCCCATAAACTCTAAGTCTTCAGCACTACTGGATAGATAATCGTTGCCATCTTGTTGCCACTTATAGACGGGGAACTTTTTAGCAATGTCCTCAGTGGATAGGCTCCAGATATTCTTGTTGTAGGTGAGAGGGACTGCGTCTACCGCACCGTAAGCTTCAGCAAAGCTCAGGGTGAGTACAGTCGAGATGGTAAGATAGAGATGCATGAGAGAGTAAATCTGCAATGAGTAGCTGATATAGGCAAAGTATCGTTTCTGACGGATATCACCAGAGGAAATCGTATCTATTCATCTATTGGGTTGCTCTGGTGGAAGGTTACTGCAAGATGCCCGGATCAACGATGCCTCCGCAACCTGAGTCATATCCTTCTGTTCTCCATCTCTGCTGGGAGTTTCCTCCCAGGTTGGAAGGCGGTTTGGGGCAGGCTTGTGCGGGCCTTGTGTCGGCTTTGAAGGACTCGTTGTGGGTGAATGTGTTTTCTCCAGATGAGGGTGGCCATGTCTACGAGCCACTGATTTCTCAGGGAGTGAACAAGCGGGGCGTGGCTAATATCGGAACGTATCAGAACAGCTATGCCAATGTGGGAGATCTCAGAGGTATGGAGGATATGGAGAGCTTTTATCTGGCATTTCTCTCTGGGGACCCGTTAGGACTCGATCCGTTCTTGGAGCAGGTACTCAGGTTCAATCGCTCGGTTATCAATCGTCCAGAGAGTGATGTCCAGGTCGTGCATGCTCATGACTGGCTGAGCATTTTGGCAGGTGTGTGTCTGAAAAGGCGCTATGGCTGCAAGCTAGTATGGCATGTGCATTCGCTACAGAGTGATCGTGTAGGCTATCACGATCATGGCTTGATTTATCATTTGGAAAAATGGGGGGCGGAACAAGCGGACTGTATCGTCGCGGTCAGTCATTACACCAAACGTGTCCTCTGTGAAACTTATGCAGCATCACCTGAGAAGGTTCGCGTCGTTCATAACGGGATCGAGACTGAGCGTGGGCCGGTGACGCCTTTTGGTAGCCGGAAGAAGGTTTTATTCCTCGGGCGAATGACTGGCCAGAAGGCTCCTGAGTTTATGGTGGAGGTAGCCAGAGAGCTCCTGAGACATGAACCCAGTGCGCACATTATTTTGGCAGGCGAGGGAGAACGGCTGCCGGTACTGCGTGAAGTGGTGAATTTTAGAAAGCTGCAGGGAAGTATCCATTTTGTGGGGCGAGTTCATCCTGACCGGGTTCGCGGCCTGCTGGAGAACGTGGATGTGCTCTGCCTTCCCTCTTTGTCCGAGCCGTTTGGACTGGTGGCTTTGGAGGCGGCGATGGCGGGTGTGGCCGTGGTGATGTCTGATCGCTGTGGTGCATCCGAAGTGCTTTCCTCTGCCAGAGTGGTCAGGGAACTGCATCACTATGAATGGGCTGGTGCGATCCAAGAGATATTTGCTCAGGATCAGACAGGAGAAATTCGCCGGCAGGTACAAAAAGAAGCAGCGTCACGCTCGTGGCATGACGCAGCTGGAGAAATGATGAAGATCTATACTGATCTTGTCAGCTGATTATCTGCCTCGGCCAAGACCAGTGATCGCTGGGACAATGCAGAGACCAGCCCATGCCAAGAAGCCAATCACAAGGCCTGTGGTGATGGAGGAAGTGTGCTCCATGGAGCCGACTTTCTTGCTGTCCTTTGGTGCGTCTACAGAAGTTTCAGGGGACTCGGTGTCTGCAGATGTCTCTGTAGTGTCGGGAGTTTCTTCAGTTACGGTGCTAGGGTCGATGAGGTCAGCAACGGTGAGCATAGGTTTGCCCACTTCGCTACGCAGAGCTTTGACTTCGTCTGCAGAGACCGGACCAGAGTTGTTGCCGAAGTGGCTGCGGATATAGGTGAGAACTGCTGCGATTTCTTCGTCAGACTGGTTAGCAAGAGGAGCCATTACACTGTTGTACTCGACGCCTTTTACTTTGATTGGTCCGCTGAGACCACGAAGTTGAATACGAATGAGGTTCTCAACCGGACCGTTAACCCACTCTGACTCAGTGAGTGGAGGGAATGCTCCGGGGATGCCTTGGCCTTCAGCTTGGTGGCATGCTGCACAAGTTGCGTATACGGTTTTACCATCAGCAGCAAATGCGTTGGAAAGAGTCAGGGAAGTAAGTGCGATAAGGAGACTGATCGTTCTCATGGTGTCGGTGAATAAAATCTGACTGCTCAGTAGCCTCAGAACTACTGAGGTTCAAGGAAAATACCTCGCGATCACTGTCAGAGGTGGTTTCTACTCTTTTGGTTTTTTCAGATCTTCTGCTTTCAGCAATGGTTTCTTGGCCTCATGTCTTAATGCTTTGACCTGGTCTGGCGTGACGGCAGGGGCCTTGTTGCCGAAGTTACTGCGGATGTAGGTGAGTACTGCGGCGATTTCTTCGTCCGATTGTTGGGCCTGAGCTGGCATGACGTTGTTATACTCGACTCCTTTGACGGTGATTGGCCCCTGCAGGCCTCTCAGCTGGATGCGGATGAGGTTCTCGGCAGGTCCATTAACCCACTCGGATTCGGCGAGTGGGGGGAAGGCGCCTACGATTCCCTTGCCATCGTCTTGGTGACAGGCGGAGCAGCTGGCGAGATAGGTGCGCTTGCCCAAGTCCTCTTGCTTGGGTGTGGGCAATTTATCGATGTCCAGAGGGGAAATTACGGGGGGAAGGGATTTCGGTTTTCCAGTTTCATCGGTCAAGGTGGAGATGTACTCCAGCAGGTCTCTGATTTCACGCATGGTGAGTGTCTCTCCCATTGGAGGCATGGCAGACGGAGAAGTGGAGAAGGAGTCCAGCTCGTTTTTCTTGATCCGATGAACCAGTTCGCCCAGCTGTACGGTAAGACTCTGGTCGTCTTGATCGATCAAGGTGGCGCTGACGGATTTACCATTCTTGAATTTCAGAGAGACAGACCCGTATCCGGAGGCTAGCTGGGCGGAAGGTAGGACGAGTGCTGCGAGCAGATCCTCGCGGGAGCGGCGGTTCGCTACACCTGCCAGGTTGGGTCCTGCATTGCCGCCAGAGACGTGACCATACCCGATCTTATGGCAGCGCATGCACTGTGCGGAACCATGAGAATAATAGATGTTAGCGCCATTGCCTCCATGGCCTCCAAGAAGGGCGGAGCGGTATTTGTCAAGTGGGGACTGCTCCAGTTCGCTCACGTAGTTGGCAAGCGCTTCATTGGTTTGTGGATCGTTGATCGCTTTGGCTGCCTCCATGATTTCCAGAGTCGCAGGAGAGATTTCTTTTGCGCTCAGAGCTTTGGCTCCCTGGATGATTTTTTCCTTGGCTGCGGCAGATTTGCTTTTGCCTAACAGTGTCCAAGCTGTTTGTTGGACGAGAGGAGATTTGTATTCACATGCTTTAATAAGATAGGGCACCGCTTTGCTCGGGGCGGCATCGCTTAGACTTGAGAGGGCTTGAGCTGCCAGCTCTTCGATATCGGACTCGGCGAGTTCAGGGGCAATCCGAATCAGCGTGCTCTTATCTTGTGTTGCTAGAACGGACAGTGCGGAGCCGCGTACCGAGGGGCTATAATCCTGGTTAGTGGCAATGGAGGCGAGCTTCTGGGCAGTGATACTGCTGTCTGTGATTGAATAGCGATTCAGCAGGTGTAGTGAGGGGGCTACAATGAAGTCCTCTAATTCGACGAGCTTCGGGATAGCTTTGGTGAGGAGGGCGATGAGTTCCTCGGTACTGCGTTCTGGCAGCGGTGCGTATTTTCCCAGAGCCTGATTGACGGGGAATGGCTTTGCCCACTCATCCAGTAGTCTGATCGCTTCAATCCTTTGGTTTTGATCACTGTTAGCATCTGAAGCAAATGTGATCAGTCTCTGGATGTTTTCTTTGCCGCCGACTCGGTAAGCCGCATGGATGAGACGACGTTGCATCATAGGGGTGAGTGCATGAGGTGAGCCGTTTTGGTTGTCAGCAGAAACTGGGAGGAGTTCGCAGAGCGCGGGCATCAGTTCTGTAAGTTCCTGATCAAAAATGGCTCGGATGGCTGCATAGTGAATGCGCTGGTCAGAATCCTTCAGAAACCTGCTCAGGCTGGGGTGATGTAGGTGGCGAAGTGCCAAAACGGCAGCCAGACGGACATTGACGGAATCGTGGGAGCTGAGTTCCGCGAGCTGCTCTGCGGTGGAGTTGTTTTTTAGGGCGAGTGCTGAAGCATTGAGAAGATAGGGATCCACATCTTCCATGTTCTTGAGCATGAAACGTAGGCGGATGTGTGCATCCGGATCCTTGTGCTTGGTCAGACCGATGGCGGCAAAAAGCCTGACCCTGGGGGAATTGTCCTGCAGATTTTCGCGTAAAACGAGCCCCTGCTTCTCGATGGTGTGAGGGATGTCTCCAAGGCAGCGCAGGGCTTGGGCTTTCAGCTCCGCATGCTTGGAATGCATGGCGAGAGAAATGAGCGGGCCGCCAGCTGAGTACTGAGCATCGGCGTGCTTGCGGGCAATGATACCAAGTCCCCAAGTCGCGTGAAGAGCTGGAATGATCTTCTCTTCTTTTTCAAACTTGGCGAGTGAGTCGGCAAGCAGTTGGATTTCCTTCCTTTCCGCCAGACAGATGTGCGCTCTTGTTCTGAGGCGCAGGTCGGGGTGCTCTAACAGACTGACTAATCTCTCCGAGGGGAGCTTGTGAATACCCTGCTTGATTAGTGAGGAGACTTCGGCAATGTGATCGGCATTGACGGGCTTGTCAGCGGTGATGGTGTAGAGACGGCCAGCTGCGTGGGTGCTCCAGCCTCCCACAAAATCCGAGACATAGACCTTCCCATCGTATCCGTACTCGACATCAGTCACCGCCGCACCGCGATTAAACTTCTTGGCAGAGGTGACTTTCATGCCTGCTCCATCGGGCTCGATCGCAAAGCCGAGAATTTCGCTGTAGGCTGCCGAGCCGCGATAGTCACAAACGAGGAAATGGTTTTGAAAGTCTGGATGAGCCCCCGTGCCTGGATCGAAAGTCAGGCCTGAAGGGCCATTGGTTAGGTTGAGAATGGGAGGGAGGATTGATAACGGCTGCGAGTCATTTTCTGGCTGCCACATTTTCTCCTGCATCCAGCGGTTGATCGGTCTATTCTCAAGTCCTGCTGTGCGGTGAAAGGAGTGGAGAACCTGGTGGCCCATGCGCCAGCCTGAGTCGCCGCCATCCATCACGTAGACGATGCGGGCGAGGTCTCCCTGGTCGGAGTTGTTATCCACTGTGATGGCATTGCCATATTGATCAAAGGCGATCTCCTTGGGGTTTCTCAGGCCGGTGTGAACGACTTCCATATTGGAGCCATCCGGTTCGAAGCGGATCACTGCGCCTTGCCCCGGATACACGTAGTGTTTGCCTTCCTTGGTTTTGAGATTGAATCCCCGGTCACCGATCGTGCCATAGATACGACCGTCGGGGCCAAGGGCAAAGCCGTTCAAGTCGTGGCCAGAGAAGGACACGCGGACCCCGAAACCTTCTTGGAGAGATTCACGTTTCTCTGCGACCCCGTCTTTGTCTTCGTCTTTGAGTGCCCAGATGTGGGGAATGCAGGCAAAATAGGTGGTGTCTCTATACTGAAAGATGCCGGCAGCCGTACCGTCCAAGGGATGGTTGAATCCGTCTGCGTAGATGTTGTTGGAGTCGAGAGTGCCGTCGTTGTTAGAATCGAAGATGCGGCGTATTTTTTCCGCGTTCTTGGTGTAATGCTCTACTGGGTGCTTGTGGTACCAGCGCTTGTACATCGCCATGCGGTCTGCGGTGGTCTGGCTGGCAATGTCCTCGAGAATCCAGTAACGGCGGTGGCGGTTGTCATCAATGCCTTGCTCGTTCATGAAACGCCAGGTTTCAGTGACCAGCCAATCCCCGGATTCGGTTGGGCAGATGGCTGTAGGGGAGGTAAGACCGTGCGAATCATGGTCGGCAATCACCTCGAGTTTGCTGTTTGCTGGAATCTCCAGATTTGGGAAATCTGTTGAGGGTACCATTTCATTGGTCACCAGGATATCCGAGTGAGTTGCCGGAAAGGGGTAGGCTGGAGAGTCACTGAAGACGATGTGGTCCACCATGATATATCCATCCTTCTGCTCGGAGGAATCAATGATTTTGATTTGAGCTTTCTTGTCCTTTAGGTCCCTAACATCCCAGACTTGAGCGATGAATTTAGCCGAACCTTCTCCCGGAGTGGAACGGAGCACTTGTCCGTCGACTATCAATTGAATCGCGGCAGCTTTACCGTCTTTAGCTCCTGCTACGAGAAAGTGAATGTAGTTTTTGCTGAGCTTGAACTCAGGTGAGGTCAGGCTACCAGTGGAAGTGCCGTCGGGATGATAGGAGGATGCGAAGCCATTCTGAGAGAAGCCATCCACCAGACTTTTCAACTCTCCAATGCCACCAGCTGCTGGAGCCTTTCCAAAAGCAAGGCCCTGTGTTGACCAGGTGCCAAATCCATCGCCCTCAAATGTGGTAAAGATTTCATCAGCAGCCGGACAAGGCTGCGTAATGGAGAGGCTGAGAGTAAGGATGGAAAGGGTTTTTCGAGTGCTCATAATGCGTAGATAGGGAATGAGGGTGCCTCTAATTCGTAGCAAGTTCACGACCTTTTGAGGATCAATTTTACGAATGAATTTGTGAAATCTTACTGTTGAGAGCCAAAGGTGAATGTGCTGGATGATTTTAGCTGTATCATGATCACTTTGTGTTAGTCTAGTTTTCTACGAGCGTGTTGATCCATGAAGATTTATAGAGATTTGTTTAAAAAGCTGGCCCATCAGTACCGTGTTAGTGATCCTGATAGCTTTAATTTGAAGGATGTTGATCCCAAGGATACTGGAGGTCTGGAGGGGGGTGACAAGGATGAGGCTAAGAAGGTGCTGGAGGATGCGAAGCATGAGCTCCGGGATTTGCAAAACGTGCTCTATGCCGATGACAAGTGGTCCATCCTGTTGATTTTCCAGGCCATGGATGCTGCGGGCAAGGATAGCACGATCGAGCACGTGATGACCGGGATCAATCCCCAGGGATGCCAAGTTTCCTCCTTCGGGGTGCCCGGCCCGGAGGAAATGGAGCATGATTTCATGTGGCGCTGTATCAATAAGCTGCCTCAGCGGGGAAGAATCGGTATTTTCAACCGATCCTATTACGAGGAAACGCTCGTGGTGAGAGTGCATCCTCAGATCCTAGAGGGCCAGAAATTGCCTGATCAGTTCAAGCGTGAGGAGATCTGGCAGGAGAGGTTTGAGGATATCCGAAATTTTGAGAAGTATCTGGCGCGCAATGGCACTCTCATTCTCAAGTTCTTCCTTCATGTCTCCAAGGAGGAGCAGAAGAAGCGCTTGCTGAGACGCTTGGACCGCCCCGAAAAGAACTGGAAGTTTAATGTCAATGATGTCCATGAAAGGCAACTCTGGTACAACTATCAGATGTGCTACGAGGAGATGATTAAGGAGACTTCCACTGAATATGCCCCTTGGTTTGTGATTCCAGCAGATCACAAGTGGTTCACCAGGAGTGTGGTGGCGAGTGCTGTGGAGCAGGCTATCGAGTCCCTCAATCTACAGTATCCTAGGCTGGAGCACCACGATCACGAAAAGATCAAGCGTGGTCGTGATTTGCTCGAAAACGAAGACGATTGATTGTCCATCTCAGAATCTGGTTGTTTTAGGTGACTAAATTTTATTCAAAAAAGTTATTGTAATTGAGATTCAGTCTCGATAAGGAGGCGGCGCAGAAACGGTGAGACTGAAAAAGTCTCATGGGAAAACGCTAACTGATACGATTATTACAATGACTAAAAACTTTATCCGTGTTGGAACTGTCGGCCTAGGTCTCGCAGGAATGGTGCAGGCTCAGAACGAGGCTGACGCGCTTGATCAATCTTTCATGGCTTCCGATAAGCCTATGACCAGCATGAGCAGCTTGGCTGATCGCGTCAGCTTCGGATCATACGGTGAATTTCACGCACAGTTTGGTGATGGCGACGACAATGTTGATCTGCACCGCCTCGTCTTGCTGGCGAATCTTCAGATCACAGACAAGCTGAAGTTTGTTACTGAGACTGAGTTTGAGCATGCTCTCTATCACGCGATGCAGGGAGACAAGAGCACTGATTTGAAAATCGAAATCGAGCAGGCTTACTTCAATTATGCACTCAATGACAGCTTGGACATCAATGCAGGTATCCAGCTGATTCCTGCTGGCATCATCAATGATGTTCACGAGCCGACTACTTTCTACGGTGTAGAGCGTCCAAATGTAGAGAAGTACATCATTCCTACTACTTGGTGGGAAGCTGGTGTAGGTATCGTTAAAAAGTATGACAGTGGTCTTCAGATCGACGTGCTTGCCCACACAGGTCTTGATATGACAAGTGAGGGTTATGTTCGTTCAGGTCGTCCAAAACTAACGAAGTCTGACTATGAGCAAACGAATAGCTGGGCAGTAACAGCACGTGCTAAGTACACAGGTATCGCAGGTGTTGAGCTGGCAGGTACAGTTCAGTACCAATACGATGCTTCCAGTGAAGTTTCAGGCAACCAGTCTTCTATCCTTACCGAAGCTCACGCCATTTACCGTAAAGGTGGCTTCCAGTTCAGAGCTCTAGGTGCATACTGGGACCTCGACAACTTTGATGCTGGTGACTCTAATGATGCTCAGTGGGGTTACTACCTTGAGCCATCCTATGCAATCGACACTGACTATGGTCGTGTAGGTGCCTTCACTCGTTTCAGTCACTACGACTATGTCAATAGCAGCAGCGAGAGCACTCAGATTCGTGAGTACGCAATCGGTGTGAACTACTGGCCAACTGACGAACTCGTCTTCAAGGTTGACTATGTAAATGCAGACAAGCCTGGCAAGAATGATGAGAACATCAATCTTGGCTTCGGTTGGTATTTTTAATGGATGTTTGTTATGGTCTCTTCTGACTAGTTTCAGAAGAGACCATCTTCTCTATGAAGTACAGACTTCAACAATTATCAAAGCAGTCCATCCGTGAGAATCTCTTGCGGGTGGTATTGCTATTTGGGGTAGCACTGTTGTGCATGCCCGCCACTTTGTCGGCTGCGACCACCTACGAAAAGCCATCTGATTATCTCAAGAGGCATTTCGGTGCGATCCCGAAAACCAAGGCGGTGTCTCTCCAGAGTAAAGACCTCAAGCGGCTGAATGCCATCATGGGGCACAGCTTTGGCCAGAAGCAGGTACGTTACTGGGAGAGTGGTGGTAAGAGAGTTTGGATCCTCAATGAGATCGGGAAAACCGAGCCAATCACCACGGCCTATCTGGTAGAGTCAGGCAAGATCACCGAGGTCAAGGTCCTCGTCTACCGTGAGAGTCATGGTTGGGAAGTCAGTCGACCATTTTTCACCAAGCAGTTCAAGGGTGCGACTTTGAAAGGCAATGAACTGAGCACTGATATTGATGGGATTGTAGGGGCAACCTTATCTGTGCGAGCTCTCAAAAAAATGGGAGCGGCAGCTCTCTATTTAAATAGTCTGGTCAGCAAGTAATAGCTTGTTAGTCTGTGCCCGGCCAGCAACCGCGGATATCAGATGGGTCACTCAGCAAAACATAAGAAGAACAAGACCCGCCACAAAGGGGAGGCTCATTCGGGCAAGAAGCGTAAACAGCGCCTGTCCAGAAGAGGTCACCGATGGCTTGGATTGTTGCTGGCCTTGCCTCTGACTTGGGTACTTCTCACTGGTGTGGTATTGAATCATGCTGATGACTGGGGACTGGAGACTAGGAAAGTATCCTCTTCTTGGGTGCTGAATGCTTATGGTATGAGCCCTGAGGGGCAGCCAAAGGGGCTGGAAGTTGATGGAGTTTGGGTGGCAGAATGGGATGGTGTCTTTTTAGTCGATGGGACCAGTCATTCTTTGAATGGTGCTTTACGAGGTGCAGTTAGAGATGGAGATGGGCTGGCTGTGGTGACAGATCAAGCAGTGTTGCGAGTGGATGCCGATGGAGAAGTGATCGAGACACTTGGGGAGTTGAGTCTCCCGATGCCGCCTATTCTGGCTGTGACTCAGACAGCCGAGGGCGTTTATTTGAAGAATACCGAGGGCTGGCACCTCATGGATTCCGCATGGCTCAACTTCGGGCTGGTAGAAGGTAAGGAGCTTTCCCCGCAAGCAGTGGAGGTAGTGCAGGATGCCGCTACGCTAGATACTCTCAGAAGTTCTTGGGCTGGTGGCGGTGTGCCGGCTTCCAGACTGGTGCTGGATCTACATGCGGGACATTTTCTGGGTGCGTTTGGAGCTTATTTTTATGATTTTGTGGCTCTGTGTACCTTGGTTCTGATTGTGACCGGGGTGATTCTTTTCTACCGCAAGCCAAGACGGAACCGAGGGTGATGGATAAAGTCGACAGACGCCATTGGCTTAAGGGGCTAGGGGCATCATGGCTTCTGGCAAGCTGTTCGAGAAACTCCGAAACGAGAGAGTCGCAACAGTCACGAGCCAAGGAACCTGATTTGAGTCAGCACCATGTCTGGTCTGGGATCGGATTCGGTATAGAAATGTCCATGGAGCTGTACGGGGTCGATACCGAGGCCGGTGAAGCCTATGGACTGCTCCTGGAGGAGGTCATTGCTGGCTATGAGGCGGCCTTTTCTTTTTATTCAGAATATTCGGAAGTTAACCGTCTGAACCGTGAACGGAAGCTCGAGGAAAGTTCGGAGCTGTTTCGTTCCGTCGTCAAGAAGGCGCGCCTTCTTGAAGGGCGTACACTGGGCTATTTTGAGCCAGGAATCCAAGGCTGGCTCAAGTATATCTCTGATGGAGGCAGTGAGGGGGATGGTGAGTGGTTAGCATTCACCCATGGGGCCCGGATGGAGAATTTGAAGCTCATGCCCGGCGGAGCTTTTGAGATACTTGATGAGAACTTCGGGCTTAACCTGAATGCTATCGTTCAGGGGTGTCTCGCTGATTCAATGGCGGATATTTTGCGGAAGGATAAAGTGCCGTCTGGCATCCTTCATCTGGGCGAAACCTATGCTTTGGGTGGCCACCCAGAGGACAGACCTTGGAAGCTGGGAGTGATGGGGCGTGAGGATCTCGTGGGCTACGTAGAGCTTCAGGATGCGGGACTGGCCGTCTCTCGCACTGGAAAAGACAGAGATTTACTCGATCCGGTGCATGCCCGTCTTGTTCGAAATGACCGGGTTGTCGCGGTTATCTCTGGAGAGGGAGCCGCTACCGCAGATGCCTTTGCCACAGCCTATGCTGTGGCAGACAAGGAAGACTGGGAGAATCTTTATGAGAATCTTGCCAAGTCAGAAGCTGCAAGTGTGAAGCTCTGGGAGGATGGTGCGCTGGTATTTGAGCGGCAGGCTAAGCTGAAATCAGAACGTTGAAGGCCTCTTCAGAAAGCACGGTGACTCCAAGTGCTTCTGCCTTCTCTGCCTTGGATCCGGCTTTCTCACCAGCTAGCAGATAGTCGGTATTCTTCGAGACGGAGCCTGATACTTTACCCCCTAGAGATTCGATCTGCTTTTTGAAATCAGGTCGTGGTCTGGACAAGGTGCCTGTGATCACAAAGGTTTTCCCAACTAGCGGCATGTCAGAGGTGTCAGCTTCGGCTGGCTTAGGCATGTAGTTGTCCGATGCCGGGTTGATACCGAGTGAGTGGAGTTTTCCAATCACGTCTTGTCCCGCTTCAGACTTGAAGAAATCCCTCAGGCTGGCAGCGGCTACTGGGCCGAAACTGTCGTCGATCTTGAGTTCGGCAAGTAGTGGGTGATTCTCTTTCTTCCTCTTGGAGACGGAGAGTTCGGTGTAGTTAGGGAGTTCCGCTAAGGCTTCGATCAATTCACTGTTAGGGATGTCCGTAAGTTTCTCATGGAGGCGGGACACTTCCTGGGCAGCCGATTCGCCGATGTTGCGAATGCCCATGGCGTAAAGCCAGAGTGAGAGGGGTTTGCTCTTTGCTGCTTCCAGGGATTCGAGGACTTTGCTTGCTCGTTTCTCACCAAAGAGGCGTGGCTCAAACTTAGTTCCCAAATTGAGTTCAGTCAGGGTGAGGAGGTCGAGCTTGAACAAATCGAGTGGTGTTTTCACCAGTCCGTCTCTGACGACTGCTTCAGCGACCGAGGTGCCTACACCATCGATGTCCAGAGCCTTACGTGAGGCGAACTGCTTAATGCCAGTCACCGCTTGTGCGGGACAGGCGAAGTTCGTACAACGCCAGGCAACCATGCCTTCTTCCTGCGAAATAGGGCCGTGGCAAGACGGGCATTTGCCATCGACGGCATTGAACAGGGAATATGGTTGGGAGTCGCTTGACCGTTTTTCGGTGAGTACTTTGACGACGGCCGGGATGATTTCACCGGCTTTCTCGATAATCACATGATCACCAATGCGAACATCTTTACGGTCAATTTCGTCCTGATTATGAAGGGTAGCACGGGAGACAGTCGTGCCGGAGACGAGTACGGGTTCGAGTTCGGCGACGGGTGTGAGAACGCCAGTGCGGCCTACCTGAATGGTGATATCTTTGAGCAAAGTCTCAGCTTGTTCTGGCAGGAACTTGTAGGCTGCAGCCCAGCGCGGTGCACGTGAGGTGAAGCCTAGTTTTTCTCGGTCGGCACGAGACAGAACTTTGACGACGGCACCGTCAGTTGCATAGTCGTATCCATGACGTTCTTCATTGAGCTGGGAGACTGCTTTCAGAAGTGAGTCGAGGTTTTTAGCGTGCCACACCGGGTGGTTGCGAGAAATAGAAAGCTCATCAAGTAGCGAATGGAAGGCGTCTTCCGTGGCTAGTTCCGGTCCATCATAGGCTCCCAGACCATGAGCTAGGAAGGCTAACGGACGCTTGGCGACTTCGCGGGAATCCAATTGTTTGAGGGTGCCGGCAGTCGCGTTACGTGGATTGGCAAAGGTTTGCAGGCCGGCCTCGTCACGCTCTTCATTCATCTTGGCGAAGGCTGAATTCGGCATGAAAATTTCACCGCGTACTTCTAGGAGTTCAGGAGCGTCTCCTGTTAGGGTGAGTGGGATGGAACGAATGGTGCGGACGTTCTCGGTGATGAGGTCGCCGCGTTTGCCGTCGCCACGAGTGGCCGCGTAGTCAAGCTTGCCATTACGGTAAACGAGCGAGACCGCCACACCATCGAGTTTCGGCTCAACGGTGACCGGGATATGCTCTTGCCCCAGGTTTTTCTGTAGGCGTTTGTAGAAGGCGATGAGTTCCGTTTCTCGAGGTGTGCCTTCGGGCTCTTTCTCGAGTTGTTCGTCGGAAAGCTCGAAGACATCATCAATGGAGAGCATCGGGATCAGGTGTTCGACTGATTCAAAGGCATCAAGTGGTGCGCCACCGACGCGCTTGGTGGGAGAGTTCGGGTCTGCCAGCTCAGGATGAGCCTTTTCCAGGTCTTCCAGTTCCCGGTACAGCTTGTCGTACTCCGCATCAGAGATCTCAGGGGTCGCCTCTTGATAGTAGAGCTTATTGTGATGGTCGAGCTCCTTGGCCAGTTGAGCCATACGTGCTGCGGGGTCGTTCTCAGATTTGGTAGCTGCGTGCGTAAAAAGGTCGTCCATCGTGATCGTTAAAGTCTCGCGCGAGCATCGGTGCTGGGAGTCATTCTTTCAAGCGAAAGAGTCAGGATAAATATTTCTGGCCACATCATGCATCTGGGTTAGGCTTGTTAGGTATGAAGTTGAAATTTTGCGGAGCTGCAGGCACGACAACAGGTTCTCAACACCTGCTTGAGGTAAATGGTCAGAAGATTTTGCTGGATTGCGGATTGTACCAAGGGCGCAGGCATGATGCCTACGAGGTGAACTTGCATTTCCCGCATTTTAATCCAGAGGACTTGGACGTTGTGGTGCTCTCTCACGCACACATTGACCACAGTGGTAACTTGCCCAATCTCTGTAAGAAGGGCTTCTCCGGAAATATTTTCGCGACCTTCGCGACACGAGATCTCTGCCAGATCATGCTGGCGGACAGTGCACGCATTCAGATGAGCGATGTCGAATGGCTGAACAAGAAGCGGGTAAAGAGAGGTGAGGAACCCTTGGAGCCACTCTACAATGAGCAGGATGCCGAGATGTGCATGCGCCAGTTTGTGAACATTGGATATCACCGTCCCATCATGATTGCGAAAGGGGTTACAGCGACCTTTATCGATGCCGGGCACATCTTAGGTAGTGCTCAGGTGGTGCTGGATATCGAGGATGAGGATGATGGGAAGAAGAAGCGACTTCTGTTCTCTGGTGATGTGGGAAGAGGCAATAATGATATCTTGAGAGATCCCGAGACTTGCGAGGATGTGGACTATATCCTGATGGAGGGTACCTATGGCGGCAGGGAGCACGCTCTTGGTACTCAAGCGGATGACCGCATCGCAGATATTCTTAACAGGGCAATTGAGCGAGGCGGTAAAATTATCATCCCGGCTTTCGCAGTGGAGCGTACCCAGCAGTTGCTCTACGTGCTGCATCAGCTTTTCGTGGAGAAAAAGATCCCTGAGCTGCCTGTATTTGTGGATAGCCCATTAGCGGTGAATGCTACGGAAATTTTCCGCCTCCATCCTGAGTGCTTCAATCAAGAGATCTACGATTTCTTGTTTGAGAAGCGTGACCCTTTCGGGTTTGAGGGGCTGACTCTGGTGCGTTCCGTGACGAATTCTAAAGAGCTCAACCGACGCAAGGACCAGGTAATTATCATTTCAGCTTCCGGTATGTGTGAGGCTGGCAGGATCCTGCACCACCTCAAGAACGAGATTGAGAATCCGAAGAATACGGTTTTGTTTGTAGGCTACTGTGCGGAACAGACCTTGGGCTGGAAAATTCGTGAAGGCTGGAAAGAGGTGCCGATCTTTGGCCAGAACTACCGGGTGAATGCTACGGTTGAGATCATGGACTCCTTCTCAGGTCACGCGGATCATTCTGAATTGCTGGATTACTTCCACGGAATCAAAGGCTCAAAGCAGAAGGTGTTCTTGGTTCACGGGGAAGTAGATAGGCTGGAAGCATTCCGTGATGCTCTGACTGCGGAACATCAGGGACATGTAGAGATTGGTGTGTTGGGGAGTGAAGTCGATCTCTAAGGCATGGAAGAATGGGACGCTTAGGACTTGAAACGAGGCGTTGAGGCCTTATTTTTCCGCCGACTAAGCGTCACATTTTCATTATGTCTACAGCAGAAGTTCAACAACATGGGTTCCAGGCAGAGGTAAAACAGCTCCTGGATATCGTCATTCATTCACTTTATACTGACCGCGAAATCTTCATTCGTGAGTTGGTGTCAAATGCTTCGGATGCACTCGAAAAGTTGCGCTTGAAGCAGCTGACTGAGAAAGGGATCTACAAAGCGGATCTACCACTCGAAATCACCATCACTACTGATGAGGATGCGAAGACCTTGACTATTGCAGATCACGGTATCGGCATGACTCGCGAGGAACTCCAGCAGAACCTCGGAACCATTGCTCACTCTGGCACCAAGGCGTTCTTGGAGCAGCTCAAGGAGAAGGGGGAGAACAATGCGGATGTGATTGGTAAGTTTGGTGTTGGTTTTTACAGCGCCTTTATGGCTGCTGATGAGGTAGAGGTGTACACTCACTCCTGGCAGGAAGATGCTGAAAATCTCAAGTGGACCAGCGATGGTGCAAGTGGCTACAGCGTGGAGGCTGTCGACGAGCAAGCCCGCGGCTGCAAGATCGTCATCAAGCTCAAGGAAGGTCAGGAAGAATTTGCCAAGGCTGAGCGAGTAAAGGAGATCCTTGAGAAGTACTCTAACTTTGTCACCTTCCCAATCAATCTGAATGGTGAGCGCGTTAACAAGGTGGAAGCTCTCTGGATGAAGTCCAAAAGCGACGTCACCGAAGAGGAGTACAAAGAGTTCTACAAGTTTGTCTCCCACGCCTGGGACGAGCCAACCTACACCATGCACTTTAGTGCTGACGCTCCTCTGGCAATCAACTCTCTCCTGTTTGTTCCGGGTGAAAACCAGGAGCAGTTCGGCATGGGGCAAATGGAGCCAGGTGTGGCACTCTACTGCCGTAAGGTGTTGATCGACCCCAAGCCTAGCAAACTACTGCCTGAGTGGCTACGCTTCCTGCGCGGTGTGATCGATAGCGAGGACCTTCCGCTGAATATTTCCCGCGAGTCCATGCAGGATAGTGCGCTCATTCAGAAGTTGAACAAGCTGATCACCAAGCGCTTCCTCAAGTTCCTCGAGCGTCAGGCCAAGGATGATACGGAGAAGTACGAAGGCTTCTACAAGAAGTTCAGCCGCTTCCTGAAAGAGGGGATCGCGACCAGCTTCGAACATCAGGAGCAACTTGCTGGCTTGCTTCGCTTCGAGTCCACTATGACGGATGCAGGAAAGCTTACTTCCATGAGCGAGTATCTGGATCGTGCCAAGGACGGTCAGGAAGAGATTTACTACCTTGTAGGTAACTCACGTGAGCTACTTGAGAAGGGCCCCTATCTTGAGGCTTTCAAGGCTCGCGGTCTTGAAGTTATTCTCTTCACCGACGGAGTGGATCAGTACGTGATGGATGCTCTTCCTGAGTTCAAAGGGAAGAAATTCGTTGCAGCTGACCGGGCTGACATCGACCTCGAAGATATGGACGCAGAAGGAGAGGCTCTCGATGAGGCATCACTCAAAGGTCTCACTGACTGGCTTGGTGAAACCCTTGGCGAGCGTGTCGAAAAAGTCGAAGCAGGCAAGCGATTGGTGAATAGCCCGGTTGCAGCACTGGCTCCAAAGGAGGCACCCAACGCCCAGATGCGTGCTATGATGAAGGCGATGGGGCAGGAATTACCTGAGCCTAAAGTGACTCTCGAAGTGAACCCTCGTTCTGAAGTGATCAAGAATCTGGCTGGTCTCAAGGACCGTGATACTGAGTTGGCAGGCATCGTAGCTCAGCAGCTCACAGATAATGCCCTACTGGCCGCAGGCCTGCTGGAGAATCCTCAGGAAATGGTAGGTCGCCTCAACGATTTGCTTTCCAGAGTGTCATCTGAGAAGTAACTTTAAGCTTTCCTTTTACGAAGACAATTTCCAAGCGGTCACGAAGTGACCGCTTTTTTATTGGCCCGTAGTCAGCAGATAAGTGCTTGTATGCCCATAGAAATGCGGGATTTGCGGTGTAGATGTGCTAGATTAGGATTGCAAAAATGGGCTGGGAGTGTTTTTCAAAGCGGTGACATGGCAGATCAGAAAGAAAGAAAGTCGTTGGAAGAACGTCACCAGATGAGTGACTTGGAGCGTTTGCGCCACTCTTGTGCACACGTACTTGCCACGGCTATCACGCGTATCTGGCCAGATGCTCAGCTGGCAGGCGGCCCTCCTGTAGAGAATGGCTTTTACTATGACATTGCCTTGGATCATCGCATCACTCCGGACGACTTTGAGAAGATCGAAGCCGAGATGAAGAAGGTGATCAAAGAGAACGCGTCTTTTGAAAGGGAAGTAGTCAGCCGCAATGAAGCGCTGGAACTAGCCATGAGTGGACGTCTCGGCGCATGCAGCGAGCGTGACGTTGTCAGCAAATTTAAAGTAGACCTTCTCAACGATATTCCTGAAGACGAGGAGATTTCCATCTTTAAGAACAATGACTTCTGGGACCTGTGTGCAGGCCCTCACGTAGGTCGTACTGGAAACTGTAAGGCATTCAAGGTGATGAGTGTCGCTAGTGCCTTCTACAAAGGTAATAAAGACAACGAGTCTCTCCAGCGTGTCTACGGTACATGCTTCAAGAACAAGACTGATTTGATGGATCACCTGGAGCGCCTTGAAGAAGCCAAAAAGCGTGACCACCGTCGCCTTGGCCGTGAGCTGAACCTTTTCGCTATCGATGAGATGGTAGGGCAGGGCCTCATCCTATGGAAACCAAAGGGCGCGCTCGTACGCCGTCAGCTTCAGGATTTCATTACTGCTGAACTTGATAAACAAGGCTACAGCCAGGTTTACACACCACACATTGGTAAGCTGGACCTCTACCGTACTTCTGGTCACTTCCCATACTATCAGGAAAGCCAGTACGCAGCGATCCCAGACCGCGGTGCACTCGAGAAGATGCTTCAGGACGAGAAGTCCACTTGTGCTGACCTGTTCAGCGGCCTGGAGACAGGGGAGATCGAAGGCTACATGCTGAAGCCAATGAACTGCCCTCACCATATCAAGATTTATTCCAGTGAGCACCGTTCCTACCGCGACCTTCCGATCCGCTTGGCGGAGTTCGGTACAGTCTACCGGTGGGAGCAGTCTGGCGAGCTGGGAGGTATGACCCGTGTTCGTGGTTTCACTCAAGATGATGCCCACCTTTTCTGTACCCCTGAGCAGGTTGATGAAGAGATTCAGGGATGCCTTGGCTTGGTAGAAAAGGTATTGAACACACTGGGTATGGAAGATTACCGCGTCCGCCTTTCCTTCAGTGATCCGGATTCTGACAAGTACGTCGGTAGCCGTGAGGTCTGGGAAAAGGCTGAGAAGTCTCTTGAAGAGGCAGCCAAAAACCTCGGTGTTGATTACACGGTGGAATTGGGGGAAGCAGCTTTCTACGGTCCTAAGATCGACTTCGTCGTCAAGGATGTGATCGGCCGTGATTGGCAGCTCGGTACGGTACAGCTTGATTTCAATTTGCCTGAGCGTTTCGACCTCAGCTACATCGGTCAGGATAATGCACCTCACCGCCCGGTAATGATTCACCGCGCGCCATTTGGTTCTCTGGAGCGTTTTGTCGGCCTACTAATCGAGCACTTCGAAGGCAAGTTCCCGACATGGCTTGCACCAGAGCAGGTAAGGGTGCTACCTCTTTCAGACAAGTTCCTGGAGCACGGCGAGGCTGCAGCCAAGGTCTTGGCTGATGCTGGAGTTCGTGTGACCGTGGACAGAGCCGCCGAGAAATTAGGTGCTAAGATTCGTCTTGCAAGATTAGACAGAGTACCTTATATGCTGGTCATAGGTGGTCAGGAGGCTGAGACAAACAGCGTTTCCGTCCGCCACAGGGACCGGGAAAATCTCGGGACACAGACACTCGATGAATTTGTTCAAAACATACGTGAGGAAATCAACAACAGGTCACTTTGATCGACCTGCGGTTTCTTTTGATCCGCGCTAATGAAAGATCGTACTGTCTATTTTGAAAATTTTCTACTCATCTGCCGGAGCAGGTAGCCTGTGCAGTATGGGTAATGAAGTAACGAAGAATACCAATAGGAGGATAAAGCCATAGCAAAACCAAAGAACAAGCCGTATCGTGGCCGTCGCGACATGACTCGCGTCAACGAGTATATCCGTGCGCCAAAAGTACGTGTAGTCACACCGAATGGTGAGCAGCTGGGAGTCATGAGCTCTCGTGAAGCTGTCGCCAAGGCGAAAAGTATCGGACTCGATCTCGTAGAAATCACAGCCAATGCAGACCCACCAGTCTGTAAGATCTGTGACTACGGAAAGTACAAGTACGAGCAATCCAAGCTCAACAAGGGCAAATCCAAAGCCACTACGAAGCTCAAGGAAGTGAAATTCCGTGTACGTACTGAAGAGCACGATTACAACCTGAAGTGCTCTCGTATTGAGAAATTCTTGGACGGTGGAAACAAAGTTAAGGTCCAGCTCCAGTTCCGTGGACGTGAAAACGCTCACAAAGAACTTGGTTTCGAAGTGCTTCAGCGTGTGGCTGAAGACCTCAAGGGCATGGGGAATCTAGACCAGAAGCCTCGCTTGGCAGGTCGTGCTGTCAGCATGCTGCTTTCTCCTCTTCCTAAGGAACAGCGCAAGCGCAAGTTCTTGATGGATCACGGTGAACTCGTCGATGACGATGATGAGGATTTCGATGATGATGTCATCGAGGAATCCGAAGAAGACGAGAGCGAAGAGTAATTCGCCTAACTTCTGACCATTTTTAGAAAGCCACCGTCTGTGAAGAGGGTGGCTTTTTTGTTAGCTTGTACAGCTTTTCAGAAGCAGGATTAGGAGCACGGCAAAGACCAGGAACATGAAATAGGTCATGCGCTGGCACTTACGCCGAAGCTGTTCTGATAGTGTGCTGAGTTCGCTTACATCCTTGGCCATTTTGGCAATGAGGTCGGATTGCTCGGCGATCACTTCATCCCTCATAGCCAGTCCCTTTTTAAGCCTGTCGATCTCTTCCTCGACTGTGGCTGGTTCTGAGGAGATCTCTAAGGTTTTTCTTTCCTGCTCACCTTTGCGCCATGCTTTGATTTTCTTGAATAGGGCATAGGCTTTCTCCCGGTGTTCAAAGGCAAGTTGTGCTGCCGGGAGTAGCTTCAGAATAAATGGAAATGACATGGTGTGAGAAATGGATGTTTCTCTAACTATGGCGCAAGTCGGGAAATTTGCCAATCATTGCGGTGCTCCCGGGTGTAGACGATGCGGTCGTGCAGTCGGGAAGGGCGTCCCTGCCAGAACTCAATATAGTGAGGGTCCAAGCGGTAACCTCCCCAGAACTCGGGGAGCGGCACTGTGGTGCCTTCAGGATAATCTTTCAGTAGTTCTACTTCACGGTTCTCAATGACGGATCTGTCTGCAATCTGATGGCTTTGTGGAGAGGCTGTGGCTCCAATCTGTGATCCATGAGGGCGCATGTGGAAGTAGCTTTCCGATTCCTGGTGGCTGGTTTTATGGACAGTGCCACGAATGCAAATCTGGCGCTCTAGCTCTTTCCAGTGCAGGACGAGAGCTGCATGTGGGTTGTTGGCTAGGTCTTTGCCTTTCTGTGAGGTGTAATTGGTGAAGAAGCAGAAACCATCACGGTCATAGTGTTTCAGTAGCACGATACGTGCGGAAGGCATGCCGTCCTTGTCGGCTGTCGCGAGGGTCATCGCATTGGCATCGACAATGTGGTTGGCAATCGCTTCATCCATCCAGTTTTTGAATTGGAGGAATGGATCAGGCTCGACGTCTTCGACGCTGAGTCCAGCCTTGGTATAGTTTTCCCTGAGATCCGCGAGTGATGGTTTGGTAAAGCTCATGTAAGATTTATATAGCATAGAAATGCCTGAGATCACATCGCATTTTGTTCTAATTCGTGCAGGATTTCATGGGGCTTGCCGAGTAGGGGGCAATGGGGTAGAGCATAGACATGCGTAAGAGAGGTAACGAGCATCAAGCCAGAGATAACAAGCACGTGAGAGGCAAGGGGGGCGGTGGCCTTGTGAAGGGCGAAGATGCGATCCCATCCATTCTTGGGAAGCATGAAAACCCACTGGTGCTCGTACTGGATTGTGTGCAGGATCCACATAATCTTGGGGCGATACTACGTACAGCGGATGGCGCTGGTGTCGCCTTGGTGATTGCTCCCAAGGACAAGTCCGTGGGACTCACTGAGACAGCGCAGCGCGTGGCAGTTGGTGCAGCCGAGTCGATTCCTTTTGTTAGGGTGACCAATCTTTCCAGAACCATGAAGAATCTCCAGCAGGAGCATGGTGTCTGGTTTATTGGTACCAGTGACAAAGCGACCCAATCTCTCTACGAAACAGATCTTAAAGGTCCTATCGGTATCGTGATGGGAGCCGAGGGGGCTGGGCTCAGGAGATTGACCGAAGAAAACTGTGATATTCTCATCAATATCCCTATGGCGGGACGTGTGGATTGTCTGAATGTGAGTGTGGCCACCGGAGTATGCCTCTATGAGGCTGTGCGCCAGAGAGCTTTGTAGATGGAGGGGTAGAGAGTTTTTTGTCAGAGAATGTTGACCTGTCGTTATGGGTTGGTATTTGTTAGCTGATGAAAGACCCTATTACTGTCTCTGTGACTGGTGCCGCCGGTCAGATTGGATATTCCTTGCTGTTTAGAATTGCCTCCGGGGCGATGTTTGGCCCCGATCAGCCAGTGAATCTGCGCCTGATTGAAATTGAACCAGGCATGAAAGCTCTGGAAGGTGTGGTGATGGAGCTGGATGATTGCGCATTTCCAACTCTGAACGAGGTGGTGCCCACTTGCGACCTGAATGAGGGTTTCCGCGGTACCAACTGGGCGCTTTTAGTGGGCTCTGTGCCACGCAAGGCGGGGATGGAACGAAAAGACCTGCTCGGGATTAACGGGAAGATTTTTGTGGGACAGGGCAAGGCGATTGCTGGAAATGCTGCTAGTGATGTGCGCACCTTGGTCGTAGGTAACCCATGTAATACCAACTGTTTGATTGCGATGAATGCGGCAGATGGCGTACCTAATGACCGCTTTTTTGCCATGACGCGTCTGGATGAGAATCGTGCCAAAAGCCAGCTGGCAAAGAAAGCGGGTGTGCACCAGAATGCGGTATCGAATCTATGTATTTGGGGGAATCACTCAGCTACCCAGTATCCAGATTTTACCAACGCCAAGATCGACGGCAAGGCTGTGACTGATGTCATTTCCGACCGTGCTTGGCTGGAAGGGGAATTCATCTCTACTGTCCAGCAGCGAGGGGCGGCGATCATTCAGGCACGGGGAGCAAGTTCAGCTGCCTCTGCCGCCAATGGGGTTGTGGATACTGTCAAGAGCCTGACGAATCCTACACCAGCCGGTGACTGGACAAGCGTGGCTGTGTGTTCCAATGGCGAGTTTGGGATTGATACTGGCTTGATCGCCTCCATGCCGATCAGAACCAGTGATGGCAAATCCTGGGAAGTCGTCGAGGGAGTCGAGATTGATGCATTCTCACGTGATCGGATCGATGCTTCTGTTCAGGAACTAAAAGAAGAGCGCGAGGCTGTTCAAGATTTGATGAGCTGAATGGCTGTACGATAACGAGGCAAAGATTAATTTATCAGCACGGGGAAAGGTCTGAGGACTTTTCCCCGTTTCTTGTGTCTCGAAACCGTAGCTAAGCTTCGCAAAACGATCTTTGTAGTGCGCATTGTGGTGTTCGCGATGGATAGAGATTCCCGTACTATTGATCAGTTCCTCCGGTGGAGGTTTCCGAGTTTACTTATCTTTAAACACACAACCACGATGCTCTCAATAGATCATAAGCGCCTAATAAGCCTGAGCGCTTGTACCACTCTTTTTGCCCCGGCGTTATATGCTAAAGTGGATGGCGACACCCTCAAGCGAGGCAAGGAGTCATACGCCATGTACTGTGCAGCCTGTCATGGTGAGAATGGCAAGGGGGCTGGTGAGGGAAATTTTCCACCTCTAGCTGGAAGTAATTGGTTAAAAGGTAAGCCGGATCGGGCCATTCAGGTGGTGCTTCACGGATTGGATGGAGAAGTAACGGTCAATCGCAAACGGTATAATCTGGCAATGCCTCCACAGGGGCAAACGCTCAACGACCAGCAGATCGCCGACGTTCTGAGTTTTGTACGGTCAAGCTGGGGGAATAAGGAAGCGGCAGTTACCAGTGAGCAGGTGGAGATCGCTCGCAAAAGCACCGAGTCTCGAAAGACCCCTTGGACACAAGCCGAGATTGAGAAGCGTTATGGCCTGCCCATCAACAAGAGCAAGGTAGTCAAAGACAACCTCATCATGCACACTTATGAGGGAAAGTGGAATAAACTTCCTGATTTCACTGAGTTGGAAGTGGCTGCCACAGAGGAAGAGCACAGCGGCTACATCAGCTTACAAAACATCTATGAGGAGAAGAATTTTGGAGTCGTCTGGGAAGGTGAGATTTTGATTCGAAGCGACCATACCTATAAATTTGCCTTGGAGTGCACAGACGGGGCGAGATTTGTTCTCGATGGCCATGAAGTGATCAAACTAGACGGATTGTCTGCAAAAGCTAGGCAGAAGCAAGGCGGCGTGACTTTGAAAAAAGGGTGGCACAAATTTCGTTTGGAATACTTCAATGTCTCGGGAGATCCTCAGATTAGATTGTCCATGGGAATCGGTGGATTGAGCTTGATCTCGGATCCACTTGAAAGGGTGGCTCCTCAGAAAATCATACTCAGCGCCGAAGAACAGAAAGCGAGGCTCTACAGGCATTTCGTGGCAGGTGGAACTCCGTACACCTTATCGATAGCTTATCCGGGAAAGATAAATCTGGCATACGACACTCAGAGTTGCAGTCCGGTCATCATGTGGAAGGGGGATTTCATTGATGCCTCCAGACATTGGAATGGTCGCGGTAAAGGTTGGCAAAATGTAGCTTCAAGTTCCAGTACTCGCTTAGAATCTAAGAATTTATTCGGCCAGTCAGCCCAATTTAAATCCTACAAATTGGATGAGAACCGTTTTCCAATCTTCGTCTACACTTTAGGGGAGGAAATCACGGTGAGTGACCAGTTCACCCCAAGTTCCAAGGGCTTCGAGCGAAGCCTCACGATAAAGAATACCGGAGCCCTCCGAACCTTGCCCATACACCTTCAGTCTATGAAGGGGGCAGGTATGGACGTTCACTGCAATGAGGATACTCAAACGCCAGATGAGATACGAGTCGAACCTGGAGTGACATCACTGAAGGTTAATTACATTTGGAAATAAGATCATGAGGAGAAATTTTTTAACTTCATTTTTGGGAGGAATTCTCCTGAGTCTATCCACTATCAGTTTCGCTGCAGATAAGCTGGTTGAGTCTGATTACTACACCAGAGAAACCATTCCTATGCCAGATGGGGAGGTGCTCGAGGTTGGCTCTATCGCATTGCTGCCCGATAAGAAGGTGGCCGTGGCGACGCGCCATGGTGAGATTTGGGTCTGTGAGGGAGCCTATGGGGATGACCTGTCCAAAGTCTCATGGAAGTTGTTTTTTCAAGGTGTACACGAGCCTTTCGGGATGTACTGGAAAGACGGTTGGCTCTATGTTGCAGACCGTGGTGAATTCGCCAGAATCAAGGATTCTGATGGTGACGGAGAGGGAGATACTTATGAATTGATCAGTAGATTGTGGGGGATCAATGGTGATTATCATGAGTACACCTTTGGATCGACACCTGACAAAGACGGTAATACCTGGCTAGTTCTTTGTCTAACAGGTTCTGTTAATGCCAAATCTCCATGGCGAGGCTGGGCAATACGCGTATCGCCAGACGGGAAGGCTTTGCCAGTCTGCTCGGGCATTCGTTCACCTGGTGGAATTGGGGTGGATGTTAATGGGCAGGCTTTTTACTCCGATAACCAGGGCTTTTGGAATGGAACCTCATGCATCAAGCCTCTCATAGAAGGTAAGTTTACCGGCAATCCGGCTGGCAATGTTTTCTACAAGGATGCACCACACATGGGTAAAAGGCCACTAGACCCGCGGTCAGGTTCCAGAATCATGGTAGAGCGTGAGCGGATTCCTGAATATGTGCCCCCAGCGGTGCAGATACCTCACGGTAAAATGGGGCAGTCTACCTCAGGGATCATTTATGACCGAAGTAAGGGCAAGTTCGGTCCCTTTGCTGGTCAGATGCTTGTCGGTGATCAAACTCACTCGCAGGTCCAACGGGTGTATTTGGAGAAAGTGAATGGAGTCTATCAAGGAGCGGTTTGGAAACTTGTTGGTGGATTTGATTGCGGGATCGTGCCGATGAGAATGTCTGACGAAGGAGTTCTGTTCACAGGTGGGACGAACCGAGGTTGGGCTTCACGCGGAGGAAAGAGCTATTCATTTGAGAGGGTGAAGTGGAGCGGCAAAACACCCTTTGAAATGAAGACAATGGAAGTGAGCGAAAAGGGCTTCAAACTTAGTTTCACCAAACCCTTGGATCCCAAGCTTGCAGCAGACGTTAAGAACTACCCGATCAAAGCCTGGACCTATATCTATCAACATAGCTATGGTAGCCCTGAAGTGGATCAGTTTCAGCCTAGTGTTATCAAAGCAACCGTTTCAGCCGATGGCCTTAGCGTGGATCTAGAAGTCAATGGCCGTGTGCAGGGCCATGTTCACCACCTGGATGCTTCAGCCTTGCGCTCGGAAGATGGACTGCCGCTCCTGCACGCAGATGTCTACTACACTCTCAATGAGGTGCCAGGTAATCCTGAAAAGCAGCAGCTGAAAGATTACAAAGAGCTTCTTCCTCAGCCCTTGAGAGACAAGCTTTATCCATGAGGATTAAACTTTGTATTGTCGTGCATACTCGCTAGGGCTGCAGAGATAGTGTTTTTTGAAATTCTGAGCGAGTCTGGCACTGGAAGAATATCCGCACAATTCGGCTATTGAGGACAAATCCTCTTGGCTATTGATCAGTAGTTTTTTGGCGTTAGCGAGGCGTTGATTATGGAGTACTTCCAGCATGCTTTTGTTGAGAAGTGTTCTAAAGCGTTTCTCCAATGATCTTCGTCCCAGAGAGGTTTGCTCTACGACTTGGTCAATAGATTGGATCTCGGCAAAATGCTCTTTGATGTAGTTTAGAGCATTCTTTACCTCTTGGTCATCGACAGCACTGATGTTCGTGGACTCTCTCTCTATGACTCGAATAGGAGGAGGGGTGAATGTGGTGCTTTGCAGCGGGATACCTGTCATCAAGTCTTCTAACATAGATGCTGCCTCGTATCCGATTTTGGCAGCAGGAATCTCGATGCTAGATAGTGGTGGGCGTGAGAGTCTGCACTCTACAAGATCATTGTCGACTCCTAGAATGACTACTTCATCGGGAACTTTGATGTTCAGCTCCAGACAGACATCTGCCAGGTCTCTTGCGGGCACATCATTGGAGCAAAATATGCCTATCGGCTTGGGGAGCTTTTTCAGCCACTTCCTCATCTTGTTTGTAGCTGAATAGAGGATACGTGAATCCTGAATCCTTGGAAGATAAGGTACATCGCAGAGTTCGACTTCTCTGCCCAAAGTTCTTTTGAAACTACTGAAGCGTTGTCTGGAATACTGGATTTGAGCATCACCGACATAGGCGAAATGTTCCAAGCCTAGGTCTTTTAGGTATTTAGCTGCCATTTCACCTACCTTTTCGTGATGAACATCGGCTAATGGATAGTTGAGGTGAACTAGGGAGTCCGTGGTACTGACGATGGGGATGTTAAGATTAGCAAGTGTTTGGGCGAATTCATCGTTGTAAAGATGTCCGATGATCCCGTCTGGTCTCCAGCGTTGTAGCCACTCGATGGAATCTGGTCTGGGAGCTGAATCTCTAAAGATCCAGTTCTTGCGCTTCTGGCTAAAGGCGTAGATGCCCTGAATGACATCACGGTTGTAGCCAATATTTTTCCCCATCAATAGGGCAATTCTTCTGAGCTTTTCCACTAAAGTTAAATATGGAGTGAGTTCGTAAAATGTTCAAATCGATTACGCAAATGCGTGTTTAGTTTTCGTTTTTATCAGCTATGATGAGAACATGACAACCTACTTTGAAGGGATTCCAAAAATTCAGTACGAGGGAACTCAAACGATCAATCCTCTAGCATTCCGCCATTACAATCCTGACGAAGAGGTGATGGGCAAAACGATGCGGGAGCACTTGAAATTTGCCGCGCCTTACTGGCATGTCATGCGCAACGAGTTGTCGGATCCGTTCGGGGTCGGTACAGCTCTGATGCCATGGGATGATCAATCGAATAGTCTTCAGAATGCCCTGAATCGTGTGGAGGTATTCTTTGAATTTCTAGATAAGATTGGTATCGATTACTATTGTTGGCATGATCGTGATATCTCTCCTGAAGGTAAGACTCTTGACGAAACGCATCAGAATTTACTCAAGGTCTGTGACCTTTTAGAGGCTAAACAAAAGGAGACTGGCAAGAAGCTTCTCTGGGGCACAGCCTGTCTCTTCAGTCATCCTCGTTATGCTCAGGGGGCAGCAACGAGCCCGAATGCTGACGTGTTTGCCTATGCTGCTTCTCAGGTGAAATATGCGTTGGAACAAACACACCGTCTTGGCGGTGAGGGCTATACCTTCTGGGGGGGCCGTGAGGGCTATGCGACTTTGCTCAATACAGACATGAAACGTGAGTTGGATCACATGGCTGCACTGCTTCAGATGGCAGTTGATCACGCTAAGAAAATTGGATTCAAGGGGCAGTTCTACATCGAGCCAAAGCCGAAAGAGCCATCGACTCATCAATATGATACAGATTCAGCAACCTGCCTAAATTTCCTCAGGGAGTATGGTCTGCTAGATCATTTCAAACTCAATATCGAAACAAACCATGCAACGCTTGCTGGCCATACCATGCAGCATGAGCTTGACGTGGCACTGGGGGCCAATGCCCTCGGGTCCATTGATGCGAACCAAGGAGATGAATTACTTGGTTGGGATACAGACCAATTCCCGACCGATGTCTACATGACGACCCAGGTGATGCTACGTGTACTCAAAATGGGAGGCTTCACCACGGGAGGGCTCAATTTTGATGCGAAGCGTCGCAGGGAATCGCATTGTCTGGAGGATCTCTTCCATGCGCACATCAGCGGTATGGATGCATTTGCTCTTGGCTTGAAGGTGGCAGCAAAAATCCATCAAGAGGGGAGGTTTGAGGAATTCGTGCACCAGCGCTACGAGAGCTATTCGAGTGGCATAGGGGCTCAGATTGAAGCGGGAACAGCCACACTGGATTCACTGGACGACTACGCGAAAAGTATTGAAGCCCCTGTGCTTCAGAGCGGTAGACAGGAGATGCTGGAAAACTTGCTGAATACTTATCTCTTCGGTAAGTAGAGGTAAGGTGACGCGCTAGCGGGGACGCATGACGGGGATCAAAAATGATAGCCTTGTGGTGTGCGTTCCCCATTTTAAGGAGTTGGTGTAATAAGTTTACTTCGGAGGCTTGACTCAGGTCACGAAGAGAGGATGAATAGTCTCAGCTTATGAAGAAGAGACTTATACTGTGGCTCTGTTCTCTGGGAGCAGCGACTGGAATGGTAAATGCGCAAGCAAGACCAGGCGAAGGTGCTGCTGTAGAGGTGGCTCCGGGAATTGCGGTGGCTGAGGAAGTCAGAGTGTCTGCGCAGAAAAGCGTCCAGACTCTAGGGCGTGAGGTTTTGAATGGCAATTTTAGTTACGCGGTCGAGAAGATGTACCCGCGTTGGAAGGCGAGACAAGCGGCGCGCCTGGGCAGTGAGCAAAAGTTGCTTGAGCAGTTTAATCGTGCGGCAGTGCAAATGCAGGAGGCAGGTATTGATATCACTCATTTTAAAGCTCAAGCTCCTGTTGCCTTTTACAGAGTCTGGCCAGAGGTCAAGGAAGGCGTGACGAATGTTCGCGGTGAACAAGACATGGTTTATCATGTCGTAGCGATAGTGCCGACAAAGATGACCTTGCGCTTCTTGTTTGAAGGCAAGCCTCCCAGAACCTTCGAACGTAGCAGTTTTCAGGTGGCTGTCGCCAAGGAGGGGACTAATGACTGGACCTTCATAGATGGAGCGACTCTTAAGGTGACTGACCTGCGTAGTATTTTTCCTCTTCTGCCGAGGAACATGATCATTCCTGTCAAAGAGGACAAAGAAATCAAATAATCCCCGGAGCATCCCAAGTGATGAGCAAGAAGAGCAAAAAGAAGGAGAAGCGCTACAATCATCTCAAGGAGATGGCGAAACTGACTCGTCTCATGAAAGAGATGTATGAACGAGGTCAGAGTGAGCTATGTGAGGTGAGAAACTCCGAAATTCATGGCAGAGGTGTCTATGCTGCTGCCGATATTCCGAAAGAGACCAAGGTCATCGAGTATTTGGGGGAGTATATCGATAAAGACGAAAGTGAGGAGAGAGCCTGGGCTCAAGCAGCCAAAGCCGAAGAGTCCGGCGATGCCGCGGTTTATATTTTTACCCTAGACGACAAGTGGGACATTGATGGCAATGTGCCGTGGAATGATGCACGACTGATCAATCATTCCTGTGACCCGAATTGTGAAGCCTGGATTGAGGAAGATGAAATCTTCATCTATTCCCTTAGAGAAATCAAGAAAGGGGAAGAGCTGACATTTGACTATGGTTTTGATGTCGACTGCTATGAGGACCACCCATGTCGCTGCGGTAGTGACAAATGCATTGGCTACATAGTCAGTCAGGAGCAATGGAGTGAGCTCAAGGAGCGCATCTCAAAGCTAGAGGAAAAAGTGGAGAATTAGGCTACTATTTTTTAAGCCACGCGAGTGCATCATCCACATTCTCGAAGAACTTCACTTCTCCACTGATAAACCAGGCGGCGATCTTGGCGGTGTGCTCTTGCCACTTCTTGTTTCCGTAGATGGCGATCTTATCAAACTTGTTGCCGTGTTTGAGGCCTAATTTAAAGTCATCCCAAGCAGCTCGAGGTTCCCAGCCTTGGAGTTCCGTTCCGTCGATGAGGACTTTGACGTGAGGGTCTTTGACCGCCTCAAGCGCCGAGTCGATCATTGGCGTAATAGTCTCATAGTCGTGGTGCGTGAGCTTGCCAATGGCCTTCAGGCTGAGAAAGAAGTCTTCTCCTGAGCGCTCGATTCCTATCGATAATCCGTGGGTAGTATTCATGGTTTTGCAAAACGATTCATGCCTAGAATACACCGAATCTAGCGAAAGCCATAGAGGAAATCTTTGCTCCAAAATTGAGAGCTTAGATAAACGAAAGCAACTTGGCTACTTTTTGAAGGGCTAGGAGTGAGGCGTCCATTCTTTCGCTGGAACGCCCAATCTGAGCCAGCATCTCAGTTCTCTCTTTTTTATTCATTTCCTTGAACCATTTTTTATAGAGCCTGTCCATACGTCCCATATGATCAGTGGATTCAATGTATTTATCGATAAAGTTGTTAATGAGTCCTCCTTGATCCATGGCTGGATTTTCACCTGAGAGGGCTCTTGTCCATCTGGGAGTTGCCAGAGAGAGATAACCCATGAAGAGAAGGAAAAAAATACATTCAGCAGGGCCCAAGCGTTTCTTTGCTTTGAAGTTATTTCCTGCACAGAAGCTCAGTAACATGGGCCATAGATTGATAAACGGTACGAAGATCGCCAGTGACCACCACCTTGAATAGCCGGTATTGCGAATACGAGCACTAAACATCCATAGCAGGGCAACAACCATGCATACTAGAGGAAGAAATATCGAATAGACTCTGATACTTGAATCCAGAGGAATCACGAATGGATGGGTGTAAAGTGTGCATTCGAAGACAAGTATGAAGGATAAAGTGAAAATGAGCGGGATTCCTAAAAAGAACATCAGGAGAAAAGTAATGCGCGAAATCCCATCAAACTCAGGAGTGTCACTTTCTTTTTTGGATTGAGTCCCGATTGTTTGATGTGATGGAAAACTAGGCTTAACTGAGACTGTCTTCGTCTTGTTGCACAGGGAATATAGCTCGGGTATTTCAGTCAGCTTGTTCCATTGCTTCATGCCATCTTTCCAGATTAACGCACCTGATTGAGCCGATGCGTTAGCGGCGAGTTGCGCCAGAAGATCTGTGGCCGTCATCGGGCCATGCTGCATACCTTGATAATTGTAAAACCACACTTTGTCACACATTCAAAGACCTTTATAGGGCCTACAAGCTGATTGCAAGGCCGGAGAAAGCGGGGGATTACTTCACTTTCTTAAGAATGAGGGCAGTTCGATTAGGTAGATACAGGGATAAGGCTGGGCCGTGCTCAGTTTCTTTGGTTTGATAGTCTACGGAGGCATCGATCCGGTTGTGTCCACCAGTTTCGGGGGCGTCTGAGTCTAGGATGATTTTGTAGCTCCCAGCCTCTTTGACGGGGATATGATAATCCGTGAAAGACTGAGTGGGGTGGATGTTGACTACCGTGATTAAGTGGCGTCGCTCGAAGGCGATGATTTTATCTCCGTTATGTGACCAGAGCTGGTGAGCTTGTGGGGAGTTCAAGAGGTCGGATCTTTTACCCAGAGTAATCATCTGCCGGTCAAACTCAGCCAAATACTCATACTTGAGCTCCTTGTTCTCGATGAGTGACCACTGGCGGCGGCAGTAGTGATAGGACCAGCCGTTACCTTCACGCGGGAAATCTAACCATTCAGGATGGCCAAACTCATTTCCCATGAATGTGAGGTAAGCTTCTCCTCCGAGGGCAAATGTCAGTAGGCGTATGATTTTGTGAAGTGCGATACCTCGGTCTATTACCAAGCTTTCGTCATTCTTGGCCATGTGCCAGTACATGTCCTGGTCCATTAGCCAGAAGGCCAAAGTCTTGTCACCCACCAGGGCTTGGTCGTGTGACTCAGTATAGGAAATATTGGGTTCACCGTGGCGTCTGTTAGTAAGAGTGCCCCAGATTTCATCCGTATTCCAGTCTTCGTCCTGTTTGTGTTTGAGTAGCTTGATCCAGTAATCAGGCAGCCCCATCGCAAGACGGTGAGTGAAGCCTATGCCTCCTTCTTCTATTGGGCGGCACAAGCCTGGCATGCCAGACATATCCTCGGCTACGATAATAGCACCTGGACGGATCTGTTTGGCCAAGGTGGTGGCGAGTTGAAGATAGAGAATGGCATCATTGTCGACTCCGTCTTTGAAGTATTTGTCATAGTGGTCGAAGGCAATGTTTCCATGGTGGTCGTAAAGCATGGAGGTGATGCCGTCGAAGCGGAAGCCATCGAAGCGGAATTCCTCAAGCCAGTAGCGGACATTTGATAGGAGAAACTTTCGGACCTCGGGTTTGCCGTAATCAAAGCATTTAGAATCCCACTGAGGGTGATCGCCTTTACCTCCGCCGTGGAAGTATTGGTGGTCTGTACCGTCAAATTCATTCAGTCCTTCAGCTAAGTTTTTAACAGCGTGAGAGTGGACGATATCCATGATCACAGCTATCCCGTAGCTATGAGCTGTGTCGACCAGATGCTTGAGGTCTTCTGGTGTTCCAAAACGTGAACTGGGTGCGAAGAAATTGGAGACATGGTATCCAAAGGAGCCGTAATAGGGGTGCTCCTGAACAGCCATGAGCTGAATGGTGTTGTAGCCTAGGGAGGCAATATAGGGGATGATGTTTTCTGCGAACTCCAGATAAGTGTGTAGTCTGGGGTCCTCACCAGCAATTCCAGTGTGCGCCTCATAGATCAGAGGGGTGGTGATACTGCTCGGATCGAAATCGTGCTGCCATGGGTAGGTTTCAGAATGGCTCCAGACCTGACCGGCATAATCGTGGGTGTGTGGGTCCTGCACGGCGCGCCTGATGACCGAGGGGATACGGTCACGGACAGAGTTGTCTGCGCCGTGGATGCGTAACTTGACTTTGTCTTCATGCTTGAGGCAATCGGCTTCTAGTCTGGCTTCCCAGATGCCGTGCTCACCTTTTTCCAAGGGGGAGTCTTCACCATCCCACTCATTGAAGTCACCGACTAAAGAGATAGATTTTGCCTCAGGAGCCCATTCTCTCACTATCCAGGTTTCCTGATCTGGAAGATAATGAATCCCCAAATTCAGATGGGAATCTGCATAATCGTAAAGATTCGAATATTGGGATTTCAAATCTTCGAGATGCGTCTCGTAGTTGTCTATACGAAATCTAACGGCATCAGTTTGGTCAACTAGCCAAGGATCATTCTTGATGAGAACAGGAACGGGGTTTTCACTCACGCTATGACACTAGCCAAAACCATGCCAAGGGCGATGGAAAAATCGTAACATTTATGACTGCATGGATTCATCAGCTCACGATCATTGTTTTGATTAATGTTAAATGCTGGTTTTATCGATTTCCTGCGAGAGCATTTTATGTCTAGTGTTCGGGCGTGAATTCCAATCAACCCGCAGATCGAGATGAAAAACTGGCCAGTAAGAGGGATGTTCGCTCATTCTGGACGATGGTGCTCTTGGCTGCTCAGAATGCTTACAATGATAAAGCGGCCCAGTTTTTTCTGATTCCTCTGGCTGGCTGGTTGGCGGTCTTGGCGGGTACGAGTGGAGAGAGTACGATGGAGTATAAGCTAGGTCTCTTGATTGTGCTTCCCTTTATCCTGTTCTCACCTCTGGCTGGATGGCTATCAGATCGCTTCAGTAAGACTTGGGTGCTACGCGGGGGGGCAATCCTTCAGTTGTTAGTGTTAGCCTTGATTGTTGTCGCGGTTCATTTTCGGTGGATCAACCTGGCTGTCTTTGGATTCTTTTTGTTGGCATTGCAGTCTACTTTATTGAGTCCAGCCAAGAAGGGGATCGTCAAGGAAATGCTTGGCAGTGAGCGACTTGGTTTTGCCAGTGGGGTGCTTGAGATGGCGAGTGTTTTGGCAATCTGTGCGGGCCAGATAGCCAGTGGGTTTTGGTTTGATTCTAGACTTAGAGCTTCAGGAGATGGCTGGCAGGCTGCAGGGTGGCCTTTGGTGCTGATCCTCATACTCGCAATCCCGGCAGTGCTCTTGTCCTTCAGTATCAAGGTTTATCCATCGCCATCAAAGCGGCCGTTCAAGGCTTCAATTCTCTGGGAGCATTTTAAGCAAGTTGGGCAGCTATTTGAGAATAGAAGGCTTAAGTGGAGCGGGCTTGGAGTGGCATTTTTCTGGTTCTTTGGCGGCTTTATCAATCTTGTGGCAATCCAGTTAGGCAAGGAGCTTTCAGGTGGAGGAGTGGGATTTGGCTCTGAGCTGGCTTGGTTTATTGCTGCTGCCAGCGGTGGTATCATTCTGGGGGGATTCTTGGGCGCTATAGGGTGTAAGCGTTATATCGAGCTAGGTTTGGTGCCAATAGGGGGAGTGATCATGGTATTGGGCTGTGCTCTGCTCGCGATGACCGATATCCATTCTGTGTGGATGAAAGTGTGGATGGTATTTGCAGGTGTGGGTGGAGCTATCTTCTTGGTTCCTTTGAATGCGTATTTGCAGGATATCGTGGATCCAGCGAAGCGAGGCAGTGTTCTAGCAGGCCTCAACTTGTTGGACTGTATGGCTGGAGTAGTTGCGGTGATCGTGCAGCTGGCGATGTTTAAACTGCACATGCCTTTGTGGGTGCAATTTACGGTAATGGCCATGCTCTGTGCTGTGGCTACAGGCTTCTCATCCAAGCTCTTGCCCAAGCATTTCCTGAGATTTACTCTGCTCAGTATTTTCCGAATCTTTTACAGGCAGAAAATCCTCAATGCCGAGCGCATGCCGGAGACGGGTGGTGTCTTGATTCTGCCCAACCATGTTACTTACCTTGATGCTTTTGTGCTCACTGCAGCCAGCCCTAGGCCGATTCGCTTTCTCATGTTTGAGGGCTACTTCAAGAAAGGGGGGCTGATAAGGTGGTTTGTAAAAATGTTTGATACGGTGCCGATTTCCAAAACCAAAGCGAAAGAGGCATTGCAAGTCGCTGCCGAGGCGGTCAAGCAAGGAGGGGTGGTTTGCATTTTTCCCGAGGGACAACTTACCCGTAGTGGCAGTATGAACGAGATGAAGCGCGGCTTTGAAATGATCGCACGTAAGGCTGATTGTCCAGTGATGCCAGTATACATGGACGGGCTATGGGGATCTATTTTTTCCTTTGAGCGCGGAAAGTTCATCAAGAAAGTGCCCTACAAAATGCCTTATGGAGTGACAGTGGCGTGGGGTGAACCTGTTTCAAGTAGGGAAATGAATTCTACTCGTTTGAGGAAAGAACTTTATGAGCTATCAGCGGAGGCTTTCGGTTTGAGAGAACTTCTCAGGCATCCCGGGCGAACTCTTGACCGGAGTGTGACCCTCTTGTCTGAGAATGAGGATAGGTTCCAGCGCCTTCTGAACGAGGTGGAGCAGAGGGGCGAGCGCGGGCAGAGGGCTCTTCTGGCGAATGCTTTGCAGTTGGCTGAATGTCCTGTGGTTCGTGTCAAATCGACTATCCTTGTCGACGCTGAAAGTGCTCTAGCACCACTCTATGCGATAGCCTTGCCTGCCATCAGAAAGCTTAAGGTGATCTTGGTAGGCAACGATATGAGTAATGAGGAACTTCAGAAGCTTATGTCAGGAGCTGATATTTCTGCAGCTTTTGGTGCCGAAACTCTTTATCAGAGACTCAATGATATGGGGGTGACTGGATTTGCCTACTATCATGAGGGAGGGGAGCTCTATCCCGAGAATGCTTTGCCATGCTTTGCGATGGGGGTGGTTGACGACGAGGTCATCAGTATTTCCATCGCGCATCCTAATGCGGTAACGGCAACCAATCAATTCCAGGCGGGCTGGAAGGAAGGAAGTATCGGGCGATTACTGCCTGGCTATGCCTATGAGCAGGAAGACGAGGAAGTTAGTTTACGGGGCGTAGTGACCAAGGATAAGGTGATACGTATTCTGGCGAAATTAGATTCAGAAGGATTTTTGTTTCCTGAGTGTTAGTGTGTTCTTTTTGTAAGGTGCTGGTGTCGAAAAAGTAACATGCGGAATCTTTCTGGATGAGGTGATCAGTGTATGACGAGGGTAGCAGCTCTAAATCGAGCGCAAATTACCCACGATCATGCGTATAGAATTCGTCACAGATACATTTCCTCCTGATGTTAATGGTGTTGCGATGACTTTGGGAAGGCTCACGTCTTGTCTGAAGAGTCGCGGTCACTACATTCACGTGATTCATACTGGTGAGTCTGCAGCGTGTGGTGAGACCAAGAAATATTCAGTGTCTTTGCCTGGATACCAAGAGGTGAGGGTAGGTCTTCCCAGTCCGTTAAAATTACGCAAACGCTGGAAGAAAAAAAGACCTGATGCGATTTATGTCGCCACGGAAAGCCCCTTGGGGGTTTCGGCCATCAAGGCCGCCCGCGAAATGGGAATCCCTGTGGTAAGTGGGTTCCATACGAACTTCCACCAGTATCTTCAGAAATACAGTCTGGGCAAGATGCAGAAGCCTGCCATGGGCTATTTGAGGCGTGTTCACTCTAAAGCAGATTGTACATTTGCCCCATCACAGAATGTGGTGGATATGCTCAAGGAAGAAGGTTTCGAGAAGGTGAAACTCTTAGGTAGAGGGGTGGATACAAATCTCTTTAATCCCAGTAAACGCTGCGCTGTTCTCCGCTCGGAATGGGGGGCGCGTGCTGAGACCCCGGTGGTGGTGATTGTAGGCAGGGTGGCTCCAGAGAAGAATCTCGATTTTGCCATGGATATTGTTCGGGAGATGCGTGCCCGAATCCCTGATACAAAAGCTGTTGTAGTTGGGGATGGGCCTAGTCGTGAAAAGCTTGCTCAGGATAATGGTGATGTGCAGTTTGTGGGCGTAAAGACCAATGAGGAGTTGGCCAAGCACTATGCCTCAGCTGATATCCTTTTATTTCCGAGCGAAACGGAAACCTTTGGGAATGTTCTCTTGGAGGGCATGGCCAGTGGCTTGATTACCGTAAGCTATGAGTATGCGGCATCTGCTTTACACGTAAAGCATGGGGAGAATGGACTTCAGGCAAGGTTTGGTGATGAGGATTCCTATCTGGAGCAGTCTATCCGCGCTTTAGGGCAGCTCCGTAATGACCAGATGAAGGATCTGGCTCGGCGGGCTGTGTTAGAGATGAGCTGGGACAAGATTGCCCAGAATTTCGAAGACCACATTCAAGAGGTGATCCAGGAAAAGCCAGTGACTCAGAGAAGGGTGAAGAATAAGCGTACGCTGAAATTAAGAAGTCTGTTTCTCTCTGACATTCACCTCGGAACTGCGGACAGTAAAACACGCGAGGTTGTACAAGTTCTCAAGAGCGTGCGCTGTGAACGTATCTATCTGAATGGTGATATTATCGACGGATGGGCCCTGAAGCGCGGTGCCAAGTGGAGAAAATCCCACACCAAAGTCATTCGTTTGTTGCTGAAAAAAATGGAAAAAGAAGGCTGTGAGCTTATCTATCTACGCGGCAACCATGATGACTTTTTGGAGCGGATTCTGCCGGTGGATATCGGTGGTATGAAAGTCGTCAAAGAATGCTACCACGAGGCGGTGAATGGTGACCGGTACTTGGTGATTCACGGAGATGGCTTTGATAGTGTCTCCACCAATCACAAGTGGCTGGCGAATCTGGGTGCTGTAGGCTATGACTTCCTGCTGGGTGTGAACCGTTTCTATAACAAGTACCGCGCATGGCGAGGCAAGGAGTACTTCTCACTGAGTAAGGTGGTAAAAGCCAAGGTAAAGTCTGCAGTGAGTTTTGTAGACAGTTATGAGGAGAAGCTACAGGGACTGGCCAAGGCGAAGAATTGCCAGGGAATTATCTGCGGCCATATTCATACTCCGGCAGACAAGCAGGTGGGTGATATCCACTACCTTAATAGTGGAGATTGGGTCGAGACGATGAGTTGTATTCTCGAGCACGAGGACGGAAAGCTGGAGGTTGTTACTTATGAAGACCTGATGAAAGAGCTGGAAATCAGACCCAGTGAGCCAATCGAAGACGAAGATCTAGAGGAGAGCCCTATGGAAGCCATCCGGGGAACAGCTGTCGCCAGAGATTTGGTGGCGCGAGTTTAGTGGGTTTCGGCTTGGCAGGGACTCAGATCCATGGGAAAGAAAGTCATGTCACGCTTTCAAGACAAAGTAGTAGTGGTCACTGGTGCAGGACGCGGCATCGGTAAAGCGATTGCACGTGCTTTCGCGGCAGAAGGAGCCAAGGTCGCAGTCATCAGCCGCAGCGAAGGTAGCTGTCAGGGGGCTGCTGACGAAATCAATGCAGAATTCGCTGATTCCGCGAAGGCTTATGCAGTGGATGTTGCTGATTTTGATGCCGTTCAGGAACTCGGTAAGAAAATCTCTGAGGATCTCGGTGCCATTAACGTGTTGGTCAATAATGCTGGTGTTACCAGAGACGGTCTGCTCATGCGCATGAAAGAAGATGATTGGGATACAGTTCTCGATACTAACCTTAAGGGAGCATTCAATACTGTGAAGGTATTCCAGCGTCCGCTCATGAAGGCCGAAGATCCTCGTATCATCAACATCGCTTCAGTGATTGGTCTCATTGGTAATGCTGGTCAGGCAAATTACTCTGCTTCCAAGGCTGGCTTGATTGGTTTCACCAAAGCTATCGCCAAGGAACTCTCCGGACGTAAGGTCTGCTGTAATGCAGTTGCTCCGGGCTTTATCACCACCGATATGACTGACGAACTCGATGAAAAGCTGCGCGACGGTATTCTCGCAAACATCCCGCTCAAGCAGTTCGGTGAGACCGATGATATTGCTAACTTGGTGCTCTTCCTGGCTAGCAAGGAAGCCCGCTATATCACTGGTCAAGTAGTTGCCTGTGATGGTGGTATGACCATGTAAGTGACCCCGTAAAAATCATTTTTGTAAGCGCGTCTCTTGATACCAAGAGGCGCGTTTTTGGTTCCTAGAATGGTCAATTAGTCCACAGGTAGCGAGCTAACTAGGAATTTTTGAGTTTGGCTCTGAGGATTACTGAGATGATGTCGCTGATGAATATGACGGCGGTACCTAGCAGAATGTAGAAGAGCATGGAGTCATAGCGGAGGAATGAAGACTCCAAGGAAATGTAATATCCCAGAGAGGTAATGGATAAGAGGCCCAGAATGGTGGATTCACGTACACAGGTTTCCCAGCGGTAGAAAATAAATAGGATCTGCCGGTTGAATGATGCTGGTAGAAGGGCGCACAGGTAGGACTGGTTACGACTGCCGCCAGAGAGAATTTGTTGTTTCGCAACCAGGTCATCCTGGTTTTCGTGTGTCTCTGACCATAGCCGGCCTAAAATGCCGAAGTTATGGATCGCCAGTGCTATCACCAAGGGCCAGGCGTGAGGCCCTATAATGCCGATTAGCAGGAAGGCCAGGATAAACTCAGGAATGGAGCGAGCGATGAGGAATAAAGTGCGTACGACCCATCCTAGGAAGCTCCAGAGGCGTGTCAGAACTTTGCTGGTATGACCTGAGGGCAAACCAAATGGCTTCGCGCTGGCAATATTACGGCTGGCCCATGGGACGAAGGCATAGCCAAAGATAGCAGCAAGTAAGAGGGCTGCTGATGCCATGATGACGGTCGAGAGGAGTGCCTCCGCACCGTTGGTGGTCCAAAGGTTTTCAGCCCAAGGAATGGCATCAGACCATGCATGAGATTCTCTGACGGGCTTTGGAAGTAAGCCTTCGGCGAATGTTTTGGTCCGCTCCCAACGGCTGAGATGGGAGTGATACTGATTCAGTGGCTCGCCGATGAACCAGGCAGCTACTGAAGTGAAAAGAAGGGCTGTCCATGTCAGACGCATGAAGGGCCAGCGTGGAGTGTGCCGCTTGAGTGCTCTGATGTTATTTGGATCCGGATTTAGCAGCGCATGAGGAGCTGTGTGCAGACGTTTTCTGATGTGTGCGCCCAATATATCGAAGGCCATTACAACCAGGATGAGTGAATACAGTCCGGTCCATACTTCGTTGTAGTAGTTGTTCTCGTAGGACTGTTTAATGGTTAGACCGATGGTCTCGATACCGATAAAACCAAGGACTGCTGATGAGCGAATAGCGCATTCCAGCCTGTACATCGTGTAAGTGAGAAGATCCGGTAAGGATTGAGGGAGTCTGGCTGCAAAGAATGCCTGAAGACTTCCTGCCCCGGAGTATACAAGGTGGTCTGAGGACCGTGCGTCTTGCTCATCGATGATTTCGGAGAAGACCTTGGCCAAAGTCCCTGCATAGGGCAGTGCTATAGCGATACAGGCTGTTAGTGGTGAATCGCCTAGGAAGGCTAGGAAAAGCATCACCCAGATCAATTCATGCACAGAACGAATCAAGGTCGTAAAAAAGCGGCTTACAAGGTAGACGAGGACAATAGGGAGGCGCAGAAGGTAATGCTTAAAAGACGAACTTGTGGAGTCTTGAAGCTTTTTAGGCCACCATGAGCGTGAGCATAAGATGCCTAGAATGAGGCCTGCTGGCAGGGCCATGGACATGGCCACAAAAGCATAGCGTAATGTGGCCAGCATGTTCTCACCAATTCGTTCCAAGAAGGGTTTGGCATCTGCCGGAAGTGATGGGTTCTGATCAGTAAATGCTGGGTTTAGAGCGGCTGAAAAGAAGTCTTTGGCTGCTTGCCAAGGATCTGCCCCGTCAGGGAGGTGATTGAATTTTAACCCCAGATCTTTCAGGCAAAAGATGAAGACAATGAAAAAGAAGGTGATCGTGGTGCGTCTCCAGCTCCACAATGGCGGTTTCAATTCTGGTGTAGAATCATTCACTCTATGGTATCACTAGTGTGACTGGAACTGAGCTTGTATAGTTTTCGGAACTCATCATCAGAGAAATCATCAGGTGAGCCGTCGAATACGATTCGGCCCGCGCGCATGCCAATGAGGCGTGGAAAGAACTCCCTAGCGTAATCGAGGTTATGCAAAGAGCTGATAAGGGTGAGCTTGTGCTTCTTCGACAGGGTGGTCAGGCAACTTAAGAGAGAGTGTGCGCGTGAGGGGTCTACTGCTGACACCGGCTCATCGGCAAGGATGCTAGAGGCCTGTTGGTAGAGAGCGCGAGCGATAGCTACGCGTTGTTGCTGTCCACCAGAGAGAGAGTCAGTCCGATGGAATATTTTCTCTTTGATGCCCACCTCATCGAGTATTGAGTGAACGCTTTTGATTTTGTGAGCAGCAGGGAAAATGAGGTCTTTGAGGGTAGCTGGAAGATGGCTTTTACCGATTTTTCCCAGGAGAACATTCTGGCTCACCTTAAGGTTTGGGATAAGAGCAAGATCTTGAGGGATGTATGCGATATTACTTCGGAATTGCTGAAGCTTACGTGCCGGAAGATTGGCGGGTGTAGTATCGTCGTATACGTATTCACCTTGGTTCAGTGAATGCTCAGTGGCCAGTACTTTTAAGAGAGAGCTTTTGCCTGAACCTGAGGGCCCAATGAGTGCTATTTGTTCACCTGCATCAATGGTGAGATTGACATTCGCCAATGCATGCGTCGACCCAAAGTTCAAGTAAGCATCGACGATCTTGATCATGGTGATATTGGAAAAATGAGTACGGGAGCAACAAGCTCCCGCACTATCTAAATACTACCGGAAGTTACTTATCGAAAGTCACTTTCTTCATGACTTCGGCAATGCCTTCAAAAGTGCTGTTATCTACTTTGACCAGCTTGCTGCGGCTGAGGGCTTTGAGTACAGCCTCGTCTTCACAGTTTGCAAGGGCGTCCTGGAGCTTGGTAATAAAATCTTCACCAAATTGTTCGTTGAGAACAGGGTGTGCGGTGAAGTTATAATCTGCATACTCTGGAGTTTCCCAAATCACGGTAGATTTGGTTGGATCAATGGTGCCATTTTTGACGCCTTTCTCATAAACGGTGTAGCTCAGTACGCCAGCTTGATAGGTGCCGTTTTGAACGAGTTCAGCTGTCTTGTCATGAGCCCCAGAGAAGCCGAAATCTTGTGAGAAAAATTCCTGAGGAGTTTTGCCGGAGTTTTCCATGATGTAGAAGGATGGCATGATGCAGCCTGAAGTGGACCCGGAGCTTCCGTATGTGAATTTAAGATCTTTAATCGCTTCAGGAAAGGACTCAGATTTAGTTAAGCTAGTAGAGGTGTTAGCGATAAAGTAGCTCTTGAATTTCAAGTCCTCAGCACCGGCAATGATAGCTTCAGCACCCTTAACCGCATCACGAGCTTGGACGCCCGTTACACCACCGAACCATGCAAGCTGGACGTCTCCACCTTTAAATTTCTCCACTGATGCAGGATAGTTAGGAGAGGCGACGAATTCGACTTTGATATTCAGAGTTTTGGAGAGGTAGTCAGCAACTGGTTTATAGAGCTCTGCTTGCGCAGAGGTGTCCTGGTCAGGAATTGCTGAGAAGCGGAGTACGGCGTTAGAGGAATCTGTGGTCGTGGATTCTTCGGCTTTTTTACCGCAGGAGGTGAGACCTGAGAGGGCCATGCCACCGAGTGCGGCGGACATTAGGATTTGCTTAGCTTTCATGGTTAGCTTGGTGATGTCGTTTCTTATTCTTTGGATCATGCCGTATTCAACACGGCCTAACACAGTGTAGTGTGTACCCATACTCCAAGCTGTCTAGATAAATTATCAGGTGAGTATAGACACAAAAAAACGCTTGGTGAATTCACCAAGCGTTTAAGATAAAACTTTAATCTTAAAATAGCCGATTAGTACTTCTGGCTGCGAACATGTCCAGTGTAGTAAGTCTCAAAGCCGAGTTCTGGTGGGAACTCTGAAAGGCCGTCATGCACATTCATTTCAATGCGATTGTCCTGACCGCACTTCATGTAAGGCTGCTTGAAGGTGCCGTGGAAAGTAGGGCAGCGGAAGGTAACGAGTTCATAGAAACCGTAACCAACACGTGAGAATGCACGCTGAGTACCGTCTACCAAACCGTATGACCAGCCAGCTTTTCTGCCGTATTGCTCATTCTTACGTACGATTTGCTCTGGAATCTCTACAATACCGTAAAGGATGTTGGAGATAGCGCGACCAAGCTTACGTGTAGATGTGTAAGCTGCTCCAGGAGGTGCCTGGATGTCAGCGAATGAAGTCGTCGCTGTCAGGATAAGGGCTGCTGAAGAAATTAGGATTTTTCTCATGTTATGTTTATACTGGGCTTGTTTGTTGGGCTTTGACAATCGCAAAAATTAGTATTTTTGGAATAAATTGCGGAAGCAGTCTGACTGGCTTTCTGCGTCTTATCGATTTTTGAGTTTATCGAGTGCTCTCAGCGCGCGGTCTTTCACTGTTTCGTTGTGACGGTCATTAGTGAAAGCCTCAAGGGTCTTGGTTGAGTATGGCGCATTTGCATTCACTAGATGAGAGATGATGCGGAGCTTGTCACTATCAGTCTGAGCGATGCTGGAAATGGTCATCCACTTGAGTTCTGCTTCACTGGGGCTGCCGTGGCTGTGATCTGCAGTCAAAAGCTCGAAAGCACTGTTGAACATTGAGCGGCGAACCTGTGGGACCTGCTCGGATTCAATGGCTGTAATGAGTGCGTCAAATGGTTGATCGTTAGGCCAGTCAGCGTATCCAGCAGCAGCTGCGATCCTGAGACCGTCTTCATCACTCTTAAGTGAAGTTTCGATCTTTCTTCTGGCTCTTTCTGTGCCTGTAGCACCAAGGAGGCGGATGACGCTGAGTCGCTTGGATTCATCGAGAATCTGGTCAACGGTGCTCAGTAGTTGGTCGGTCAGTGTTGTTTTGTTGTAGGAATTGCTGATGACTGACTGAAGTGCTTTCTCGGCAGTCTTGGTAACCTGTGAATTCTCAGAAATACGCAGGATATTCAGGTAGCTTCTGAAATCATCGTCTTTCGGATTCTTCGCTGCCGCTTCGATGGCGACTCGGGAGCTACCCTGATCTACATGGTCAGCCGCATAAGCAAGGAGGTCTGAGATGACATCCGTGTTCTGGCGTCTGGATAGAATTTGGAATAGATTTTCACGAGTCGTGTCACTGATGGCGTCAGTCGTGGCGTAGGAGAGGATCTTCCTGTCTGGGTTGAATGAGTTGTCTACGGCCTTTGCTACTTGCAATCTGAGCAAGACTGCGTGGCGATCTTTGTTTTTAAGATCTGCAAGTGACTTCAGTAGGATATCCAGTTCTTCCTCACTTGTAGGGATGTCCTTAGCGGTTGGATCTTCAATTTGCTTCACCAGCTTGTTGAACACCTCAGTCTCATTATTGGCTGAGAGGCGAGAGATGATCAGGATACCGAAGATGATGATTGCCGCGCCAATGACTGAGGCGAGAACAATCTTCGTGGTGTTGCTCATCTTGGAGAAGAATGAGCCCTTGGCTGCTTGTGGTGCAGCGGCAGGAGTTGTATGGCTGGCAGCTGTCGCGGTGGAAGTCACCGGGTGGCTGTGAGTCGTCGGCTTTGCTGCTGATGCAGGCTGAATAGCTGTGGCGCCAGTAAGAGGATTTCCTCCAGCAGCAGCTGGTCTCACGCTCTGGGAAGCTGTAATGCTTCTTCCTCCAGCTGGAGGAGTGATTGGCTGAGGTGCTGTGCCTGTCTCCAGACGAGTGCCTGCTGCTACGGTAGCGGCTTGCGTAGAGGTCTGTGGGATGACGAGTTGTGGGCCAGATGATGGTGCAGGGGAGGCAGCTCCTTCGTTCTTGGCAGAAGCTTCATCGGAAATGAACTTTTCAAGGGCTACTCGGGCAGATTCTGGACGGTCATCCATATTTCTGCTGATGTGCCACATGACCCAATCACAGAGCCACTTGGGCAGGTCTGGGCGTACTTCATGTAGTGGCTGCACCGTATTCTGAAGGTGGCTAGCCATCACCTGCGGCGCAGTATCACCATTAAACGGATAAGTGCCGGCCAGTGCAAAGTAATACATGGCGCCGAGTGAGTACATGTCAGTTCGGCGGTCGAGAGGCGTTCTTTCGAACTGCTCTGGAGCCATGAAGAAAATGGATCCAAATACAGCATCACCGTGATCAATCGTCTGAAGTGACGGCTGTGCGGAGAATTTGGCGAGACCGAAGTCAACCAGTTTCACCTGGAAGCGTCCTGAAGGAAGCCAGCAGACCATTACGTTGGATGGTTTAAGGTCACGGTGAACCAAGTCCAAGTCTTGTGCGGCAATCATAGCCTCTTGAGACTGGATGGCGACTTCTCGGAAGTCTTCATAGGTCAGGGTGCCTCGCTCGACCATTTCATCAAGCGTCTTGCCGTTGATCAATTCCATGACAACGTAAGGCCCTTCCTTATCCATACCCGCGTCATAGACGGTACAGATGTGAGGGTGTTGTACTGAGGATAGGGCAGTGGCTTCCTTTAATAGATTCTTGGTGGCGGTTTCAGCATCTTCATAGCCGCCCTCTGTGAGGACTCGCTTGATGGCGACTTCTCGTCTAAGCTGGGTGTCGTAGGCCCTGTAAACAGCGCCAACACCGCCTTGACCAATTTTTCCTCTTATTTCGTAGCGTTCGTCGGTCATGGATTTTTTGTGGAGTGGCGACAGTCTTGAGGAAGATCCACATAGACGCAATGCAAAATTCCAACTATTTAATAATCTTAATTAAAGTAGGATTCATGGTTACTGCTCACTAGATTTCATAAGCATTCTAGGGATATGGACATCTGAAGGTTTTCTTGAAGCTTTGGATGTCTTGTCTGAATCAGTGTGACAAAAATGCCGATATGATTTGTGTGGTACTCCAAGAAGAAGGAGATTAATCGTGAAACGGATTAAAGAGATGGATATTTGTGAAGTTCAGTGCCCGAGTTGTTTTGAGTGGTTTTCCTTCATTATGCCACCTGAAGGGGAGAGTGAGGGGCAAAATTTAGACTATGATTGCGAGGTTTGTTGCCGCCCGATGCTGATCAGTATTGAAAATGGCACGGCACACGCGATTTCTTTAGATGAGTGCTGATTGGTGGATGTGATCCTTAATTCCCTGAGTGCCAAAGGTCCTTGTTTTTCTTATGAAAGATCATCTCTGGGAGGCAGGAAAAAAATGCATTTTTTTGCAAAAGAGTACTTGATTTATTCCTGTATTTCGTGGAGTCTCCGCCCGCCCCGCGAGAGCGGGCCAAGCAAACACTCCGTCGGGGAGTAGCTCAGCTTGGTAGAGCGCCGGCTTTGGGAGCCGGATGTCGCAGGTTCGAATCCTGTCTCCCCGACCATTTTAACCGCTGTTTCGACAGCGGTTTTTTTGTGTCTATATCTCAGCTAAGGTGGTGAGTATGTGATCTACACCTCAGGCGCTTAGGCGATAAGCACTTGGTCTACCAATAGGTCATGACATTCCGTGGGGATGTGATCTACCATTTGGCATGGGAGTGCTATTCCCAGTATGTGGCAACTGTCTTTGAGTTGGGATAGGAAGCGGTCGTAGTATCCTCCACCTTTGCCGAGCCTTTCTCCATTGGAAGTGAAGGCAAATGCTGGGCAGAGGACGAGATCGATAGTGTTGTTGGGCACCAGTGTTTCACCACTGGGGATTGGCTGCCTCAGGCCGTAGTACCCTGCTTGCATCTGAGTGGGGCAGGTAACTTGGTAAAACTCCATGGAGCCTCCTTTGGTGGCGTGAGGATAGGCTATCCGGTGTTGGGGCAGAAGTTGATGCAGCGAGGAGAGATCTGGCTCAAATGGAAGATGGGCGAAACTGGTGATCGTGTGTACTTCAGGGTGGGACTCAAGCCATTGGGCGATCTGTTTGCAGAGGGAGGTACTGCTCACTTGTAGTTGTTCTTTGCTGAGCGACTTTAACTTCAGGCGGATATCATCACGCAGTGCGTTTTTTTGTTCAGCTATGGATAATTGAGTCACGTGCTTCTGGTGGTTTGGATTGAGATGTTTAACGTGGACAATGCCAGCAAACAAGTTTGTAAACAGGTAGCGCGATAAACTTCACCATAGTGGTGAACGGTGGCAGGTGCAGGACCATTATGGATTTTACAGAGATAGATAGGGATGACTTCCGCAGGTTGCTTAATGATATAGGGAACACGCACATGCCATTTGGGAAATTTGGTCCAGGTAACTATCCTCCCTCTGGGGTGCCTATTATGGATCTGCCGCCTGAGTACCTGATGTGGTTCAAAGAGCGTGGTTTTCCAAAGGGGCGCCTGGGGGAATTGATGGAGATGGTCTACGAAATTAAAGGTGTGGGTATGGACTCCCTCTTTGATCCGCTGAGGCAGGCGAAGGGGGGGAGGGTCAGTATTCGTAAGGCTCGGAAGAAGAGTTTCGACTTTGATGAGTAGGTGTGAGTGCTTTTCGCGTGTATCTTTGATACGCGAGTGCTTGACCATAGCTCTCAGGCTGCATAACTAGAGGGCATGGAACCACTTTATGAAGGTAAGGCTAAGCGCCTCTACGCCACTGACGATCCGAATGTGCTTAGAATGGAGTACAAGGATGAGGCTACTGCATTCAATGCTCTCAAAAAAGCAGAGTTTGCGAACAAAGGTAGGCTGAATACTGCGATCACGCTCGCAATATACCGTATGCTTGAAGCTCGTGGAGTGGAGACTCATTTGGTGGATAAAGTAGATGATATTAATCTCTTGGTGAAGAAGGTGGATATCCTGCTTGTTGAAGTGATTGTCCGCAATTTTGCGGCAGGTTCTTTCTGCAAGCGCGTGGGGGTTGAAGAGGGGACGCAATTCAAGCAGCCGATCGTGGAGTTTTCATACAAGAGCGATGAGTACGGTGATCCGCTGATCAATGAGGACTATGCGCGTGAGATGGGGCTTGCGACACCTGAGGAGTGTGCAGAGCTCAAGCGTAAAGCTCTTGTGGTAAATGAGGTGATGGTGGATTTCTTCCAGCGTTGTGGTCTCAAGCTCGTTGATTTCAAAATTGAATTTGGTCGAACCAAGGATGATGAGGCCAAGATTGTGCTGGCTGACGAAATTAGCCCGGATACCTGCCGACTCTGGGATCTGGAGACGGGTAAGAAGCTTGATAAAGACCGTTTCCGTCAGGATCTTGGTGATGTCATGGAGGCCTATGAAGAGGTTCTCAAGCGCGTTGAAAAAGAACTCAGCTAAGAACCGCTCCAGGTAATATTCTCATTCAATAAAAAGGCCCACTTCTCAAAGAGTGGGCCTTTTTATTTAGGGTGTAATATGAAAGTGTTCAGTATGCTCTACTTTGGATTGCGGAGCGGTATCTGATGATACCTTCAGCGATGGAATAGGCGATCGTCTTTTGATAATTTTTGGTGTGGATGATTCTGGCCTCTGTTGGGTGGCTCATGAAGCCGCCCTCGACGAGAATGGCAGGATGCTTGATGCTAGTGAGAACGCTGTAGCGTGCTCGCTTTATACCGCGGTCAGGGATATTGTTAGTCTTGGTACGCTGCAGAGCCACGCCGTGTACTGCGGTTGCGAGAGCGATGTTGGCCGAATCCTGATGGTTGCCTTCGCGAACTCGGTAGTCTGAGCTTTTGACGCTACGGCCATAGTGGGCAACTCCCACGGGGGAGAGAGTGAAGGTCTCAATCCCACGGGCCCTGGAGCCTCCGCCGGCGTTGAAGTGGATGGAGATGAAGATGGCGTTGTCGTAGCGGTTGGCTAATTCCACGCGTTGACCCAATGTAAGATAGGTGTCTGAGTCGCGCGTCATGATGACATTGTAGCCTTGTTGTTTCAGAAGGTCGCGAACCATGCGGGCGACGCTGAGATTGTAGCCAGCTTCAGTGCCGTACTGATTAACAGCTCCAGCGTCTTTGCCTCCATGACCTGGGTCAATGATGACGGTGCGGAAGTTGCCGGCGCTACGGATATAGCTGGGGCGAAGAACGGGGTCGATCAGTTTGGAGAGGTCAGTTCGGGAAACGAGGTATTTGCCTGAAATCTCAAGGACTGGGTAGCTAAGGACGAACTTCACACTATTCATGAAGCATTCCTGGCTGCCAGCGGTCATCTTTACTTCGATTCCTTGATTCGATAGCGAGATGGTTTTTCCTGAACGTTGAAATTTAGTAAATCGGTAGAACTCCTTGATGCTCTTTGCTGTGACATACTGCTGTCCTCCATGTTGCACTGTTTCCCAGCCGTATAAGGCGTTCAGGGTCAATAGTTGCAATATGATTAATATGCGAACGGAAGATAGTCGTGGTATACTAAGCATAAATGGATTATCCGTACGAGTTAAGTATCCTAGGTGTAATGGGACGCTATCGATTATCGTCTCTTATGGCAAACTTTAATTCCTCCAGATGTGTGAAACTTTTGCAGTTCTAAGATGCAAACGTTAAATGAGTTGCTGTTTTTTTAACAGTTCGCAGACAGGCTTTATCATTAAGTGGACTAGACGCATGGGTAGGAAGGCTTTATGGATCTCACTATGATTCAAGTTGAACCAATCGGAGATTATCGTGCGCAGTGGGGAGAAGGAGCAATCTGGTGGAAGAATGCTTTGTTGTACGTAGATATTGAAAAGCACAAGGTCATCAAATTTGATCCAGTAAGTGGTGAGGAAAAATTTTGGGATGTAGGTGAGCGTGTAGGGACTGTAGTTCCGCGCGAGTCTGGTGGAATGGTGATCGCAGGTGATAACGGCTTCTATTTTCTCTCCGAAGATGGGGAGTTGACTTCAATCAGCGACCCAGAGCCTGACAAGGCTGATAACCGTTTCAATGATGGTAAGTGCTCACCAGATGGTCATTTCTTTGCTGGTACCATCAGTCTGGTGAAGAAGACTGGGGATGCGAAACTCTACCGTCTAAGTAAGAATGGGGAAGTGACTGAGGCTTTTGGTCCAGTGACGAACTCAAATGGTCTAGCATGGTCTAAAGATGGCAAGACGATGTTTTATATAGATACGCCCCGCCGCGAAATTTTTGGTTTTGACTATGCTGAAGGTTCTCTCAGCAACATGGTTAAAGTGGCTGACACAGGCCACATCGATGCTTCTCCTGATGGGATGGCCATAGATGAGAATGATAATTTATGGGTTGCCTTCTGCCATGGTGCCTGTGTGGTCTGCTTTGATAGCAAAACTGGTGAGGAGATTCAGCGAGTAGAGGTTCCGTGCCTTGAAACGACTTCCTGTGCTTTTGGGGGGGGGAATTTAGACGAGCTTTATGTGACTACCGGAATCCACAAAAGCGAAGTAGAGGAGCATGCTGGGCGCTTGTTTAAAGTAACTGGTCTTGGCGTCAAAGGCGCAAACTCCTTTGCCTTTGGAGGCTAGGCATTTTCAGCGATGGCGAGGCCGGCATGCCGGCCCGTCGTCCAGGCATTCTGGAAATTGAAGCCTCCTGTGATGCCATCTACATCCATGACTTCGCCGGCAAAGTAGAGGCCTGGGCAGAGTTTGCTCTCCATGGTCTTGAGCTTGATGTCTTTGAGCAAAACACCACCAGCGGTCACAAACTCGTCTTTGTTGAGGGATTTGCCATCCACGTTAAATCTGCTCTCAGTGAGTAGAGTCAGCAGGTTGCGGGCATGTTGTTTAGAGAGTTGAGACCAGGTTTGGGTTTCAGGGATTTCAGCCACTTCTAAAAAGCGGTTCCACAGGCGTTTGGACAGTGCTTCGAAAGGGCTTCGCGTGGTCAGTTGGCGTTTACCCCATGTAGTTCTGAGCTGTTGGATTTCCGAGTTTACATCCACGTCAGGCAGCCAGTTGACTCTCAGGGTGAATTGGTAATTCATATCGGCTAGAGTTCTAGCACCCCATGCGGAAAGCCTCAGAATGCCCGGGCCACTGACTCCCCAGTGGGTGATCAGTAGAGGGCCGCTGGATGTGAGCTTGGTTGTCTCGATCTGTACCTTTGTTTGGCTGACCGAGATGCCTTGCAAATCACGAAGTAAGGGGTGGGTGATTTTAAAGGTAAATAGTGAGGGGACCGGTGGGGCTAGTGTATGCCCCAGTGACTCGGCTAGCTTGGCGCCTGCTGCCAGACGTGTGCCTCCAGTAGCGAGTAGAATGCTGCGGCTCATTAGAGTTTCACCTTTGTCCGTGAGCAGGGTAAAGTGTGAGCTCCCAAGATGATCTTCTATGCGTTCGATGGAGTTTACGCCGTGGGATGTCTGAATTTGGACTCCGGCTTTTTTGGCTGACGATATCAGGCAGTCGATGACGGTTTGCGAATTATCGGTGATAGGAAACATCCGGCCATCAGCTTCGGTCTTGAGTTCGACGCCTCTGGATTGGAACCAGTTCACTGTGTCCTGTGCCCCCCATCGGCTGAGTGGTCCAATGAGGGATTTTTCACCCCGAGGGTAGTACTTGGCGAGTTCTCGCGCTTCGAAGCAATGGTGGGTGACATTGCAGCGTCCGCCACCAGATATTTTGACTTTGCCTAACAGGTTTGCTGTTTTTTCCAGAATGAGAACCTTGTTAGCACCGTGTTCTGCGGCTGTAATAGCTCCGAAAAAGCCGGCGGCACCTCCGCCTATGACGATGAGATCGTACATGTAATCTTATAGTGGGTAGGGGCCGTCTTCATCTTCTCCATACCATCCGAGTGCTCGGAAAGCGTTGATGCATTTGATAAGAACCTCGTCTTCTCCTGAGGCTTCCTCGATGGTGGCTCTGGTTGTGAGGCCGTTCATAGACTCGATGGAAATGACGGTATCTTTGCCTTCTAGGTTGATCCAGTCGCCCCATGATTGTTTGTCGTGCTTGGCTGGAAGCTTCTGTTTTTTGAGAGCGGCGACCACCTCGCGAATCGTCGCAGGTGGCTCGGAGTCTGGCAAATGTACGTGTGTTTCCATGATGAGGCTGTAGGTGAAGGGTTTTCTCTCCCTTAATTAGTGGCTTTGAAATTTTCGTAGGCAGCGCGAACGGCTTCCAGCTCTTCCCATCGTGAGTAGAGGTGAGAGACTTTATCCTGAGCTTCTTTCAGCTTGGTTTCGTAGTCTTGGTAGTCGTGGGTGTGTTCGGCGTAGAAGTTGGGTTCATTGATGACCGCTTCTTGGGTGGCTACCTCCTCCTCAGCAGCAAGAATATCCTCTTCAATTGTCTCAAGCTCTCGCTCTTCTTTCCACTTTAATTTCCTTGGTTCGTCACCTTTGTTTTTAGTGGGCTTGGCTTTTTCTTTGCTGGTTGTCAGCTTTTCATAGGCAGCAGCTTGGGCATCTCGTTCCGCTTTCTTTTCCAGATAATAATCATAGGAGCCTGGGCTGAAGTGGATCGAGCCGTTATCCTCAAAGGCCAAGATGCCTGTGCATACTCGATTCAGGAAAAATCGGTCGTGCGATACCACGAGAACGCTGCCCTCGAAGTGTGCCAAAGCTTCCTCCAGCAGGCGGAGGGTATTCAGGTCTAAGTCGTTTGTAGGTTCGTCAAGTACCAGTACATTACCGCCTTTCTTAAGAATTTTCGCGAGAAGGACTCGGGATCGTTCACCACCTGAGAGGAGTTCAATCTTAGTGTTGATTCGTTCGTCACTGAAAAGGAATCGTTTGAGGTAAGCTCGAAGACCCAGGGTTTCATCGCCGAGTTTTACGTACTCCTGACCCTCTCCAACTTCGTCGAAAATCGATTTCTGGTCATCGAGTAGCAGGCGGTTTTGATCCACGTAATTGATCTCGGTACGAGCTCCGATGTGGACGCTCCCGGTATCAGGCTCCGTGAATCCTAAAAGTGTTTTGATGAGGGTAGATTTTCCCATGCCATTGCGGCCCACAATGCCGATTCGCTCGCCAGGCTCTAGTTTGAAATCCAGATTACGGAATAGGACTCGATCGCCAATGGATTTGCTCAGCCCTTCAGCTTCGATGACTCGATTGGGGAGTTTGAGGGCGGGGGGGATGATGAGGTCTACATCAATTTCTTTTTCTGGAGGAGCTTGGTCGGCAATCTCGAAATACTTGTCGAGTCTGTCTCGAGATTTGGTGCGGCGTGCAGATGGCCGGCGGCGCACCCATTCGAGTTCTTTCTTAAGGAAGCGTTGGCGTTTATGCTCGTTGGTGGCTTCGATGGCCATGCGCTCAGCACGGGAAACCAAGTAGTCGGTATAGTTGCCGTCGTAGGCGATGCATTTGCCGCGAGCGATTTCGACAATTTTTGTCGCGATGCGGTCCAAGAAATAGCGATCGTGTGTCACAAAGAGGCAAGTTCCGGTATATCTCGACAGGTAGATTTCCAGCCATTCAATCGAGCCAGTATCTAGGTGGTTTGTAGGTTCGTCTAGGATGAGGAAGTCAGGCTGTGCCAGAAGAGCTCTTGCTAGGGCTACACGTCTTTTTTCGCCTCCAGAAAGGGTGGAGATGATGCGTTCAGGGTCTGGAGCATGCAGGTTGCTCAGCAGGGAAGTGGCTCGTGAATCGATAGTCCAGCCATCAAAGTGATTGATCTTCTCCATGAGGTCGGCGCCTCTTTTGGTGGTGGGGTCGCAGCTCTCGTACTCAGCAATGAGGTCCTGTACATACTGGGCACCAGATAAGGTGGCTTCTAATACCGTGGCGTCTTCAGGGAGTTCAAAGTTCTGAGGCAGGTAGCCGATCACCAAATCGTTACGCGTGGTGTACTCTCCGCTGTCTGGATCATCTGCGCGTGCGCAGATTTTCATGAAGGTGGATTTGCCCGAGCCATTGCGCCCGACCAGACCAATGCGTTCACCTGCATGAATGGCGAGGGTAGCCCCGTCTAGCACGGTGTGATGCGAGTAGCGGACGGTGAGTTCAGATGCGCTGGCGATTGCTGGTTCGGACATATGTCCGCGCAAACTAATCATGATTCTCTACTCAGGAAACCCTAAATCGAGTGGATTTCGTTTTTATCTAAAACTGAGATTAGCGTTAACATATTGCATTGATTTATGACGCAAATAATTAACGATTTGAGGTCGATAGGTGAGATTTCACTGTTCGGTAGGCAATTTTTACGTACTGTGACAAACTATGCAAGGTAAGCGAGTAATCGGAGTCCTGATGGATTGGTACAGACCTGATGTGATTTCAGGTGCTCTGGCATTCTGTTCTGGTCGTGATGATCTGGCATTGGATGTGCGCTGGGCAATGCGTGCAGACTGGGTAAACAGAGAGGTTCTCGAAAATTGGCATGGAGTGATCAGTCATATTTATGATGCCAAAGCGGTAAAAGAGATCCTGGAAGAAATAGATCTGCCCAGAGTGGAGCTGAATGTGGCTACCGAGCACAAACACAGAATTCTCACTGATTATGCTGCTTGTGCAGAGATGATGGTAGAAGAGTTGGCTGAGGCGGGGTGCAATGTCGTCTTCATGGGAAAGGTGAATCCAGCTAACATAATGCATCACCAGCTCTTTGAAGGCGCAATGAAGGCTGTGGAAAAGTATCCGGATATGAGATTCGAGTACTTTTCCAAGGAAGAGAGCTCGTCAATGGGGCAGCATTTCTTGGATCTGGCCTGCAGAATTAAAGAATTGTGTGATGATGGAAAGGTAGGATTTATCTCGCCGCATACTGGTGTGGTGCACACGGTTGAGGAGTATTTGCTTGGTTTTGGGATTCGAATTCCTGAGCAGGTGGCACTGATCTCTTTAGCAAAAGATGCGCAAAAGCCTGAAGAGCTGGCTCCGGTGCCAGTCTCGACGATCGAGCTGGATCACTGGACCAAGGGCTATCAGGGGGCGAAGTTGATCAATCATATCCTGCGTGGCAGGGTCAATGGGAACAGTGAAGAATCAATTCCTCCTATTGGAGTGCAGCGCAGAGCCAGTACTGGTGCGACAGCAGAGAAAGATCCCTATGTTGATCGCCTGTTAGAATTGATTCAGCAATCTGCCCATACTCCGGTAAGTGTTGGTGATTTGGTGAAACGATGCGGTCTTAGCCGTCGACCACTTGAGCAGAGGTTCATGAAGGAGACAGGGATGTCTATTTTGGAAGTGCTCAACGATACACGAATCAAAATTGCGCAGAAGATGCTGCGTGAGACAGGTTCTACATTGGAGGAAGTTGCAGAAGCTTCAGGGTTTACTTCTGCACCTTATTTCTCAAGAGCATTCAAGCGTGAGACGGGGATGACTCCGGGAAGCTACCGCTCGAAACACAAAGTCAGATAAGTTTAAAGCTATACTAATTATGATGATCGCCGGATGGGAGTGCCATCTGGCGATTTTTTTGTCTCAGCGGGTTAAGTGATGATTACAGAATCTTTTGCTTTTGGGGATTGATTGTTGGCAATCGGGAAGTAGGGTTCGCGCTCTTCTATGGATAGAGCAGCGATTATTCCAGGTCAGCGGTGGGTGAGTGATTCGGAACCTGAAATGGGTTTGGGAATGATTCTCAGGGTAGAGCATGCGACGCTTGAGGTGTTATTCCCGGCTGCCGAGGAAACACGTTGTTATGCACTGGAGTCAGCTCCTCTCCGCCGAGTGATTTATAAGGTGGGTGAAGTCATTGTCACACACGATGGGAAGGAATTAGAAGTGTCTTCTCTATCAGAAGCTGATGGAATTGTTACTTATCAAACTGAGGAGGGAGATATCCCAGAGGCTCAGTTGTCAGATACCATGGGCTTCAATATGCCTCATGATCGTCTCTATGGAGGCCAAGTGGATGAAGACCATGTCTATAGGCTCAGAGCTGAGGCCCTCTATAGACAAAACGATATTCGTAAATCGCCTCTAAGGGGGTATTTGGGAGGTAGGACCGATCTCTTGCCTCACCAGCTCTCGATCGTTAGTGAAGTGGCAAAGCGCTTGAGTCCTAGAGTTCTACTGGCTGATGAAGTGGGGCTTGGGAAGACCATTGAGGCTTGTATGATCATGCACAGGCTTCACCTCACTGGGCGTGCCAACCGAGTCTTGATTTTGCTGCCAGAGCCATTGATTAACCAGTGGTTCGTAGAGTTACTTCGCCGCTTCAATATGCTTTTCAGCATCTTTTATGAAGGCCGCTGTGCTTCCATAGAAGAGAATGACCCTGAAGCTAATCCGTTTCTGGATAGTCAGCTCGTCATAGCGAGTGTGGATTTCTTGGCATCCAATGAGCGACGTGCGGAGCAGGCCAAAGAAGCAGGCTGGGATCTGTTGATTGTCGATGAAGCTCATCACTTGAGCTGGTCACAGGACGAAGTGAGTGCTGAGTATGAGATGGTCGAAGGCTTGGCCTCTACGGTCGAGAGTGTTTTGCTGCTGACAGCAACTCCTCAGCAGCTGGGCCAAGAAGGTCATTTTGCGCGACTACGTTTGCTCGATCCAGAGAGGTTTAATGACTTAGATAGTTTCATTGCTGAGTCCGAGAAGTATGAGGAAGTAGCCACGGTGGTGGAACAAATCGAGAATGGAGACTCAGTCGACCTGTCTCAGTTCTCGGATCATTCCTCACAAGTCAAGGAATTGGCTGAGAAACTGGATTCTGGCGATGAAAGTGCACGTGCCTCTCTTGTGGAAAGTTTACTTGATGGTTTTGGTACGGGCCGTGTGATGTTTAGAAATACACGCTCTAGTCTAACAGGGTTTCCTGAGAGGCAGGCTCATCTGGTGGAGTTGGATGGGGACGAGTTTGAGGAGAAGATTTCATGGCTGGTAGGTTTATTGAATGAGCTGGGCGACGAGAAGGTGCTGCTGATCTGTGAAACTAAAGAGATGGTCGAGGAGATCTCCGAGGCGCTTCTTACGGAGGTTCAGGTGAATGTTGCTCATTTCCATGAGGAGTTGAGTCTTTTGCAGCGTGATCGTAATGCCGCTTACTTTGCTGAGGAGGAGGGGGCGCGAGTTCTGCTCTGTTCAGAGATTGGTAGTGAGGGCCGAAACTTCCAGTTTGCTCATCACTTGGTTCTCTTTGATCTGCCGAAAGATCCTGAGCTTCTGGAGCAGCGAATCGGGCGACTCGACCGGATTGGGCAAACCAGCACCATTCATATTCATGTGCCTTATGCCCTTGAAAGCTCAGGAGAGTTATGGGCGCGATGGTATCATGAAGGTCTGGGTGCTCTGGAACAAAACGTGCATGGAGCTACAGAAATCTTTCAGGTTTTTGAGGACGAGTTGCTCGATCTCGAGGAATCATTTGATGAAGACGATGTCGAGCGTTTGATTGAAGCTACAGTAGAGCAAAGGGAGACAGTTGGCCAGAGGTTGGCTGGTGGTTATGATCGTCTGCTGGAGCTTAACTCTTATCACCCGGCTGAGGCAAAGGCGGTCATTAAGAAACTACAGGCGGCAGATGCAGATCCTCATTTTGAGGAGTTTCTAGTACGCATGTTAGATTACTTTGGTCTCGATGTAGAGGACCTGAGTGATCGTACCTACTTCATCAAGCCCGGGAACCTCATTACCGATGCCTTTCCTAACATTCCTGATGAAGGGGTGAGCGTTACCTTTGATCGTGCCAAGGCGCTTGCTCGTGAAGAGATGACTTTCATGACTTGGGATCACCCAATTGCAAGGGCTTGCTTCGATCTCTTCCTGGGATCCGAATCAGGTAATGCCACCTTTGGTGTTTGGGAGAAGAATGGAGAGAAGGGGATCCTTATGGAGGAGTACTTTGTGATCGAAGTGATTGCGCCGAGCGACTTGCATATCGATCGTTTCCTGCCGGCCACTCCAATACGAGTGGTGGTAGATCACAACGGTGCGGACCTCTCCAATGAGAAGGCCCTACTCAATGCCAAACTCAGAAAAGGAGGGTTGCGCAAACTACTCGCAAAACCAGTGGTGAAACAGCATTTGGTGCCAAAGATGCTAGATCAGCTAGAATCGCTTGCTAAGGCTCAAATGCCTGCAGTCATTGATGGTGCCAGGAAAGAGATGAAGAAACAGCTCAGGGCTGAGATTAGACGCATCAAAGCCTTGGCTGCAGTTAATCCAATGATTGGAGAAGAAGAGATAGAGGCACTTGAGAATCATATGAAGGTGCTGGATGAAGCGATTCAGTCAGCACGCCTGAGACCTGATGCACTGCGTATGGTTTGGATTGAGCCCACACGCTGATCTGATTGACTTTGGGGCAAGGTCTGTGGAATGGATCTCTCTGCAGTGATTTCAGAATGGATGGCTTTTGCAGGTGTGATGGCTTTGGGTCAATTTTCCCCAGGGCCAGATATGCTGCTTCTCACACGTACGGCATTGGCCAAAGGCTGGAAAGCTGGCTGCGCGACTGCTCTGGGAATTGCCTTGGGGCTTGGCATTCATTCGGCGATAGCTCTTTTCGGGCTTGCTGCTCTTCTCATGCAGGGGGGTATCGTGTCGATAGGCCTGACTTCTGCGGCCGTATTGTATTTGCTTTGGCTCGGATGGCAGCTTTTCCGGGAAGCCTGGTCGAACCCAGATTTGCGTATGGGGAATCCAGAGTACAGGTCTGAAGAGTCTTTCTGGAAGTCTTGGCGGCGTGGATTTCTCTGTAACCTGCTGAACCCTAAAGTTGCTGTGTTTTTGGCTGGGGTGGTAATGCCATTTTTAGGAACTGCTTCAGGGAGCAGCTGGGCATTGGTGCTCTGGCTTACGATTGTTTTTGAGGGAATGATACTATGGTGTCTGTGGGCTTGTTTGCTGCAAATGAAAGGCGTGAAAGCTGCCTATAAGAGGTTGAGCCGATGGGTGGACGCTCTGTTTGGGGCGATTTTGTGGATATTAGCCGCATTCTTGATTTCCTCGCTTATCTAGGGGCGTCGAGGAATATCGGTTGCGTTCCTGGGGCGGATCGTCCAGATTGGTCGCGTTTAGTGAGAGGAAAATCAAAAAAGCAGGAACTGTTTTGGAAGTGCTGGGGGATATCTGCAGCTCTTCACATGGTTATTTTCTATTTTTTGTTCCTTGGAATTTCTTCTCGTCATTCGGAATCCAAGCCTGTCGAGGAGATGAAGCCTGCTGAGCCTGATGTGGTCATGAGAATGACTGTACAGCCCATGCCGAAGCCCAAAGCGGTGGCTGTTCCCAAGCCTCCCAAGGTGGAGCCTCAGGCCAAGCCCATACCCAAGCCGAGCCGGAAGTATGTTCGCACCGATAGCAGTCAGGCGAAAGGAAAGGTTGATCATGCCGAATTGATTGGTGAGCATGATACGGTGGCGCGTAGCACGGCAGAGGCTGATGCCAACGCCCCGGATAGAGCTTCGGTAGCTGGCGAGAAGAAAGACTTTAATCAGCAAGTGGCCAGCAGCTATCAGGACGGCAAGTTGGAGCGTGATTCCATTGCTCAAAAGAAAGTGGAGGAGGTCAACCAGCCACAGCCGGTGCCATCCAGGCCACCAGAGAAGAGTCAGCCTGATATCATGAAGGAGCGCGTCTCTGAGAAGGTGGCCAAGTCACCAGAAAAGAAAGAGCTGAGGGATTCACCCAATAAGGTTGAGGTGACCGAATCTGCCGAGGAAATCGCCCGTCTTGCTGAACTCGCTAAAAAGAAGGCTGAAGAGGAAGAGCAGGAGGAAAAACGACGTCAGCTAGCCAAGCAAATGGAGGAGGCCCGTAAGGAGAAAGAGAGGCTGGAGCGTGAGCGGGCTGAAATGGAGGCCGCAAAACGCAAAGCTGAGGAGGAGAGGAAGAAGCAGCTGGCGAAACGTGAGTCAGAAGCTGGCTTCAGGGCGAATACGACAGCAACTCAGAGTCTGGGCTCGATTCGTCGAAAAGGCAGTCAAGCCTCACTCAATGTAAAATCGACACCCACAGGGCGCTACATGAAAAAAGTCAGTGATAGTGTAGCCAAGGAGTGGTATCGCAGATGTGGAGAGAGAGCGGATCTTCTACTTCCTGGATCACTCACCATGTACTGGTTTGTGAAGGAAGATGGTACCATTACGCCGCCACAGATCAAAAACCAGGTAGCAGGTGGTGAGATCCAGAAAGGGATCACCATCCAGTCAATCAATGCGGCTAAAATTCCTCCTATGCCCCAAGCGGTCAAAGATGAGCTCAACGGAGACCCATTGTATTTCCAGATTAACTTCGAATTCTAAACTATTATGGACACATTATTTACGATTCTAGCTCAGGATGATGCATCATTGTTCGAGAGCATTACCGGTTTCTTCCAGAAGGGGGGAGTCTTCATGTACATCCTGCTGATTTGTTCTGTAGCATCGATTGCGGTCATTATCTTCAAAGCCATTTTGCTGAGTCAGAATGCAATTCTTCCCAAGTCGCTCGTAGATAAGTTGAATGCCTACAGTGATCGTGGTGATGAAGCTTCAGCAAATCAGATCAGTAGTGAACTGCAATCAGGAGACAGTGTTCTTCATCGGCTTTGTAAAGTCGTGGTGGATCGTGCGGAGCACGGCGGAGACGAGGTGCAAGATGCGGTCCAGGCGAATGCCCGTGAGGAGCTGGTAGGTATGCAGAATGGAGTACAGATTCTTGAAGTGGTCATCGTGATCGCGCCTCTACTGGGCCTCTTGGGAACCGTGAGTGGTATCACGACTGTATTCGACGGATTCGGTAACGTAGATGAGTCCAAGATGACTCTGATGGCCCGAGGGGTTTCTGAGGCGCTTACGACTACGATTGCAGGTCTGGCTGTAGCGGTTCCCTCAGTGATTGCCCACAGTGTCTTCAACCGCAAGATCGAGGCATACTCAGCACGCATGGAAGTGCTGCTGGAGAGATTTACCGGGGCGATGCGTAACCATGGCAAAGGGCAGGATAGAGCTGCCTAAAGCAGGATAATCCTTTGATAAGATGAAATTTGATTATCCAAAAAGGCAGATTCCAGCGATTCCGATCGTTGCCTTGATCGATATTTTGGTGATTCTGCTGATCTTCTTCATCGTCACGATGCAACCGAAGAAGAAACGTCCGATTCTGGATGTCTCGATGCCTACGGTAACTGAAGTTGAGGTGAAGCAGATCGTGGAGCCCAGAACGGTCTTGGCGATGTCCCAGAATGGTGAAATCACCTTGGGGCCAGTCAAGATATCCGATGAGAGGCAGTTGGTAAATTACCTGACGCTTCTCAAAGAGAATAACCCATACACCAAGCTTGAGCTTGAGCTGGATAAACGAGTCAGGCTTGAGCAGATGATCATGATCTATGAGGCTCTGACCAAGGCGGGATTCGAAGCGAATCTCCCCACACGTGTGCGTGAAGCTAAGAGCTAGCTTGAGTAAGATTGACGAAATAGGGTAGCCAAGCGAAGTGTTTAGGTGTAGGGCATTGCCATACCGCCTGACGGGGCATGGTTTCCTGCGGGCACTACCGAAGTACGAAATATGGTTTTAAATATTGTTCAATACGGTGATCCGGTCCTGCGCAAGAAGTGCAGAGAGGTGGAGCAAGTGGATAAAGAAATCGAGCAATTTGTCGATGATATGCTCGAGACCATGCGTGATGCCCAAGGTGTTGGCCTTGCTGCTCCACAAGTGGGTGTTGACCTGCGTCTTGCCGTAGTGGATGTAGCCCATGATCCGGAATGCATCAGCTTCCTCAAGGTCAATGGCGAGGATGCTAAGCTGGAAGACATCATGCCTTTGGTGTTTATTAACCCAGAGTTGAAGTTTGGTAAGGACAAAGATTTGGATACCGAAGGCTGCTTGAGCATCCAGGAAATACGTGCCAAAGTTCGTCGTCCAGTCGTAGTCAAAGCGACTTTGCCGCAGCTTGACGGCAGTGTGCTGCACATTGAGACTGATGGTCTTCTCTCCAGAGCGATCCAGCATGAAGTGGATCATCTCAATGGGATTTTATTCACTGACCGTGTGAGCTCCGTAGCGAAAACACGCTTGAAGCGTAAGCTCCAGAATCTGGCTGATACAGATTGGGAGCCCCATGGTGAGACTCCCAATCTTGCCAAATAAGCTGGTTTAAAGCTCAAATTTTAGAATGACGGGATAGGCCTGAGTTGGGTCGCCCGTCATTTTTATTGTCTCAGAGAGGTGTTTGTCCAGGCGAGGCGCTTTGCCTTCGTGGACTTTGGTGCCGTTGATGTTCACGGTGAACGCTTGATCCAGGTTGATCAGCTTGTCGTTGAGAAAGACATTCAGTGTGACTCCTGTCAGGGGGGTGAGCTTGTCATTCTCCTTGTCGATCACATCGGCTTTGATGTTGATGATATTCTTTGCTTTGTCAGCGTGTGCTTCAATGCGACAGACTTTCGGGATGTTGTCACCTGATAGACCGAGCCAGTAGAACATTGGGCGGGTGAGTTTCTGGGCTGGGGAGGTTACCCAGACGAGTTTGGAAGGTTGAGGGTCGCGGGAGTGCTGGGCTAGCCAGACTGGACCCAAGCCGTAATCCCATCCACCATGTCCTTTGCCTTCGTGGATATTGATCTTGTGAACATAGTGACCAGGGTTCGCTTGCTCAAATTTGTCCAGAACCTGATGTAGTTCCTTGGCCAAACCGACACGGTTAAACATGGTGTCGTTTCCACCGATGTCTGTCCGCATCGGGGTGTCTCTGAGATTTTCAGCGGTTGTGTGGGAGCCGATCTTTACCAAAGAGCCTGCTGCCATCGAATTGCCAGCGGCGAAACGGTCAGCCATATAGGGGAGTAGTTTATCGGTTCCGTATCCGCCCTCTGAAATGCCCAGCAAGTAGACTTTGTTTGGATCCACATTCCATTCGAGAATGGCGTGTTTGATCATGCGGTCAAAAACATCCACATTCAGGTCATGGTACCAACGTCCGAGGCGGTCGTCTGCCATTCTGGGCACAAAGAAGACACCGTGTTTTGGGTAGCGACCTGCAGCCAATGAAATTTGAGTCTGCCACTCGCGGGTGTTTACAGGCCATGCATGAGGGCCCTCAGCTTTGCCGAATTGCCCACCACCGTGGAGGCAGATATAGAGTGGAGATTTCTTGCCCTCTTCAGGAGTTTTATTGAGCACTACAAATGGCATGGTGTGCTCGCCAGTTTTGATCCCTTTAGCCACCAGTTTGAAGTTCTTGTCCGGCTTAGCGGGTAAGGCTGGAGGTAGTTCGCCAAAGGCCTTGTAGTCTGCGGATGACTTATAGTCTTCTGCATATTTCTTCCACAGGGACTCCAGGGTGGTGGCGGCCTCTTGTGTGCTGAGAGATGCTGCCTCCTGCTCCGCAGAGTGAGCCAATGGTGTACTCAGCGATAGAATGAGGGCGCTGGATAAAAGAGAGCGAATCATGGCAATTAGGCAGGCGGCAGTGTGGGGTCGATCAGATCGCGGTAGGCATCAATTCCGCCCTTCACGTTTGTGGTATTATTGATTCCCACCGTGGAGAGGAATTGGCAGGCCTTGGCGGAACGTCCACCCACTTTGCAATGAACGTAGATAGTCTTGTTTGTCGGGATTTCTTGATAGCGCTCGGGAAGTTCCTGCAGTGGAATGTGGTGAGTCACACCAGGGATTTTGGCTGCCGCGTATTCTTCGGGGGTGCGGACATCCAGCAGGATGCCATCCAGGCCAGCATCAAGTTTCGTCTTCAGTTCGGTAATGGTGATTTCGTTCATCGTGTTTGTAGGTGCTAGACCGCAGAATCCCTCATAGTCTATGAGGTCGGTTACGGTCGGGTTGTCGCCGCATAGTGGGCACTGTGGATCTTTTCGGATGTTGAATGATCTGAAACTCGTGCTCAAGGCGTCGTAGTGCACGAGCTTGCCCAATGGTGGGGAGCCAATGCCCAGAATGAGTTTGATCGCTTCCATCGCTTGGAGTGACCCGATGATTCCAGGGAGTACTCCCAGTACGCCTGCTTCGGCGCATGAGGGAACCGAGCCGGGATCGGGAGGCTCCGGTAGCATGCAGCGATAGCAGGGGCCGCCAAGGTGTGGGGCAAACACTGAAATCTGACCTTCAAAGCGGAAGATGGAGCCGTATATGTTTGGCTTATTCAGGAAAAATGCCAGGTCGTTGGAAAGGTAGCGGGTGGGGAAGTTGTCTGTGCCATCAATGATGATATCGTAGCTCTCAGCGATTTGACGGGCATTCTGAGCCGTAAAACGCGCCTCATGGAGCTCGATCTCGATATGGGGATTGGTTTCGTGGAGTCTATGCGCGGCTGACTCCAACTTAGGTTTTCCAATCCAAGATTCCCCGTGCAGGATCTGGCGCTGCAGATTGGAGGATTCCACATGATCAGAATCTACCAGGCCGATGCGCCCCACACCTGCGGCTGCAAGATAGAGAGCTGCGGGGGATCCCAGGCCGCCAGTTCCAATACAGAGTACGGAGGATTGCTTGAGCTTCAATTGACCTTCCTCGCCAACTTCGGGAAGTGTGAAGTGGCGGGCGTAACGTTGTTTCTCGGCTGAAGTAAGTTCTGGCATGGGTGTGCAGAACTCTTAGATCAAGAACTTGTCGATTTCACGGACTAAATCATCAGGGGAATCCAGAAGCATTAGGTTTTTCTGTTCAGGGAGACCACATGCTTTCGTGGCAATGACTTGAATGCCCAGGGATAATGCCCTGAGTAGAGGGCGGGGAGAGTGCTCTACATGAGCTGGAAGTATGACGAGATCGCAGTCTGCCATGTCAGATATGGAGGCTTTTCTCCAGTTGAACTTCCCAAGAGGGCAAGATGATCCCTCATCAGCGTTTCCTAAGATCAGTAGTTCGATGTCTTTATCCTTGAGAGCCTCCACTAGCTCATAGATGCCTTTTCTGCCGAGGGCTGAGGCTGGGAAGAAGATCTTTTTACGTGAGTTGGTTCTCACGGTGACAGGTTGGGGGGCGGGTGCGATCCAATCGAGTTGTTGATGGTTTTCAAATTGTCCACATATGTAGGAATGAGGGGAAATGATACGGTTGGCGTGAAGTAAAGCTTCTTGCTCAAGCTTCAGATACTTCTCGACTGCTCGGAAGTCGGTGAGCGTAGTACTCTGTGGGTGCAAGAGATGAGCTTGATTCAGCTGCTCTTGGATTTTAGAGATTGGAGAGCGGTGTGCGAGTACGTCAAAGGTGCGTCCGCCTAGGACTCCTGCTTCCCAAAGATGTGGGAGTAGATTGATAGAGATGATGAGGTGGCTTACAGAGTAGTCTAGTTTCTTAGCATAGGATTCGGCTAACAGTCGGTCGTATCTGAGCAAGGTTTCTTGTAAGGCTTTACCTTGTTTGGGGATGCGCCTTAGTTGGATAGCTTTTTTTATTGCGGTTAGTGGGCACTGTTTGACCGCGACGTTCTTGGGCGCACTCCACAGATACGAAGGAAAGAATCGAGTTGAAATCGGACTGAGTAGATGATCACCTTGGTTGAGCCGTTGCATTATATACTTCTTGAATTCAGGCGTTACCGCGTCGACCAATGCAGCGGTTTTTCCAAAGCGAATTGCATCCGGAGTTTGTGGAGCATTACGGAAGCATGAGGTAACATTACATGAATAGCAGTTTCCTATCGGTATTTGAGGTGATTCTTGTTTTTCCGGTTTAGATTCTTTGAGCGGTCCCGGAGGAGTGCCGCGGAATGTAATGATGAGTTGATCCTTCGTCAGTTTAGCTTCTATGAGAAGATCGAAGGATGTGGTGAAGCGTAGATCGACGTAATTCCAATAGACCGTGGCATCCCGGTTGAGTTCAGAAAGTGATCCAGGAATTACCTGTGAATGTGCATGTCTCTCAATGATTCGTGAACCAGTTTTCAAGGCTGCGTCATAGAGAGCATTACTGAGTTGGCAGAGGCCTCCTCCTAAAGTGGGGATAATGCAGCCTTCACGTAGTTCTCTCCCCGTTACATAACCCTTGGTCTTGGTGGTGCGGCCAATTTGCTTCCAAAAGCTAAATGTTTCTCCCGCTGGTATATAAGTGAGGTTTAGTGCCCGGCATGCAATACGCAGATTTTGTACCTTGCCAGCCGTTAGCGTGGTTTCGGCAGGATTGTCGTGTGACCATAGCGCACTATGTGAGTGGGAGACAATAGGCAGTTCAAGCGAACTCTGTATACGCTTGTGTCGCTTTAACTGGCTCGAACTCAAATCAACCACTGCCCGCCGCGCTTTGAGTAGGGTGGTTTTGCACGAAAAGATAACGGCACTGAGCCGCGTCGGTTCGGTATGAGTTAACGACATCTGAAAAGCTGGTTTTCCAGCTTTTAGATACTGCGCTTTGAGTGTGGATATTTCGAGAAAAATCTTAGTCCCTGCGAGTGAGCTCGACAAAGACGTCCTCCAGTGTGGCCTGGTGGCGGTGCAAGGTGCGGATAGGCCAGCCGTATTGGGAAGCCATTTCGGCAATACGCTCGCGGGTGTCGGTGCCTGACTCACAAAGGATCGAAAAATGGATCCAGCCATCGTCTGATGGTTCGGTGATCACTTTCTTCACGTGCTCCAGGCGCTCAAGTGCAGCTTGGATAGTATCCCGGTCACCACGGATCTCCAGGCTGACCTTGCCGGCAGCGCGCATGTTCTTGATCAGGTTGACGGGGGTGTCTGAGGCTTTGATCTGACCAGAGTCAATGATGACGACGTGGTCGGCCACCATTTCAACCTCGCTCAGGATGTGAGTAGATACCAGAACGGTGTGTTTTTCCCCGAGGCGCTTGATCAATTTACGGATCGAGCGGATCTGGTTCGGGTCGAGGCCGTTGGTAGGCTCGTCGAGAATGAGAAGTTCAGGTTGGTTAATCAATGCGTCAGCCAGTCCAACACGCTGGCGGTAACCCTTGGAGAGGGTCTTGATCATGCGGCGGCGCATGTGCTGCAGACCGCACATTTCGAGCGCTTCACCTACGTGGTTGCGGACGTCGCGGCCTCGCAGGCCTTTGATTTGGGCCCTGAATCTGAGATACTCGCGCACGCGCATGTCATCATAGAGAGGGACGTTTTCTGGCATGTAGCCGATATTGCGGCGAGCCTTGATGGAATCTTTGAAAATATCGTGACCAGCGATGGTGGCTGTCCCGGAAGTCGGGGGGAGGTAGCCAGTCAGCATGCGCAGGGTCGTTGTTTTTCCCGCACCGTTAGGGCCTAGAAAGCCCACGACCTGGCCTTTTCCAACGTGGAAAGAGAGATCTTTTACGGCTGTGAAGCGGCCGTAGCGTTTTGTCAAATTATGAAGATCTATCATGGTGTTGTGCGGAATTAATAGAATGTATGAACGAGATTGGCAAATAGGGCGAAAATGTCAGATGCGCGATTGACTCTTGCCCGTCGGACTTCTAAGTAAAGTCATCTCTCACATTGACCAAGCAATAAATGAGGTCATTGAGAAAGTTTCAAGCCCACGACATCACAATGAAATCTTCTGTATCTGCCCGCTTAAACGCGGATCTTCTGGATCAAAAATACGAACAATGGTGCGATGATCCTCAATCCGTAGAGCCAACTTGGTCTGCATTCTTCGAGGGATTTGAACTCGGTGCTGCACAAGTCAAGAGCAAGGACGGCAAAGCAGCAGCTGGCGAAGGAGCAAGTTCTGTGCCAGCAGAAGCTCCAGCGGCGAGTGACCACAACCTGAATTTCAGAGGCCGTTGTGTCAGTCTGGTCTATAATTACCGTACACTTGGCCACACTCAGGCCCAGATCAACCCACTTCATGACGCAGCGGTACGTAACCCTCGTCTCGAGCTCAGCCAGTTCGGCCTTTCAGATGCTGACCTGGATCGTGATGCAACCACTCAGTTCTTCCGTGGCGGAAAGCAGATGACTCTGCGCGAGATGCTTGCAGCACTTGAGGAGTCCTACTCCGGCAAGATTGGTTTCGAGTTCATGCACATCCATAATACTGAGGTGCGTAACTGGATCCGTTCCAAAATTGAGCACAGATACAAACTGGATCTCAACAAAGAGACTAAGACCAAGGTTTTGAATTGGGTGCTTGAAGCTGAGCTTTTCGAAGAGTTTCTTGGTAAGAAGTTCCTCGGTGAGAAGCGTTTCTCCCTTGAAGGTGGTGAAGGCCTGATGGTGCTTCTGAATACCATCCTGGAAAATTCTCCACAGAGTGATGTGAAGGAAATCGAACTGGGGATGGCTCACCGTGGCCGTCTGAACGTTCTCCGCAACTTCCTCCACAAGTCACTGACCACCATTCTCTATGAGTTCACTCCAGACTATGTCCCGGCGATCGTGGCTGGTGATGGCGACGTGAAGTACCACCTCGGCTACGAAAAAGTACGTGAAATCAATGGTGGCGAAGTCCGTCTGAGTCTTGCAGCGAACCCGTCTCACCTCGAGGCAGTGAACGCAGTGACTGAAGGTAAGGCCCGTGCACGCCAGCGCATTCTTGGGGATGATGGTGTGAAGACAGACCGTAAGCAGGTTCTCCCGATTCTCATCCACGGTGATGCCGCATTCGCGGGTCAGGGCTCCGTGGCTGAGGTGCTCAACCTTTCTCAGCTTCCAGGTTACCGTACAGGTGGTACGATTCATTTGATCGTCAACAACCAGATCGGTTTCACTACGATGCCTGAAGATGCTCGTTCATCCGCCTACGCCACAGACGTAGCGAAGATGATCGAAGCTCCTATCTTGCACGTCAACGGCGAAGATCCTCAAGAGCTGCTCTGGGCTGCCGAGTTTGCGCTCGAGTTCAGACAGAAGTTTGGCCGCGATGTCGTGATCGACATGTACTGCTACCGTCGTCAGGGACACAACGAGACTGATCAGGCTGCATTCACTGCTCCACACATCTACCGCAAGATCAATAGCCGCAAGCCATTCGGCCAGAGCTACAAGCTTCAGCTTGTTGAAAACGGTTCACTGACCAAGCAGGAAGCAGATGCTGTCCAGGACAACATCTGGAACGAGCTGGAAGACGGATACAAGACCATGCGTGAGCTGGAAGAGCAGGGTGATCGCTCCAAATTCAGTGGTTCTACTGCTGAGCCTCAGCCTCCATACACTCATGCGCCAGCCCAGACTGGAATTTCTCGTGAGAAGTTCGACCACATCGGTAATGTTCTCACCACTGTCCCAGAAGGCTTTAATCTTCACCCGACACTAGCCAAGCGTTTCGTGCCGCGCCGTAAGGAAGCGATCGAAAAAGGTGAGGGGATTGACTGGGCTCTTGCTGAAGCTCTCGCATTTGGCTCTCTCGTGATGGAAGGAAATCCTGTGCGTCTCTCTGGTCAGGACTGCCGCCGCGGTACCTTCTCACATCGTCATGCTGTATTCTATGATGGTGAGACTCGTGAGCGCTACATCCCACTGCAGAACCTCTCTGGTGACCAAGCCAAGTTCTGTGTATACAACTCGCTCCTCTCCGAGGCAGCAGTTCTCGGATTTGACTATGGTTACTCACTTGGGTGCCCGAACATGCTCGTTATGTGGGAAGCTCAGTTCGGTGACTTCTCTAACGGTGCTCAGGTAATCATTGACCAGTTCATTTCCTCCGCTGAATCCAAGTGGCAGACACCGAGTTCCTTGGTCATGCTTCTTCCTCATGGTTACGAGGGTATGGGGCCTGAGCACTCCAGTGCGCGCCTTGAGCGTTTCCTCCAGCTCTGTGCTGAGAAGAACATACAGGTAGGTAACTTTACGACACCAGCTCAGTACTTCCACGCACTTCGCCGCCAGAAGCGCCGTGATTTCCGTAAGCCACTTGTATTGATGACTCCTAAGAGTCTTCTTTCTCGCGCTGAAGCAGTTTCCAAGGTTGAGGACTTCATGGAAGGTTCCTGCTTCCAGGAGATTCTCCCAGACGACAAGGTGTTTGAAAACCCAGAGAAGGTAGATCGTATCATCTTCTGTACTGGTAAGGTTTACTACGATCTCACCGAGCATCGTGATAAAGCGGGCATCGATGATACCGCTATCCTCCGTGTCGAGCAGCTCTATCCATATCATGAGGACATGGTGAAAGCTCTTGTGAGCAACTTCCCGAACGCAGGCAAAATGGTCTGGTGTCAGGAAGAGCCTCAGAACATGGGCGCATGGAGCTATATCGCCCCACGATTGATGCAGACACTGCAGACTAACATCCGTTACTCTGGCCGCCGTGCAGCATCCAGCCCAGCCACAGGTTCCAAGGCGGTTCACAAGCGCGAGCAAAAATCTCTCGTAGAATCAGCATTCAACGTATAACGAATCACTCTATCACATCCATTTCTTACATAACCCAGCATTATGTCCTTTGAAGTAATCATTCCAAACGCAGGGGAGTCTGTTACCTCTGCAAACGTAGCCCAATGGCACAAGTCTAACGGAGACACTGTGGCTAAAGGCGATGTTCTCCTTACTATTGAGACCGACAAGGTTTCTCAAGAGCTTGAGGCCGAAGAAGCCGGTGTGCTTGAAATCCTCGTTCCTGAGGGTGAAGAGGTAGCTATCGGTACTGTGGTGGCTAAGCTTAATGAGGGAGGTGCTGCTCCAGCTCCAGCACCCGCTGAGGAGAAGAAAGAAGAAGCTCCTGCTTCTGCACCTGCAGAAGAAAGCTCTGCCACTGGTGAGGTTATCGACGTGGTCGTTCCTGCTGCTGGTGAGTCCGTGACTTCCGCTAACGTAGCTAACTGGCAGTTCGCTTCCGGTGACAAGGTTGCTAAAGGAGATACTCTCGTAACTCTTGAGACTGACAAAGTAGCTAGCGAACTCGAAGCTGAAGTAAGCGGTACGATTGAAATCATCGTTCCTGAAGGCGAGGAAGTGGACATCGGCACCGTGATTGCTCGTATCACAGAAGGTGATGCTCCAGCCAAGCCTGCTGCAACTCCTGAGAAAAAGGAAGAACCTGCTAAGCCAGCTGAAAAGCCTGCGACACCAGCACCTGCTGCTTCCACTCCTGCACCAGCTCAGAAGCCTGATCTCTCAGTCGTTGCTAACAGCGAGGACCGTGGCGTCAAGGCTGAGCCTAAGACTGAAGGCCGCACCACTCGCAAGAAGATGACTATGCTGCGCCGCAAGATCGCGACTCACCTCGTGAATGCACAGCAGACAGCAGCGATTCTGACTACCTTCAATGAGGTAGACATGTCCGCCATCATGCAGCTCCGTAAGGACGTGCAGGAAGACTTCGTGAAGAAGCACGGCTGCAAGCTTGGTTTCATGTCTCTCTTCGTGAAGGCAGTGGTTCAGGCACTCAAGGACGTACCATCCATCAACGCTCGTATTGACGGCACTGACATCGTTGAGAATAACTTCTACGACATCGGTGTAGCGGTAGGTACCGAAAAAGGTCTCGTGGTTCCAGTGCTTCGCGATTGTGAGCAGAAAGGCTTTGCCCAGATCGAACAGGATCTGATCGGCTACGCTAACAAGGCTCGTGAAGGTAAGATCGAAATGGCTGACCTTCAAGGTGGTGTCTTCACCATCTCTAACGGCGGCGTCTACGGCTCACTACTCAGTACCCCGATCCTCAACCCACCTCAGAGTGGTATCCTCGGCATGCACACCATCCAGCAGCGCCCTGTTGCTGTAAATGGTAAGGTCGAGATCCGTCCAATGATGTATCTTGCCCTCAGCTACGATCACCGTCTTGTGGACGGTAAGGAAGCGGTGACATTCCTGATCCGCATCAAGGAATGCCTTGAGAATCCTACTCGTCTGATGCTGGAAATGTAATCGACTTGTCGATGAATCAAATCTGTTAATGATCACAGCGTGACCTCACCGGTCGCGCTGTTCTTTTTCCCCAAGTCCAATGAATCTGATAGGAGTATTCTTCAAAGGTGCAGCCATGGGTGCTGCGAATGTTGTCCCCGGTGTCTCTGGAGGAACCATCGCGTTTATCACAGGTATCTATGAGAGGTTGATTAACGCTCTGAAGAGCTTTGATGTCCAAGCGGTGAAGCTGCTATTCGGCTTCAAGATCAGAGAGTTCATCAAGCATGTGGATTTCTGGTTTTTGTTTGTTCTGGGTTTAGGGGTGCTAACGAGTGTGGCTACGCTGGCAAAGTTGCTAGAAATCGGCTTTGAGCATTATCCGGTCTATGTGGCCTCACTCTTTTTTGGACTGATTGCCGCTTCAATCTGGTCGGTGGCTAAAATGGTCAAACAGTGGGGTATGGGGCCAGTCATTGGCGTGCTGATCGGGTGTGCGGTTGCAGTGGCATTGGCCTTTGCTCCAGAAGCAAACGAGAATAAGAACATTATGTATCTGTTGCTCTGTGGTGTAGTCGCCACTTGCAGCATGATTATCCCAGGTGTGTCAGGTTCTTTCGTACTTCTTATGATGGGGAACTATCAGCTCATCATGATTAGTTCCGTCAATAATGTGACGGATAGAAAGTTTGGCGAGGCTATATCTGTTCTTATACCGGTAGGTATAGGTGCAGTAGTCGGATTAATTGCACTATCCCATTTCCTGAGCTGGCTGTTTAGGAAGTTTCATGATCTGGCAGTAGGGGTGATCACAGGTTTTGTGGCCGGATCGTTGGTGATTATATGGCCATGGAAGCTGGCTGATCCGGAGAGTATAATTATCAAGAATGGAGAGGAGAAGGTAATGGCGTACGTGCGATACTTCCCGAATATGGATGCCGAATTCTTCATTGCGGTTCCAATCATGCTAGTCGGTGTAGCAATCATGGTTCTTACCGAAAAATTAGGAGCTACCCGTTCCGAGTAGCTCCGTGATGCAGCTTAGAGTATTATTGCGCTTTCTCTAGCTTTGTGCTGATGAGAACGCGAAAACCAGAGTTGCTTCTGGTCTGCTTGGTGACGGATTCATCAGTGATGACCAAGTTTGTTCCTGTAGTAATTACTGTCGACAGTTTCTGCTGAAAGGCTGGATTCAAGTCGAACCAAGCAGTTAGTGGTTTGGAGTGATGGGACTTAGATGAACTGATTGCTGACCAGGTGGATATAGGAGGAGACTCCTTGGATTCCTTGGACCATCCTGAGCAGACAAAAGCGATTGTGCCACGCTCGTGATCCTTAAAAAAGTTTGTTGCCACTCCTGATTCTCCGATGACTTTGCCATTACGTAAGACAAAGAGCATTTTGTCTTTTTCCGAGAAAATGAGAGAGACGGGGCCTTCTTTTGCTTTTTCAGGCTCCCAGACGAAGGGGATATTTGTTTTCTTGTTGCTAGAGCGGACTAGTACTTTGTGGCCGGAAGAATGGTGGATTCCAGGTTTGCTATTGGTAATGACGACAGTGGTCCCTTTGTGAGTGATTCCGAAAAGCTTTTTAGAAAACTCATAGGGCAGGTGGATACAGCCATGTGAGGAAGGGTAGCCGGGTAAGGCCCCTGCATGTAGAGCTACTCCGTCCCATGTGAGTCTCTCGGAAAAAGGCATGCTGGCGTTATTGTAAGTCTTAGAGTGGTGATCCTTGTCTTTGTTCAGTATGTGAAAGACACCAGTAGGGGTTTCGTGTCCTTTCTTGCCGGTACTGACTTCACATCGGCCGATTTCAATCCCGTTGCGGTAAACCGCAGCGGATTGCTCTTGTAGACAGACAGCCACGACGACAGGTCCCTTAGGCGAAAGTTCCGGCTTCCAGGTGAATGTACTAGGGTCGTATTGCTTGTCTTCGGCTGCTGCGCCCATAGGCATGAAGCATGACGCTGCAGCTAGGCAGGCAGCCCTGAGTTTAAGTGGGGATTTTAAGGTGAACATACAAATCAGCACCTTAAGTCAAACTTAAGGTGCTGGATAGAAGAAAAGTGTGATTTTTATTGGTGGATTACCTTACATGTAGTTCACGTACAATGAGCCAGGTGTTTTTCTGTGTCTCTGTCACCAGGAGGCGAATGGCTTTGACCGACTTGCCTTCAGGTAGTTTGTACTCAGCCTTACCAAAGACGATCTCGGCGGCTTTAGTGAAGTTCTTGCCGTCTTCTGAGATCTGAAGTTCACCGGCTACGAGTTGGTCGTGGCCATCGGTCTTGCCTGTCTCTACGGAAACAGTCCCAGTCTGTGGATCTGTGTAAGTGACTGTGATTTGATCGCCAGCCTTCGGCTCGCGGTCCAGCCAGAACCAGGTGCTGTCCTTGTAGTCGGCAGCAAGAGCCGGCTTGTGGTCTTTGTAGGCGGACATGTTGGTGCTGACCGTTCTCTCTGGGCGGATTGGCTCGAAGCTCATAATGACCTCACCGTGGGAATCTGTTCCTCCAGAACCTTGGCACTCCACGCGAAGGACGGATTGCTTGAATTCCGTGATATTTTTAGCGGTAAGAGTGTAGCTGTGGTTGGTGAGCTTGGTGCCTGCGAAACCTTTGTGAGTATCGGTAGCAATAGTCTTGCCGTTCACTAGCAGTGAGACGGATTTGATATCGAGCGCATTTTTACCTTTCTGGTAGATGAAGGAAAAGGTGTAGGTGCCTACTTTGTTAACGACCTTGGAGACATCGAAGTCAACGGTGGTGAAGTTCCTCGGAGTTTGCTTGGGAGACCATTTGGCCACAGGGGGTACACTGTATCCCTCGATGATGCGACTGAGTCTGCCCGTTTCTGTAAATGTCACCATCTTGAGCGGAGTGCCTTGCTCTAGAGTGAAAGGTTGTTCGTAGAGAGGGGACTCGGTGGTTGGCTTGCTGCCATCGGTCGTGTAGCGAACTTGGGCTCCTTCATATGGTGTGGTGATGGTGAGTAGACCTTCGCTGCTCAGTGAGGCGGACGGGAGAGGAATGCGGTAGTGGACGTTTTGTGCATCTAGCTTGGGAAGGTTGAAAACGAAAGCTCTCTTGGAAAAGTCTTCCCACTGTCGCTGGTCCTGAGGTGTCCATGCAATCTCTGAGAGGGCAAACATACGCGGCCATGACATGTAGTCAGCAACTTCTTGCGAGATGAGAGTCTCGCCCCAGAGGCAACCGTTTACGCCGAGAATGTGCTTGTGGGCAAACTCTGGAATGCCGCCAAGCGGGTTGTAGGAGTAGGAGTCTTTCGTGTCGGTAACACCTGCCCAGACAAGGCCTGTTTCTTGAGGGTGTCTGACATGCTTCAAGTCGTAATAGATGTACTGAGCTGGAGCCATAATGGCGTCTCGGCCGGCCTTGGCTGCTTCGATACCAGCCTTCTGGCTTCTCCAGGAAAGGATAGCGGAGTCGTCTCTTTTCAGTTTGTCGCCATGGAGAATTTCCTCCCAGCCCAGGAGCTTGCGGTCATACTTGGCGAGGATCTTTTCCAGACGTTGGAAGAAGTAGCCTTGTACCTCATCGGTGTTCTTGAGGTTTTCTTTCTTCATCAGCTCTTTGACTGATGGGGATTTCTCCCAAGCCCCGTGGGGGCGCTCGTCACCACCGACGTGGATGTAGCTTGCCGGGAATAGCTCGGCGATTTCAGCAAAAACGTTGTCCAGAAATTCGTAGGAGGACTCTAGCCCTGCATCGATGGTGTTGTTTGGTGTGCCTTGAACGGAACGGTACTGGGATTTGTCTTCAGGATGTTGAAGGAGTTCGGGGTAGGCTACGATGGCTGCTTTAGCGTGACCTGGTACATCGATTTCCGGGATGACCGTAATGGAGCGTTCAGCGGCGTAGGCGACAACTTCCTTGATCTCTTCCTGAGTGTAGAAGCCTTCCTGAGGCTTTGATTTATCAGGGACACTGATAGCAGGAAGAATGTTGTACGGGAGTTTTGTGCCGGGTCCTCGCTTGGAGCCTATCTCGGTGAGGAGAGGGTATTTTTTGATTTCCACACGCCAGCCTTCGTCATCAGTAAGGTGCCAGTGGAAGACGTTTAGCTTGTACTGAGCCATGCGGTCGATGAAGAGTTTGACGTACTCTTTCGGGAAGAACTGGCGGGAGCAATCCAGCATCATGCCGCGCCAAGCGAAGCGTGGATAGTCCATGATGGAGCAGCATGGCACAGGGAAGGTGGTGAGCTCTTCTTTATTGAGTGTCTCTCTGGACCAGACCTCGGTTGGCATCAGCTGTAGCAGGGTGATAGCGCCGTAAAAGAAGCCAGACTGGTCAGCTGCCTCGATGGTGACGGATTGGTCTGTAACGGATAGCTTGTAGGTGCCACTGACAGCCTTGCCATTGAGCTGAGCTGCCTTAAATGTGATGGAGTTTGGAGCATTGTCTGCATTTTCCAGATCGATGCCCGCGACTGTCTTCAGTCTTTCAGATAAATAGTTTGCGGCTGATTTAGCCTCCTTTGCCTCGACTTTGAGAGCGGTGTTTTTAGTCAGTGTAAAAGAGCCCTCGGCTGCTTGATAGCTGACTGGTTTAGGGATGAGTGATTCCTGTGCGGTCAGGAATGGACTCAAGAGTAAGCTGAGTGATAGGATAAGGTGCTTAAGCATGAAGTAATACTAGTTCTCTAAGGAGAAACCTAGCAAGGTGATTTGGCGGCATGCACTTACCAAAATCAGCTTATTCACTAGCATTTTGCTTACGGCGCTTGACCCACAGCAAGAAGGCAACGGTGGTCACAAACATGAAGACCAGCAGACCGAAGACCCAGAATGCGCGGTTGGTTTCATAAGTCACGTCTTCTGGCAGGGCGTCTGGCTGTTTGATGTCCGGATCGGAAATGATGACCATTTTCCCAGGCTGGAGTTCCACTTTGGAAAGCTTGTGGAAGACGTCAGCGAGCTTTTCGTCATTGCGGTATTCTGTGAATAGGAAGGTAGGAAATTCTTTGGTGAATTTGGGTGGGACTGGGTTTCCTGTGTCTGGTTTAACCTCGGTGACAATCGGGAAAATAGAGCCCTGGGCGATGACTGGATCCATTTTCATGGTTCCATTCAGGTAGCGAATGCCGTCGAAGCCAGCACGTACAGGGAAGGAGATGTCTGCAACGATAGCTTCGCTGGTGATTTCTTTGATGTGGAGCTCCTTGCGGAAGTTTTCAAGTTTCGGGTAGTGGGCGATCGCTAGGTTGATCTCATCCACTGAAAAGGAGACCTCTGCCTTTTTGTCGTCCTTAACGGCAGCGGCGAATGTATCCATCTTTTTGACGAGGGCGTCGATCTCCTGAGGTTTGTCCGTAGGACTGACTTGGATTTCCTTCTGAGTCTTCTGAGAAATATTGATGATCTCCGCCTTGTACTGTTTGTACTGGTAGGTCGCAAAAATTGCGAGGAAGGCCACCATGCCGAGAATCACGAGAAATATCGTGCAGCCAGCAGCAGGCGTCGGCTTTCCAGTGGCTTCTAGATTGGCGGAATTCTCGGACATGCGGGGGTTGTAGAATTGGTGAGCAAACTTGCAAGTTTCAAGTTTGAGCATGTGGGGTTTGCAAGTTCGGAAAATGTACACTAAGCGTTGGGCATGGCGAAGATTTTAGTAGGTCTCTCCGGAGGAGTGGATTCGAGCGTGGCTGCTGCACTGATGGTGGAGCAAGGCCACGAGGTGGTGGGTGCCTACATGAAAAACTGGATCAATACAGATAACATCCCAGGTGATTGCCCATGGGAGAGCGATGTTGACGATGCTCATGCCGTAGCCAAAAAGCTTGGGATTGAATTCCGCGTCGTCGATTTGATCGACCAGTACCAAGAAAGAATCGTGGATTACCTGCTCGAAGGGTACAGAAGTGGCATTACGCCCAATCCGGATGTCTTCTGCAACCGCGAGATGAAATTCGGTGTGTTTCTCGACTATGCCTTGAGCCAGGGCTTCGAGTATGTGGCGACTGGTCACTATGCCCGTAGACGCGAGCGAGAAGATGGCACTGTCGATATCCTACGAGGAGCTGATACCAATAAAGACCAGAGCTATTTCTTGGCACTCATGGAGCAGCATCAGGCAAAGCATGCTCTTTTCCCATGTGGAGAGATGCTGAAGCCGCAAGTGCGTGAAGTGGCCGAACGTTTCGATCTTCCTACCGCCAAGAAAAAAGACAGCCAAGGCATCTGCTTTATAGGTAACGTGAAGATGAGTGACTTCCTGCGTCACTACGTACCGGACCGCCCCGGAAATATTGTCGATACCAACGGCAAGCGTATGGGGCGCCATAAAGGTCTACACCTGTATACGCTGGGCCAGCGTAAGGGGCACGGTGTGGCTTCACCGCGTGAGGGAATGGCCTATGTGGTCGTGGGCAAGAACATCGAAAAGAATGAACTGGTGGTAGGCTACGATGAGCCGGATACCCGTGGGCTCTACACGCAGCAGTGCGTGGTGGGAACTGTCTCTTGGGTGAATAAGCCGGTCACAAGCAAGCGTAAGATCGAGGCTCAGCCGCGGTACCGTGCCAAGGGAGAGCCGATCTGGGCAACTCCTCGTGAGGATGGAAAGCTGGACGTGAAATTCGTCAGACCTCAGCGCGCCATTACCCCAGGCCAAATCTGCGCCTTCTACGAGAACGGAGTTCTCCTGGGCGGGGGAATCTTTGAGTCGATCGAACATTAAAAAAACACCCTGAGTCCACGAGGATCAGGGTGTTCACTAGATGTTCAAAAGATTTACCTAGACGATCTCATTGATCGCGTTGATCTCCTCGACTGAGAACTCGAGAGTTTTGAGGCACTCCAGGTTTTCCTTTAGCTGTCTCACGCTACTGGCCCCGATGAGGGCTGATGTCACGATAGGGTGGCTGATGACCCATGAGAGAGCCATTTGGGCGAGCGACTGGCCGCGAGCATCAGCAATCACGGCGAGCTTGCGCACTTTCTCGATGTTCTCCTGTACTTGCTCAGTTTTGAGGAAACCATGTTCCTTACCAGCTCTGGAGTCAGAGGGGATGCCTTCGAGGTAACGGTTCGTCAGCTGACCTTGTGCCAGCGGTGAGAAGGCGATGCAGCCGACTCCGTATTCTTCGAGCGTGTGTGTTAGTCCGTCCTCAATCCAGCGGTCTAGCATTGAGTAGCGTGGCTGGTGAATCAGGCACGGGGTGCCCATTTCCTTCAAGATCTTGAATGCCTCTGCAGCTTTATCAGCTGGGTAGTTGGAGATGCCTGCATATAGGGCTTTTCCTTGGCGCACCGCGGTATCCAAAGCTCCCATGGACTCTTCCAGTGGGGTATTAGGGTCAGGGCGATGGTGGTAGAAAATGTCCACGTAATCCAACTGCATGCGCTTCAAAGATTGGTCCAGTGAGTTGAGTAGGTATTTTCTGGATCCCCATTCGCCGTACGGGCCATCCCACATCAGATAACCTGCCTTGGTGGAGATGACGATTTCATGTCTCAGATTTTGGAATGACTCGCGGAAAATTTTGCCAAAGTTGATCTCAGCAGTTCCTGGAGGCGGGCCGTAGTTGTTGGCCAAATCGAAGTGCGTGATTCCACTGTCAAATGCGTGGTGGAGTACTTCACGTGCTGTGATCTGATCATCTACGTCACCGAAGTTGTGCCAGAGTCCTAGGGAGATGGCTGGTAGGAGCAGGCCGCTGTTGCCGCAGCGCTTATAAGGCATGCGGCCATCGTATCTGTTTGAGTCTGGAGTGTAGTGAAGTGACATAGTATAAATCTAATTGAAGTGTGACTTTAGTGATATTCTCCAATCCTGCAACCTCAGTCTAGGTGCGTATATTTTGCAACATAGCAGCAAAGTGTGAAAATTATAGTTGTGAACGAGATCTTGCTATGATAGTGATGAACTAAGAACAAAAACAAGGGCTGACCAAATAGCCCTAGTGAGAAATTAATACGAAACAAGGAGGATTCAGGAAACGAATATGGGACTAAATAAAATGACAATCAAGTTGCAGGAAGCCTTACAGGCTGCGCAGCAAACGGCTTCTCGCTCGGCTCATCCGGAGCTAAAGAGTGCTCATGTCCTGTTGGAATTGTTGCAACAGGATGGAGGCATTGTGGTGCCAATTCTGGAGAAGGCAGGAATCGATGTGACCCAGCTCAAAGCTGGTGTGGCTGCGGCCCTTGCCAAAGAGCCCAGAGTCCAGGGAGCTAGTGGGCAACCCCAGATCAGCTATGGACTCAGAGCCGCTCTGGATGAGGCTGACAAAGAGCGTGAGAAGCTAGGGGATGAGTATCTTAGTGTGGAGCATTTCTTGCTGGGTGCACTGAAATCAGATTCACCGGCAGGCAAGTTGCTCAAAGATGTTGGTTTAGATGAAGCCAAGCTTAACGAGGCTTTGAAGTCGGTGCGCGGTAGCCAAAAGGTGACAGATGAAGACCCCGAGGGTAAATACCAGGCCCTAGAAAAGTATGGAACGGATCTCACCGCTAGAGCCCGTGCCGGTAAGATTGACCCTGTGATTGGGCGAGATGAAGAAATTCGCCGCGTCATGCAGGTTCTGAGCCGCCGCACCAAAAACAATCCGGTTCTCATTGGTGAACCCGGCGTTGGTAAAACGGCCATTGTCGAGGGTCTGGCTCTCCGGATCATTAGTGGTGATGTGCCTGATTCCATGAAAGGGAAGAGGCTGATTGCCATGGACATCGGTGGGATGGTTGCCGGAGCAAAGTACCGCGGTGAGTTCGAGGACCGCTTGAAGGCATTCTTGAAGGAAGTCAGTGAGTCTGAAGGGGAGATTATCCTCTTCATCGATGAGCTGCACACCATCGTGGGGGCTGGTGCCAGCGAGGGGGCTGTGGATGCCTCAAACCTGCTGAAACCTCAGCTTGCCAGAGGTGAGCTGCGTACCATCGGTGCCACGACACTTGATGAGTACCGCAAGTACATCGAGAAGGACGCGGCTCTGGAGCGTCGTTTCCAGCCAGTCAAGGTAGGTGAACCCAGTGTGGAAGACACGATCGCCATCCTCCGTGGCCTCAAAGAGCGCTACGAGGTACACCATGGGGTGCGCATTCAGGATACGGCCATCGTGGCGGCAGCCTCCCTGAGTGACCGATATATCTCTGACCGATTTCTGCCAGACAAGGCGGTCGACTTGGTCGATGAAGCTGCGTCACGACTGAAGATCGAATTGGATTCCATGCCGACTGAAATTGACCAGATTGAACGTCAGGTAATGCAGCTCGAAATGGAGCGCCAGGCTCTGGAGAAGGAGACGGATCCAGCCAGTGCCAAACGCCTTGAAAAGGTGAATGAAGAGATGGCGAACCTCAAAGAGAAGTCCTCTGGCCTCATGGCTCAATGGCGTAATGAGAAGGAGGTCATTGATATCGTGAATAATGCCCAGCAGAAGATCGAAGATCTGAAGACGGAGGCTGAGCAGGCCAAGCGTATTGGCGACCTTAGCAGGGCATCTGAGATTACCTACGGTCAGATTCCTGGAGCAGAAAATGAGCTGAAGGAGGCGCAAGCCAAGCTCGAGGATCTCCAGAAGTCCGGGCGTATTCTTAACGAGGAAGTGACGGAGGAAGACATTGCTCGCGTTGTAGCCAGCTGGACGGGTATTCCTGTGAGCAGGCTGCAAGAAGGCGAACGCTCAAAACTCGTCCACATGGAGGAGCGTATCGGAGAGCGTGTGATTGGACAGCGCAAGGCAATTGATGCTGTTTCCAATGCGGTACGCCGAGCCAGAGCAGGTTTGCAGGATGAGAACAGACCCATTGGTTCCTTCCTTTTCTTGGGGCCCACTGGTGTGGGTAAGACCGAGCTTTCCAAGGCACTGGCTGAGTTCCTCTTCGACGATGAGGGGGCCATGGTGCGAATCGACATGTCTGAATACATGGAGAAGCACAGCGTGGCTCGTCTGATTGGTGCACCTCCCGGCTACGTAGGTTATGACGAGGGTGGCCAGCTCAGTGAGCACGTCAGAAGGAAACCATATAGTGTGGTGCTTTTTGACGAAATCGAAAAAGCGCACCCCGATGTCTTTAACGTCTTGCTGCAAGTGCTCGATGATGGCCGGATTACTGATGGTCAGGGAAGAACGGTGGACTTCAGGAATACCGTGCTCATCATGACTTCTAACATTGGTAGCCAATTCATCATGGATGAGGCCAATGCAGAACAGCGTGAAGCCAAAGTGAATGAAGCTTTGAGAGCACACTTCCGTCCGGAGTTCCTTAACAGGATAGATGAAACCATCATTTTCGATCGTCTTGATAAAGATGAACTGACGAAGATCATCGGTCTGCAACTCGAGAGAGTGCGTCAACGCTTGGCTAAGCAGGGCCTTGGCCTAGCCTTGAGCGAAGAGGTGAAAACCTTCATCGCTGACCATGGTTATGATCCCACCTATGGAGCACGACCTCTAAAGCGGGCTATTCAAAAGTATCTGCTAGATCCTCTCAGTATGGATGTCTTGGATGGCAAGTTCGTAGACGGCGATGTGATCCAAGCGGCGCTGAAGGATGGAAAGGTGACTTTCCGCAAATAGAATTCATGATGTAAAGCGGGAGGCTTAGCCTCCCGCTTTTTGGTGTTTGTTGGTGTAAACAATAAAAGCGCATCTGGAAACAGATGCGCTTTTTAAATAGATAGAAAAGGGAAGGAGAATTACTTCTTCACTTTGAAACCGGATTTCTCAATAGCAGCGACGATGGTTTCACGCTTCACTTTGCTTTCGTCGTACTTGACGATTGCATTGCCAGACTTGTGGCAGACTTTTTTCACCTCAACACCTTCGATCTTGGCGAGCTCAGTGGATACTTTCTTGGTGCAGCCTCCGCATGTCATGCCTGTGACGACGAATTTTACGCCTTCGGTGTCGCAAGCTTCTTTGTCACATTTCTCTTTGTCACACTCAGTTTTGGAAACTTTGGTGGTGTCGCATTTCTTCTTCTTGCAGCTGCCATCCTTGCAGTCAGCAAAAGAGAATCCTGTAAGAGCCATAAAGCCCGTAGCGGCAAGTAGGGTAGTTTTGTAGTTCATCATAGTTCTTAATAAATTGATTTAAAATGTGTGTAGCACACACTCATTATGAGATCAGTACACTAGAATTTATTCCGATAGAATTCAAATATCATTTGAATTGATGAAATGATGTGGAAATTCGATTTCGCACACGGATAATGAGGGTGTAGAGATCATGTCAATGAGTTCACATAACAGTCACAGCAAGCGTTCAAAGAAAGTACTCAGAAAATTGGGAGTACTCAGGCCTCCTATGCCCTGGCACAGGCCGCGTGTTCGGCGCGGCGGTGATGAGACAGTCATTCTGCTACACGGCTTATGGCGCAGTGTGTGGGCGATGGAACCAATGGCTCAATACTTGAACGGGTGTGGTTATCAGACAATCAACTGTCCCTATGCCTCCTTTAAACTCTCGTTGTCCGAGATGGTTGAGCAGTTTTCTCACTTCGTTAGAGAGCAATGCAAGGAGGCGAAGAAAGTACACTTTGTGACTCATTCTTTGGGAGGGGTGGTCGTTCGTCAGCTCTTGCAGCAGTTAGAGAGTGATAAAATAGGTCACGTGGTCATGCTGGCACCGCCTCATCAAGGCAGTGAAATCGTAGACTGGCTGCAATCCTACAATCTACACCGGGTACTAGGACCCGCAGGTAATTTCTTGTCTACAAGTTCTATGGAGGCTCTGGATACAAAGTTGCCGGATGCCATACCTGTCGCTGTGATCATGGGGAAGCAAAGTCTGCTGCCATTTTTCCGCAGTATGCTGGATCAGCAAAATGATGGCATAGTTTCCGTGGAGAGGGGGCAAGTAGCCGGTACCAACCAATTTGAAATCATCGAGGCAGACCACACCTACATCAGCTCAAATGAGGACGCCATGTCGATGACTGAGCATTTCCTGAGAACAGGAAGCTTGCATTAAAAAGATCCGGAAGAGTCCTTTTTCTTGTATTGCTCGTCACGGAGCCGTTTCAGATACTTCATGTACTCTATCTTGGCGATGCGGTCACGGTCCATGCTGGCATTCACAAAGGGGTTGTTGTTGCCAACTTTAGCCCATGGGCCTTGCGGGACGTGCTCGAAATCGACAAATCTCCAGTGTACTTTGCTGCCTGATTGCAGGCGGAGATAGTCGCGGACTGCCGGGGAAACATCGATTCCAGCCCCATTGTTTTCTTTGTTCTTCGGGCGCTGGTTGCCAAAAACATACTGCCAGTCGTCGGTGGTGAATGGGCCACAGTCCTCCCATTGGGCATAGCAAATCCGGCGTCCGTGAATGATCTGGATCCAGCGGCCTTTGCAGACAGATTTTCCAGGTTTAGGGTTGTACTTGCGGAACCATGGAATGACGCGACTCGCCTCAGGTTTGTGCATTCTGTAATTCACACAGTCATTGTAGGGGAGAGCTACATAGAATGGGTTTTGCTTTGGAACAAATGCTCTGGGGTGGTAGCCAGATCTGGCATTGCGGTCAGGATCGTCAAAGCCTCCGTAGCTTTTCTCCCATTTGCTGTCCCAAGAGCTGGCGTGATTGGGGGTGGGATTTTTGGCTGTAGGCTCTTCGCCGATCCAGAAGATGGTGGCCGTGATGTTCTTTTTCCAGGGGTAATAGGTAGGCTTGAAAGGGTCTCTGTGGCCGGTGGGTGTTGAGACCTTGGGACCCTGAGCCTGTAGTGCCATTGAGCACAAGACGAAGAATGTCATCAGAATGACATAAGGTTTTGAGGTCGTTCGAGTCATAACGGAATGGTGATCTTAACTTGCTGAGGCAGAATCATCAAGAAGATATTGGTTCTTCCTGGCTGGTAGACTAGGCGATTCTGTGGCCATCATGCTGAAGATACCAGATTTCAGACCAGCCATAGTCGCTACCATTTGGTTTCGGACGTAAGGAATACTATTTGCCAGCGGAAATGCAAGATCTCGAATGAGTCCCAGAGCTTTCATGTCAGATTGGAAAAAGGGCGTGGTCCATCGTGTAGCGCGTTGATAAAAAGCCAGATGGGCTTTTCTGGTTCTGGAATAGGCCGAGAGTGCTTCATTCAAGGGGAATCGCTCGATGGATTCGACAAGGGTAGCTGCATCCAGCAAGGCTAGGTTGACGCCTTGCCCGAGCTGAGGGCTCAGGGCATGAGCCGCATCTCCCAGAATGACGGTGCGTCCGTCATGCCAGTAGGGCATCACGACATCGTAGTAGGACGCAACTTTGAGGTCGCGGTGATCGTGGATCTGCTTCAGATAATCTTCTGCCTGGGGAGCCATGTAGCACACTTGCTCCTTCCATTGGTTGAGATCTGAAGAAAACCACTTGTCGACACGATCCATCCGGATCGACCAGAACAAACTCAGCAGGTCGTCTCGCGTGCCAGTGGGCAGGAATCCGTTTAGTAGATTGGTCGATTCTACGGCTTGCCATAGGGTGTCTGTCGCAAATCCCTCAGTACGTTGCCCGATGAACCAGAGAGCTCCCCATGGGTACTGCTTGCACTTGGTGGGGATACTGGTCTGTTTACGTAACTCTGACCTCGCACCATCGCCAATGAGGAGAAGGTCGAAATCCTTGTGCGTAGTACCATTCTCCTCGGTGAGGGCGACCTTCTGGGTGGATTGAGTGAATGATGCGATGGGGTGTCCCCAGTGAAGATGGACACCAGAGGTAATCGCATGCTTTTCAAGTAGGGTGAGGAAAGTGCCCCTGTGAGTACCTGCACCGAATAATGATTGGGCGAGGTCATTGTAGTGAAGGTCGAGCATGACCTGATCTCTCGTATTGCGGCAGAACAGTTTCTCGACCCGGGCCGTCTCTGGTAGCAACTCATCGAGGATGCCCATGTCTCTGAGTACTTTCATACCCGATGGCTGAAGGAGAAAGCCAGCTCCTACAGGTTCGTTTTGAGGGGCACGCTCAAATAGATGAACCTCATGACCGCGTGCCGCCAGCATGATTCCGGCACTGGCGCCAGCACTGCCAAAGCCTACGATGGCGATGCGGTATCGAGGTGTGGACGACATACAGGCGTCTTATCCCAGATGACTCAGACTAACCAGCGTTATCACCAAGTTCAGCGAGTAATTTACGCAGGGCCGGGTACTCGATTTTTGCGTTGTGACGCTTGTCCACCGGGATGGTGTCCATCGGAAAGATTAGGTCGATATTCCACTGCGCCTGGAGGGAAGACAGAGACGGGTCACTGGCCTTGCCTTGTATCGCCAGTAATCTTTTTCCCTCGTGATCGACGAGTGCAGCTCTCTCTACACCGGGTAGGTACATGGCCTGGGCTTCCACGCCGAAAGGATAGATCGGAGAGGTTTCACCTGCTTTTGGTGCAAGCTTGGCAGAGCAGCGCCCGAGTAGCCAGATGCGACCATCCTCGTCGAGATAGCCCGCATCTCCAGTGCGGTGCCAGACTGTGTCTTCCACGTGGATTTTGGTTTCATCATCACCGAGACCATTGAGGTAGCCTTTCAGGACATGATCCCCGGTCACCACAATTTCTCCAGGGGATCCTGTGGCTAAGGTGATGGCTTCAAAGCCCTCTGGAGATAGCTTTGGGAGTGGCTTACCGTTGTGATCTTTGATGATGGCAATCTTAGTGTAGGCATTGGGCTTACCCACGAGCAGGCCATGACCGTTTTTCATTGCCTCCAAGTCTTCATCGCGACAATGAGACCAATTGCAATGACTAATCGGCTCAGCCTCGGTTGAACCATAGACCGTCACGAGCTGGGTGCTGGGGTGTTGCTGACTAATGCGCTCCAGCATGGAGGGAAAGACCGGAGCCCCGCCCGTGTAGACAGTCCTAAAATCAGGAAACGCATTCTGATCTAACATAGCTCTAAAGAAAGCAGGTGATGCCGCGCAGCGGGTGATAGGGTAGCGTTGCATCTGCTGCTGGATGCGTGTGGCATTCACACTGGCAGGGGCGGAGAGGTCAGAGTCTGCGATGACCGAGGTCATGCCGGATGCGAGATTGGCGAGGGCGAAAATCGGAAGGGTAGTCAGGTCGACCTGCGTTTCTTGCATGTCCAGCTCTTCGGAGAGTGCTTGATGCTGGGCTGTTAGGAAGCCGTGCGTGCGGCAAGCGGCTTTGGGTTTCCCGGTGCTGCCACTGGTGAAAGTGATCAGCGCCGGAGTGTCTGGTGAGAGTTGAGCAGGAGAGTGGACGGCTGCTCGGTATTTGGGCCAAGCCGTGGTGAAGGGGGCCCATTTGCTGGAAAAATGGCGAGGAATCTTCCTTAAGGAAGCCGAGTGAAAACGTAGTAGATGTGCTTTAGGTGAAGCGAAATAAGCTTGGGCTGGATGAAGATGGAGACTGTGATCGATGAGGTGGTCTCCTGCAGCTAGATCCACAAACATGGCTGTCATTCCCGCGTGGAAAGTGGCCAGAAGAGCCGCATAAAGCTGAATGTTGATGTGATGGAGGAAGAGGATGGTATCGCCTTGTTTCAGCCCAGCTTTGCGGAAACTCTCAGCACCAGCGCACACCTCCTCATAGAGTTTGTCATAGGTGATGCTCACAGATTTGCTACCTTGCTCCTGGATGAAAGCGAGACGCTCGGGGTGGGCTTGGGCAAGTTCGGCCAGACGGTCTACTAGGTTCATGGACGTGCAGCATAGAGGGTGTAACGGCGAAAGACTGTGGGTTTGAATCGTTCGCTTAATCTTTGAGATTTGTTAGATTCGTGCTGGAGGGCGTGGTAGGCCTGCAGGATGCCTTTCCGGCTGGCCGCTTCATGCACGCGGTTCACGAGCAGAGATCCTAGTCCAGAGTATTTACGGTCGAGTTTAGTGGCCAGAGTCTTCATGATGACGGCTGGAGGATCGCCTGATTTAAGGGCAATCGGATCAGGGAAGGCGAACATAAAGCCTACGGTTTCCTCGCCATCGATGGCTAGCTGGACAAGATCGGGGTTGACCATTTGCTTGGCTTCCAGATACTTGCTCATGAATTCCGCCTCGGTAATCGGCGTGTAGAGTACATTATGCTGAAAGCTTTGGAGGCTGAGCTGGAAAATGGATCTGAGCTCATCCTCGAAATTTTCCATATTGATGCAGCGCAGCTGAACATCAGCGTCCTCCAGGCGTTTCTCCAATTTAGAGAAGTCAGGTTGCTCTGCTGTCAGATCTACGGTGGAAGAGGAGTATGCAGAGTAGGGGGAAAAGCCTGCTGCTTCGAAAATAGCTGGCCAGCTTGCTGGGGTATTTGGCTCCATCAGGAAAGGTGGGCGCTGATCTGAGTAGGTGACGGCACGGTGAGAACGCCAGGTATTCCCGTCCATGGGACCGAAGATCACTGTAGATCCATTGTGTGCCTTGCTCCAGCTGAGGAGCTTTCTCAAGAAATCAGGTGCGCTTTCCTCGCAGCCAAGCTGACAGTTTCCGATAGTGGCCACTGTTTCTCCGGCTACCTCAGGGACGGCAGACCACCAGAGGGAAGCGCTGTTGTCTCCTTCTTCGAAGTGTGCATCAGCACTTAGGTTTTCAGGATGGCTTATGAGCATAAGAGTTGGGTCAGGGATACGGTCAGGGCACTGGCTGCCAGACTGAGGATGGCTACCTTCCACCAGGTGTCTGGTGCATCGTCGTGGGGATGGCCACGCCAGCAATAAAAGACTCTAGCAGATATCAGGCTCATGACCAGAGTGCTTGTGCACCAGGAGATCAGATAGCTTGGAGGAAGATCTCGTATCAGGAGTGCGGGAGCAGCCACGAAGAGAGTTTTTACCAAGCACATTCCCGGAGCGTGACCCTCTCTTCCCGTGAAGAGCATCGTTCCTGCATGCAGCATCGCTACACTGGCGCAAAGGCTACTGATGAAACCAAGTTGGCATACGGCGAGTGGCAGATGCAATCCATCACTGACTGCCAGCCAGAAGAGGGAAGGTAAGGCAAAGGCAAAAATGATATCGATGGAGTATTTGACGCAGCGCTCCTTTGGGATGGTGCGCTGTACCAGAAGGTGAACGATGAAGAGTGCCAGTCCTGAGAGCAGAGAGGCTGGACCGCCCAGCATGAAGGCTGCAAAGCCAAATAGCATGGCTGTTAGAATGGCGGCTCCATTGAGTGCGTGCCTTTTGTGGAGAACCAGAAGAAGCACGAGTAAAACGACGAGAGCGATGACCCTCAACCACAAGGCGCTATGTTCGAGCCCTAAGTAGTAGTCGATGAGGAAGTAGGAGCCCACAGGCAGCAGGATGTTGTCCGCTCCGTGGCCAGTGGCGCCCTCAACCGCCATGGTGAAGATGGCTATCGCAGTAGAGAGCGACAGAATAGTGACCGCTGAAAGTGTGCTGAAAAGAAAGAGCGGGGCGGCCACACTGAGAAAACCGGCGATGGCGAACGCGGATGAGCCTTCGATGCTCTTGACGGAACCAGCTGCGTTGAAGTGGTGCTTTCCCCAGCGGGTACCAGCGATCGCGCCTGCAGTGTCTGCAATGGTCAGGAGCAGAATAGGGGGGATGTAGGTGACCGGGTTGCCTTTCGACATGGAGAAGACCCAAGCCACACCGATGGGAAAGAGAATTTCCCCCAGCGAGTGTCTGCTGACCGCAAAGAGCCCACTACCGATACTGTTTCTTAGGCGGGAGTAGCGAATGGCAATCAGCCCGGTGATTGCCATGCCTCCCAGTACCAGCACTGGCCAGACGTCTGAAAAGATCCAAGGGAAAGTCAGGCAGATCAGACCCATGCCGACATGGACCATCTTACGTGCAGTCTCTGGGGCGACTTTGTTCGATTTAGACGCGCGGGCGGTGATGGCCAACAGAGCGCCTAGCAGAAGCGTACAGACTAGAATCGCCAGCCAGGGGTTCATAAGACTTCCTCCACAATGAAGCGCGAGTAGAAGAAGGCCTTGTCCTGTAGGTGGAGTTGTTCCGAGAGCTCGGGCAGAGACTGGAGCTTGTCGGCCATGTCTTCTGGACGGCTCCGCGGTGCGAGCATGTTCCAGTAGGCAAGACGTGCTCCGGGATTGGAGGCGGAACAGATTTGCTCCAGCAAGGCGCGGAAGTTCTGCTCGGACATGTATTCGAAGATGTCGCTCAAGTTGAAGGCGTCGAATTTTTCCTGTCCATTGGTAAGGAGACTTTCCAGCGGGCGGGATTCGATGGTGAATTTGTCGATGTTGGCTTTGATCGTTTCAAAGTTCTCCTCACGCAGGGCATGCGGCAGGGACTCTCCATAGCAGCCGTTGAGAATCCAGCGCAGGTAGGGATTGTCATGTGGAGAGAGCTCTGTGAGAGCGTGCTTGGTCCGGCCTAGGATGCGGTCGGCCACAGAGCCTTCCACATAGTCGAAGAAGGAAGGGTCACGGCCTAAGCGCCCCATGACGGTGCGGGAAAAGAAGAGATTGAAGAGAAGCCGCCAGCGCCAGGAATTCCAGACCTTGTCGTAAAAGGCTTTGCGCTCAGGAAGTGACTTTTCCTGCAAAAGAGCTGCGACTCGTTTGCGGCTGTGAATCAGCGGAATGATCCTGTTACGGAAGAGCTTGAAGTAGTTCTCGAACTTGCCGTGACGGTAGAAGCCTGTTTCGATCTCCTCCATCCGGCTGCTCCAGAACGCCAGAGAGTCTTGCGTGAGATGAGAGCTGCATCGCTCGAACAAGGGGAGGCGTTCACCGTCTCGTTCGCCTAACAAGATGAGAAACTCATCATAAGTTAGCTCGCTGTAGGCCGCTTTCCTGAGTTCGATACAGGCCACTTGGGTGGGATTCAGCTCCACAGCAATGACCTGGGCCGCGCCTTCCGCTAGTAGAGAAAAGGAATTGTCGCCAGCAGAGCCAATGCTCACACAGAACCTGCCAGCCGGTTGGAGTGCTTCCACGAGAATGTCCGCATCTTCCCAGCAGTTGGCGTATCGAACTTGGTCGAATTTCGCACGTTGCTGGATCTCGCTATGCTGACTCACTGTCTTAGGCTTTGATTTTCTGCAGGGCGATGGTTTTCATCTGCTCATGGATGGCATCCAGCGAGGGGGTGGAATCGATCACCTCTGCATAGGGCTCGTCTTTGACGCTGAGAAAGACGTCGCGGCAAAACTGCAGCGCGTCCCGTTGTTCGAATTCATTTGCCGTGTCGCCGCGTGCACCGATCCGGTCCAGAGCCTTGTCGACGGGGAGATCGAGAATGAACAGGAGATCCGGGGCGGGGGCAAATGCTTCGTTGGTGGCTCTTAGCTCGGCTACATCAAAACCACGAGCCCCCTGATACGCCATGGTAGAGAAGTAGTAGCGATCCAGGATAACGTGCTCGCCACGCGCCAAGGCTGGCTGAATGACGTCCTCGACGTGTTGTTTCCTGTCCTTGTGGAAGAGTTCCAGCTCCTCATCAGGAGAGAGCCGGCCAGCCGTCATGGACTCACGGAGGATTTTGCCAAAAGGTCCGTCAGATGGCTCACGGTCCAGCAGGACGGTTTCACCCTGCTCACGCAGACTCTCGGCGAGCCGCTTGGCTTGGGTTGATTTCCCGGTGCCATCGATTCCCTCGATGACGATGAAGAGTCCTTTCTTGTCAGCTGATCCCATACTGCCCGCTAGTTAAAAAGCCAGCGGGCTGTGTGGAAAGTGAAAATGTTAGCCAGCTGCAATTAGTCGGCTTTTTGTGCGCGCAAGTTGGCGACTGTGTAGTCTGGATCGTCAGGGGCGACTTCGATGTCCACGAGCGTGCCGGCCTTCTCGATCATGTGGCGGCAGTCCGGGGAAAGGTGGCGCAGGCGTAGCTCTTTGCCAGCCTTGCGGTAGCGCTCGGACATGGCGTGGATGGCCTCGATGCCTGAAAGGTCGCAGATGCGTGCTTTTTCGAAATCGATGACAATTTTTGGAGTGTCGCTCTTGGCCTGAAAGTGCTCGGCAAAGTCGCTGACTGAGGCGAAGTAAATCATTCCCTCGACTGCGTAGATGCGTTCCTCGTCAGTATCCTTGAGGACTTCAACGGTGACGTGCTTGGAGCTTTTGGCAGCGAAAACGAGTGCAGATACCAGGATACCTACGAATACCGCGAGAGCGAGGTTGTGGGAGATAATGGTGACTGCAGTCACCACCACAATGACCAAGATGTCTGTCTTAGGCACCTTGCCAAAGGTCTTGAAGCTGGACCACTCGAAGGTGGCGATCACGATCATGAACATCACACCCACGAGGGCGGCAATAGGAATGCTGATGATGAGATCATAGCCGAAGAGGATCAGTGCGCAGAGGGAGAGGGCTCCGACGATACCTGAGGTGCGGCCTCGTCCACCGGATTTCATGTTCAGCAGGGACTGGCCAATCGTAGCACAGCCTCCCATGCCGCCAAAGAGGCCAGACATCATGTTCGCCGCGCCCTGGGCCAGACATTCACGGTTTGATTTACCGCGGGAATCGGTGATCTCGTCGATCAGCTGAAGGGTCAGCAGGGATTCGATCAGACCGACGATGGCGATGGTCAGAGAGATAGGTAGGATAGCCGCCCAGAAGGACCATTCACCCCATGGGATGCCGTCGAGACTGACCAGGGCCGGGTTGAATTGGTTGTCCATCGCGGACGAACCGGAGTTGGCTTCGAGAACGTCACCGACTGTGCGTCCGTCCACGAGACCGAAGTAAGTGACCAGTCCCACGCCCACGATGGCCACGAGAGAGGGAGGAACCGCCTTGGTGAGCTTGGGAAGGAAGGTCACAATCCCCATAGTGACGAGGACCAAGGCAATCATCATTCCCAGTTGGCTGCCGTCGATCCATTCGAACACGCGGTTGTTTTCATCGTCGAAGTTCCCTTTGAAGGTCTTGAAGAACTCAAGCTGGCCCATGGCGATCAGAACCGCGAGACCATTGACGAATCCCATCATGACCGGGTGGGGGACCAGACGCACCAATCGACCCATCTTGAGTAGACCAATCGTGGTCTGGATCACACCTGCCAGAATCAAGGCAATGAAGAGATATTTGTAGTCCATGCCCTCGATGCCTGTGGCGCCACCAAGTTGGAATGCTTTAGCAGCCACTACGGCAATAGCACCAGTAGCACCGCAGATCATGCCCGGGCGGCCACCAAATGCAGCGGTGATGAAGCCCACGAAAACGGCGGACCAGAGGCCAACGAGTGGGTTCACTCCGGCGATGAAGGAGAACGCAATGGCCTCAGGCACAAGGACCAGAGAGACCGTCAGTCCCGATAGGGTATCGTCCCTCAAATTGCCGCGTTTCTTTTTGAACATAAACATAGGAAAGTGTGTGGATTGTGCTCGTGGCTAGAGGCAAATGGCCGCGCATGCAACAGCTATCTGGTTTAAATCCTGACAGAACGCTGAAAAATACTTGCCAATTCTGCCTCTGATGCCTACCTAATCCCTCGCCGAGTAAAGCTCCCGTAGCTCAGCTGGATAGAGCAACGGATTTCTAATCCGTGGGTCACAGGTTCGAATCCTGTCGGGAGTGCTCGGCCATTACCTCGCCATTCGGCGAGGTTTTTTTGTGTCCACGCATTGAGACAAAGAAGCCGCACCTGTCACGGTACGGCTCGTTTGGTTTTCTATGCTTTATCAATCGTCCTAATTCCGAAGCGTCCATTGAACATTCGGACCATTCCATTTTGGTTCAACCAAATTGAGATCTCCTCCATTATAATGGAGTTTCATGCCGCTAGATTGATGGATGATGTAGTACCAGCCGTAGTTATTTACGGGGACCAGTTGCCACTGCGTATTAGGTCCACTCCAGATATTATCGGCTATATTGACTAGGTCGCCAGTAGGGGTGGCATGTAAACGGTCTCCACTAAAATAGACGTTGTCGAAGTGCACATTTGATGAATTGCTATGGTTGATCAATTTCCAGGCGTGTCCCGCTTGTTTGGCTGAACTCATAAATAGGCCTGGTTCATCGTCTGTGATGGCCTTGCCAGTTGAATTATGTTCAAACGTGAAAGTCGTGGAATTTACTGCTGGATTACTTGGCTCTAGAGCAGGAGATTTGACCATGAAGTCATAGAAGTAGGGGACTGTTTTGTTATCTACATTTCCTCTTTGAGTGCTGAGATAGACAAATCTACTGTCTTGTGAGATTGTGCTTTTATGAAGTGTGTCTGGATCATTTGCCGTCCATTTCAGGCTATCACCAGAGGTCCAGCCGTCATTATTTTTAAGCCAGGCCACACTGCAACCTGAGGTGTGAGCCAAGTCTCTTTCAGCGCTTCCTCCATTGAAGAGTTCCAAAAAGAAAGTCGTGGAGCCGACATACTTTGTGACATTGGCCTTACGGATGGCGCCGCACTTGTACCAGTCTAGGCTACCGACACGGCCAACCCAACCACGGTAAATCGTGTCATTTCCTGAGTGTTCGACTGAGACGAAGAGTTTGTATCTGACATTGGTTTGCCACCCGTAATGTAATTGTGTTTTATATCCAGTTCCCTCGTTGCCGAATGACTGATGAGTTCCTCCTAACCTTGAGTCTGGCCCCTCGACCAAGCTGGCGGCGGACCCCGTGCTATCCCAAATGGAGAAGTTGATATAACCTTCGGCTGTGAATCCTAGGTATCCGCCATTGAACTGGAAAGCTGAGTACATGTTTCCTGTTTGATTCTGGGCTTCAAACTCTTGATAGACAGCTGTGATATTAGGTTTTGAGCTAATCGTATGGAGATAATTACCCGCCTCGGCTATGGGTGTCATCAGTAGCACTCCTGTGAGTAGGAGTGTTTTAGGGATAGAGAGTAGTTTTTTCATAATGATGTCGAGTTTCTATTTATGCGTGTAGCATAGTAGAAGTGATACTTCTGCAGGGTGTTTAACATCAATATGTTTGGAGGGTTTTTGTTTGGGTTTCTAGATGGATTCCGTGAACTAAATGTTCATAGTTGAATTTAGGTGAAGTTTGGTAACAAAAGAAGCCTAACTTGTTAGGTTACGGCTCAAGATGGACCTTAGGCATTTTAGCTAGTATGTGGAGCATTTCTCGTAAATGATTCTCAAGTCCGTGTGATTTCCGTATGGACCAAATTGAAGGATAACGGGATTATGGCGGGCAGGACGAAAATCGTTCTATATCTAGAATAGACTTGGCCACTCTCTGAGAGAAAGTGGCCAAGCAGGTGAGTTTAAGTTGTGAAAAGAATCAAGCAGGGGGGAATCAGAAGCGATAGGTGACTCCTACGCCGCCGCTCCAGCCGGAGAGATTCACATCAAAGGCTGTGGTGCTGACTCGTTCCTCCAGTGACTCGGTCCAGTCATAGCGGAAGAAGCCTTCGAGGCTCCAGTTTTCGTCTAATTGGTAGCCAATGTTTGCTTTGGAGTAGAAGCCATAGAGGATATCGTCGCCGTCGTCGCCAAAGCTTGCTTGAGATGCTGAAGATCCGGAGAATGTGGGCGCTGACCAGCTAGCTGACCAGTCGACATAGTTGATCACTAGGCCGCTGGAAAAGCCCACATAGACAGAACCTTTGGGCTGCCACTGTAGCTCGGCTCCAAGGGCAAGGCTGTAGACGTCAGTGTCGGCTTCGAATTGATACGCGTAACTCTGTATCGGTGTGGATACTGCTGTGCGAGAGTCAGGCTGATTGTTAATCAGTGGTCCGGGACCTGGAAACGTACCGACATAACCCGGAGATGGGAAAATGAAGCCTGATGGCACGTTATAGGTATCTGAAACCACAACGGAAGCTTCATCCAGTGTGCTGTTGATACTTGAGCTAAGGCCATTGAAGGCGAACTGAAGAGAGACGCCGGCTTCTAACTGGTCATTGACCGGCACGAGATAGGCGAGCTCGATATAGGGAACCGCTGAGGTGCTGTCCCCGGTTTTGGCTGCTTCTGCACTAGTGAGTGTAGTGATCGGAGTCGAGTTGAAGGTAATGCTGTCTCCTACAACTTGGCTGGAATTGTCGTATCCCCAGTAAGAGGTCAATCCAGTGTTAGGAGTGGCGGCACCGATGTTAACAAAGCCGTCAGCGTAGGTGCGGTCGGCATCTTGGTCAGCTTCACCAACATGACTGGTGAAGGCGGGGAGCCCGGCCGTGTAGGCGCCGAAAGCATCTGGGCTGATGCTTAGTGCTCCGGTTTTTCTCCACATGACACCAGAGCGAAGGCGCCACGGACTGGATGGTTCCTCGGCGGTATCCAATGGTAGAGAGACCGCGGTGCCTGCAAAGGTATAGACTGAGCAAGAGGAGAGTAGCAGCCCAGTGATGAGGGAGGTACGTGTAAACATGGTATTCAAGGGGTGAAGAGGTTTGGTTAGAGTGATTACTCCTCAATAGGAAGCTTGTAGGCGCGGTAGAAGCGTCTGGATTTGGTAGATGGGTGGCTGCTGGTGTCAGGTAGTCCGTTATCCGTCCAGAAGGTCCGGTTTGTAGTGGCTGGAACCACGGTAGGAACGCCAACCCAGTTGATTAGATCATCACTGTACTCAATGCGGTAGCGCTCACCTGGCTCGGTATCGAGCTCGATCATATAGGCATTTCCCGGGCGTTTGATGATGCGGAAGACTCCTGCAGGTGAGCCTACTCCTACAGGTACGACCTCTGGAGTGGATAGTAGCTCTATGTTGAAGTCAGGACTAAACGCTGTGTCGAGATCTGCACGGTAGAAGACCACAGGTACTTGTACGCTGGTGCCTGCTGGGATGGAGATGTTGTAGAGCAGGTATTCTGTGGCGACGGCTGGATTGCCATATGAGCGGATTCCTGTACCGTTATACAGCGTCGTGTTGCTAGGGTATCCACTCACATAGATGCGTGCTCCATCAATGGTGCTCGCATTGGTATTGTTGATAGTTACCAGAACCTCGATGAGACCTGTCTGAGGGTTAATGGTGGGTGTACCACTGGTGATGGTGACTTCTGTCGCTTTGACAACGGAAGCAGTGACCGCAGAGAGGTTGTTCTCTGGTGTTTCATCCACCTCTTTCAGACTAGCGAGGCTAGTGGACAGGCTAATCACATCAGCACCAGCTGTGGCTGAGTCTGCTGCTTGTAGTCTGATCACGACCGTGGCGCTTTGACCGTTGAGTAGGTCGAGTGACCAGGTGTCGTCCGTGATTGTCCCGGATGAAGGCACTGCACTCACAGTGGCTACACCTGATGGGAGTGAGAGTAGCTGAGCTAGCTTGATCGTTGTGGCGTGATCCGGGCCATTGTTCGTCACGGTGACACGGAAGGTGTCGCGAGCTTCGCCACCAGCTACCAGTGAACTCTGAAGAACTTCGGAGCTGATCGCGATGTCCGCTACATTGAGCTCGTTGATGGTAATGCTGACATTTCCAACAGCTGTGTTGGTGCCATCACTGACACGGTAGCTGAAAGTATCTGGACCGAAGTAGTCGGCTGTTGGAGTGAAGGTGAATCCACCGTCTGGCTGGAGCTGGATGACACCATGGGCAGGGTTATCTACGATTTCTACAGCAGTGAGGTTGGCAAAGCCATTGCCGTCATCCTCATCGGTATCATTCGCCAGAAGGCCTGTAGCCGCAGGGACGGTCACGGAGCGATTTTCATCAACTTCATAGCCTGAGTCTGCGACCGCAACTGGCTTGGCATCGTCATCATTGATCGTAGCCAGAGCAGACGTGTTGGTGAAGATCACGTTACGTGAACCTGCAGCGATGTTGGACAGCAATCCCGTGACTGTTTCATTTGTTTCAGCGAGGTTGTCAGGAAGAACGTCCACAGTGACGGTCGTGGCAGCACTTGAACTCAGGGTAATGGAAGAGTTTTTGGCTGTGTAGTCATCACCTGCGCTGGCTCCGCCGTCCTGAGTCGCAAAGTCGACAGATACCGCAGTATCAACCTCTCCAGTGAGAGTGACGCTATAGGTAAGTTTAGGAGTCCCAGAGTCACCTTCAGTCACGCTGCCGGCTGAGATGGCAATGCTGGCCTGATCATCATTTTGGATGGTGCCTTGGGCACTTTTCGCTGAAGGGTTAATCAAAGCTCCACTAGGTAGGGCCTGGCTGAGTTCCACGGTGAACTGTTCATCCAGTTCTACCACTTGATCGCCTTGAGCCAGGATCGTGAGAACCTGTGAAGTTTGGTCGGCAGCAAAGTTAAGAGTCCCTGAGGTAGCCAGGAAGTCGCTGCTGTTGAGATGAGTTCCCAAGTTGGTGATCGCCCAGTTCACGGAGCCTGAGCGGTCGGTTGCGCCGGTACGGGATACGGTGAAGGTTAGCTCTGTCGTGCCAGAATTTCCTTCGAGTTTTGAAGAGTTGAGTGCAACAATGGAGTACTGTGGAGGGGCAACCACATTTACCGTACGTGTGATTTGAGCGTTGTTTGATCTGCTGTCCTCTGCGTAGTAGCTCACGGTATAGACTCCGACCGCGTTAGGATTCACGGTATCGCCTCCAATAACGACATTGACTGAGCCGTCAATGATGTCGACTGCGGTGGCTCCTTGCTCAGAGTAGCTGTCTACTCCAGCTTGTAGGGTGATGCTGGCATCCCCGATGAGCGTGATAACCGGCGGGGTGGTGTCCTGCACGGTTACGGTACGAGTTACCTCAGTTGCTGCATTATCAAGTGAGTCTTTTGCATTGTAAGTGACGGTATAGGTGCCAGGCACGTTTGTGTCCACTACATCACCGCCAATGGTCACGCTGACTGAACTATCGACATTGTCTGTCGCTGTAGCACCTTGTTCGGAGTAGCTGTCCACACCGGCTTCAAGCGTGAGAGTGCTCGGTCCTGTGAGTGAAATCACAGGTCCAGTGGTGTCCTGCACGGTGACTACGCGTGTGACCTGAACAGCGTTGTTATTAGCTGCATCTTTAGCATTATAGGTGATGGTGTAGTTGCCTGGGACACTGGTGTTTACAGTATCTCCGCCTACGGTGACAGAGACGTTTCCGTCTACTGAATCTGTCGCGGTAGCGCCTTGGTCAGTGTAGCTACTTCCTGCTTCCACCGTGAGGGTAGCCGCACCGATGCGAGAGATGACTGGTGGTGTGGTATCTCGAACAGTGACGACTCGTATGACTGTGGTAGCATTGTTGTTGGAGGAATCTTTGGTGTTGTAGGTAACAATGTAAGTCCCCGGGACATTGGTATTTACCGTGTCGCCACCAATCGTTACTGGTAAAGAGCCGTCAATGTTGTCCGTAGCTGTCGCACCTTGTTCTGTGTAAGTATCAACAGTGGCTTCCAAGGTCAGAACGGATGGGCCTATGATGGTGATGACAGGCTGTGTCGTATCTCGGACCGTGACGACGCGTGTGACTTGGATAGCGCTGTTATTGGCTGCATCCTTGGCATTGTAGGTGACGGTGTAAACTCCGGGAACGTTGGTGTTCACCGTGTCGCCACCGATGGTTACGCCTACTGAACCATCGACGATATCCGTAGCGGTGGCTCCTTGTTCTGTGTAGCTATCTACTCCGGCCTCAAGTGTTAGAGTGGCTACTCCATTGCGAGTGATCGTTGGGGGAGTGGTGTCACGCACAGTTACGGTACGGGTTACTTGTGTAGCGACGTTGGAAGAGGCATCCGTGGCATTGTAGGTGATCACATAATTACCTGCCACGTTAGGGTTTACTGTCGCACCCCCAGTGACGACAGACACAGTGGAATCACAGGCATCCGTGACCGTGGCTCCCTGATCGGTGTAGCTGTCGACCTTTTGTTCGAGGTAGATAAGGGCTGCTCCAGTCCGGGTAATGACTGGCTTAGTGGTATCGCGGACGGTGACTGTTCTGGTGATAGGGGTGGCTGCTGCGTTGCCACTATCGCTGACGTTATAGGTGATCGTGTAGCTACCTAATACTGCGGTGTTGACTGTTCCGGAACTGGTCACAGTGAGAGTAGAGTCATCATCCTCTGCGTCTGTGGCTGTGGCACCAGGGTCGGTGAAGCTATCAATATTACACTCGACATAAAACGGGTTTGCTCCTGTCAACGAAAGTGTTGGAGGTGTATTCACTACGACCTCAGGAGACTCAAAGAAGCGGATGAAGTAATCGTCCTTGTTGTTCGTATCTTCGTTGTCGTCTTTGATGACAACCGCGTAGCTGCCCTGGGCTTCAATCACCTCGACAGCTGCTTGGTCGTCATTGGTGCCAGTTGGCTCTGCAACGTGTGCTTGTTTGGTGCCGCTGGCAGCGGTGCCATCGTTATTGTAGAGGCGGGTGTAGACATCTCCACCTGTTGTCGGATTTGTGGATCCTGAGGCAGCCACATCTCCCGGTCCGCCGACTGATGTCCAGATCGCCGCGAAGCCTCCAGCTGCGATAGGGGCAAGTTGCATACTCGACTGGCCACCTGTGCCATTCGGGTTGATGTCAAAGTAGGGGAAGGTCACCGTAGAGCGGGCGGTACCGTTTGCATTGAAGACTTGGAAAGAAGATGCGTATCCAGAGTTCGTGCCATCCACACTGGCTCCTGAGCCACTGCTGCCTTCACTACGAGTTCTCCAAGAAGCGGCGTAACCTCCATCGCTGAGTGCAATGAGTGAGCCAAAGTCCTGAAACTTGGCATCGTGGTTCGCATCGCCGAGTTGAACACTGGCACCTTGAGCTACACCCGCAGCTGTGAAGGCGCGCACATAGTAGTCGTCTTTGTTGACTCCACCTACTTCGTCGTCGTCACGCCAGACTACTGCGTAGCCTCCTCCGGTCAGAGCCACGATGGCTGTTGGTGTTTCCTCGTCGGAGGTTTGCAGGTCATTGACTTTTACAGTGCCAGTGGCATTTGGCACGCCAGCATTGTTGAATACTCGGGTATAGGTGTCGCCTCCATTGCTGGTGTTACCTGGATTATAGACATCTCCTGGGCCGCCAGTAGAGTGCCAGGTGATCGCAAATCCACCACTCAAAGCTGCCAGCTTGGGTGTGTTTTGTCCACCAGTGCCATTTGGGTTGATGTCATTGTATGGGAAAAGCACGGCACTTTCTGCTGTGCCGTCCGCATTAAATACTTGGTAGAATGCTCCGTAGCCAGAATTCGTGCCATCAGCGCTTGTACCAGTGCCGCTGCTGCCTGAAGTCCGTGTACGCCATGAAACCACAAATCCTCCATCATCAAGAGCTACAGCATCACTGAAATCCTGAAATAGTGGCCCATGAAGAGTATTGGAGCCGAGCTGTACACTTGCCCCCTTGGCGGTTCCGTTGGCATTGAATGCTCGAACATAAAGGTCGTCTTTATTGCCGCTGTTGTCATTGTCATCGCGCCAGACCACTGCATAGCCACCGCCGGAAAGGGCGACGACTGCCATTTCCCGCTGCTCGTCAGCGACACCCGATGGATCATTCTCATTGACTCGGATGGTGCTAGAAACAGCCACGCCACTTGCATTGTAGACTCGGGTGTAGACATCTCCATCGTCCGTGTCTCCGGGACCACCTCTTGATTGCCACACTGCGGCAAAGCCTCCACCAGTCAATGCCTGCACCACTGGGCCTCTCTGTCTGCCGGTGCCTGAGGCATTGATGTCAGAGTAGGGTGATATGGGCGCTGAGCCGATCACGACCCCATCCTTGGTATACATGCGGAAGTAGCCACCATAGTCATCACCATCGGGAGATTGAGGTGAAGCCGCGCTGTTGTGACGTGAGTTGAAGCCAACAACAATTGTACCGTTGGTGAGAGCCGTGGTGCTACGGTAATCCATGAAATAGTCGTCATGGTTTCCAGTGCCGCCTTGGGCCAGGCGCAGCTCAGTTCCGAGCGGGTCACCAGTCGCAGCATAGGTTGCAATCGTTGATAGGGATAGGAGGGTACAGGCTAGGGTAGCCGATTTTGATGTAGCCATAGTGAGGGAGAGGGTGGTTGGAGGTGTTGTCCAAAAGGGACGGACTGCCAGTAACATGCGGAATGTATGAATGTCCATGGCAAACTAGTAACATTTTCTGATAGAATAGAGGCTGGGGGGCAAATGGTGCCATTGGTGCTTCTGTCTAAGATACAGTCTGGTTGGGATCATGAAGGTTTGCTGTAATGAGAGCGCCCGGTATGGCTGTTCTAGGGTAAGAAAAAAGCCGCACCTGTGAGGGTGCGGCTCGCGATTGTAGGTATATAGGTTGGAGGGTATTTCGCTTTACTCCCAATCTAGAACGATCTTGCCGGATTGGCCGGAGAGCATCGTCTCGAATCCTTTGGCGAAATCGGTGTAATGGAATTTGTGGGTGATGACGGCTGAGGTGTCCATGCCAGCACGGATCATGGAGGTCATCTTGTACCAGGTCTCAAACATTTCACGGCCGTAGATGCCCTTGAGGATGAGTCCTTTAAAAATCACTTTGTCCCAGTCGATGGCAACATTCTCAGGGAAGATGCCTAAAAGGGAAACTTTAGCGCCGTTGGAGGTGTGCTCGAGGATGTCATTCAGGCCGCTTGGGTGACCGGACATTTCCAGTGCGACGTCAAAGCCTTCTTTGATGCCGAGCTCTTTTTTGACGTCGTTGAGGTTCTCGTTAGCCACGTTGACCACGCGGGTGGCGCCGAGTTTTTCAGCGAGCTCAAGGCGGTACGGGTTAACGTCTGTGACAACAACGTGACGGGCACCTGCGAACTTGGCTACAGAGGCTGCCATGCAACCGATTGGACCAGCTCCTGTGATGAGAACGTCCTCAGCCACCAGATCCCATGAGAGCGCTGTGTGAACAGCGTTACCGAGTGGGTCGAAAGTGGAGATGAGATCTTCAGGGATGGATGGGTCTACCTTGTAGGCGTTGACTGCCGGGATGGAGAGGTACTCGGCAAAAGCTCCTGTACGGTTGACTCCTACACCGAGAGTATTCGGGCAGAGATGGCGGCGGCCAGCAAGACAGTTGCGGCAGTGACCACAGACGATGTGGCCTTCACCGGAGACGAGTTCGCCAACCTTGAAATCTCTGACGCCGTCACCGACAGCTGCGATTTCACCACAGAATTCGTGACCGACTGTCATAGGGACGGGGATGGTCTTCTGGGCCCACTTGTCCCACTTCCAGATATGTACGTCAGTACCACAGATGGATGTCTTTTTGATCTTAATCAAAACATCCATAGGACCTACTTCTGGTTCTGGTACGTCTTCGAGCCAGAGACCTTCTTCCGCTTTAGATTTAACAAGAGCTTTCACTGCTGGGTTACATAGTAGTGAGCTGTCATTATTGCACGTCATTTTTTGCACGAATTAGCGCAGATTTTCTACTAGGGAGGGGCGTTTGCTGACTGCTGTCTTACAGCGAGATGTGCTCTTTTGCGTGTGTTGTCAGGCAATGTTGAGTAAGATTGATGTTGATTTTACGGACAGAATGTTGTGATACTTTAGTTGACTTGAATAATTTTTTCCAATGGCCATCTGTCATGGATGGTACTGCAGGTCCCCCAGCGGCGAGGGGTGCACTTGCTCCTCCTTTAACGCCGCATTTGTGTGAAAACTAAGCATGAGCCAAACAACCCAACTGAAGTCGGCTGCAGCCAAGCAGGGCACCCAGAATGAAACCTCAAAATTGGGAGGCAAAAGGCGACTACAGGAATTCGGAATCAAAGCCCCGAACCAGACCGCCAAGAACTTCGTGTTGGACACCAATGTTCTACTGCATGATCCCGCATGTCTTGGCAGGTTTGCTGAACACCATATCTGTATTCCTACCGATGTGCTTTCTGAGCTGGATAAGTTCAAGAATGAGCAATCCGAGCGTGGCGCCAATGCGCGAAGAGTGCACCGCAGGCTGACTGAGATGTTTAATAGCGGGGAATCAGTGACTACTGGTGTCCCTACCGAAGGTGGAGGGACGGTGCGATTGGTCATCTATGATCCCACATTTTGCATGGATAACTCGGAAATGCTCGCACAGTTCCTCAGGGTTTTTCCAGACCGGGAACGTGTCGATCATCGGATCTTGGCGGCTACGTTGCTACTTGCGGAGCATAACGATAGTAAGGTGATTTTAGTGACCAAGGACTTGAACATGCAGCTCAAGGCCAAGGCTGTTCATATCCAATGCGAGGACTATCTGAATGACAAAGTAGATCCTCGAGAGGTATCTAACTACGAGCTGATGTCTGTGGATGTCGATCCAAACGAGCTTCAGCGTTTTGCGAGCTCTGGTGAGCTTTCTTTGGAGCATGAGCGGCGCAATGGCGTGGTTCTGAACCAGTATGTCTTGCTGAAAGCCAGCGAGAAGCAGACCATGCCCGCTAGGCTGGATGCCGATGGGACCTTTGTCCGCTTGCAAATTCCAGAGGTGCTTAGAATACCAGATGGGCATCACCTCAAGCCATTGAACTTGGGGCAGAAGTGCCTGATCGATGCCTTGCTGAATCCGGATATTTCACTGGTGACTTGCTACGGTCAGGCGGGTACGGGTAAGACACTGGTGGCGATTGCGGCAGGTCTGCATGAAATGTTTAACCGTGAGTACAACGGTATTACGATCAGCCGGCCGGTTGTCGCAATGGGTGAGCAGCTCGGTTTCTTACCTGGCGACTTGGATGAGAAAATGAGGCCATGGCTACAGCCGATCTACGATGCTTTGGAGCTTCTGATGGGGCCACCTAATCCTCATCAGCAGGGACCACGACGCAAGCAAGCGAAGAAAGAGGCCGCCAATGCAGCCTTGCAGCCTACGAAAGCCTATGAGCATCTGCTGGAGCAGGGGGTCATTGAGATCGAAGCTCTCTGCTACATCAGGGGGCGTTCCATCCCGAACCGCTTCTTTGTGCTGGATGAAGCACAGCAGTTGACACCACAAGAGGCGAAGACCGTTGTGACTCGTATGTCACGTGGTTCCAAGCTCGTGATGGTAGGGGATCCTGCACAGATTGATAACCCTTATGTGGATAGTCGTAGTAACGGTCTGGTCTATACGAGAAACCGACTGAAAGGGCAGCCATTCACGGCGCATATATCACTCTCTAGAGGTGAGCGCAGTCCGCTAGCAGAAGCTGGCGCCCAGCTGATGTAACTCAGAGAATTGCGAGTCATGATTTAGGGCGTTTCCAGAAAACGAACAAGCCTGACCCGATCAATAAGACAAAAAGCGCAACCCAAGGCCATTGAGGCCGAGTTGCGCTTTTTTCTGTTTTTGAACTGCTAGCTGAGCTTGAGCTTATTTTTTTTTAGCCTGAGCTTTGGCTTTTTTCTGCTCTTCTTCTGCGTCGAGAGGCAGGAAATTATTTTCAGCAACCTCTTTGCGGACAGCAGGGATGATGTCTTTCTTGACGGACGGAGCTTCATTGTCCCAAGAGTTGCGGATGTAGTTCATGACATCGGCATAGTCTTGGTCACTGATCGAAGTGTTTTGATGGAAGCCTGGCATGATGGGCATGATGTTAGGGGCCTTGTAGAGCTGACCGTTGACCATGATGGGGCCTTGGATACCAACGAGGAGGATTTTGGCGAGGCGGTTAGCATCACCCGTGACCCACTCAGAGTTGTTTAACGGAGGCCCCATGTTAGGTGCTCCCTGACCTTTCAGTCCATGGCAGCCTGCACAGGCGGCTTTCACTACATAGATGTCAGCTCCGCGCTTGATGCTCTCGTGCGCCCACTTTTCAAGTTTACGCTGCTTTTCCTGATGAGGCCCTGCAGCTTTCTTGGCGGCTGCGATGAGTTTCACCAAGGAGCCGGATTTGACGGTGCTCACATCAAAGGTGCTGATGTCAGGGCCAAGGCCGCTGACGAAGGCTTCATTGAGTCCACGGAGCTTTGGATTCATCTCGATAATTTTGAGGGCTTCTGCTGATTGACCAAGGGCTACAAGTGTTTTGACCACACCGTGAATGTTCTGTGGAGTGCTAGCAAGTTTAGCGACTTCTGATGCCAGAACCTCGTCAGTCCAGCGATGCTTAGCAGCGATCTCCAGAGCGCTGTTAGCAACATCATGGTCTTTGTGCTTCAGGGCCTTGATAATGACGGCAGGGGTGGCTGCATCGATGCCATCTAGAGTCCAGAGGGCGTGAATGGCCACGTAGCCTGGTTGTTTGGAGTCGTAAACTTTGTCGTTAGAGAGAGCTGCTATTACGGAGCGGTCCTGACGTTCTACGATGAGGCGCTGCGCTGTATCGCGGTAATGGCCGTTCTTGTGAGTCAGGTAGCTAAGCAGTTCTTCGCCTTTGAGTTCGGAAAGTTTTTCTACTTTGGCTGCTGGATTCTTCGCGTAGCGGATACGGTAGATGCGACCGGTGGATGGCTTAGCTCGGTCCATGTTTCGGTGCTCGTACTGCTTGCGCAGGTAGGTGGTCATGTATGTCTTGTGCTGTAAAAGACCGAAGTACATATCGACCATGTACAGGGTGCCGTCTGGCGCGGTATAAAGACTTACTGGGCAGAACCATTCGTCATTAGAGGCCAGGAATTCTTTTTTGTCGAAAGCCTGGGAGCCGGAAGCGATGTTGTGCTGGTTGCGCTTGATCTTGATGGCTTTGATCAGATCGCCGGCAGGTTCACAGGAAAAGCCCATTTCCTGATACTCTTCTGGGAAATTGTCGCCGCGGTATATGGTGATTCCACAGGAGGCGGTAGGCTTGGCTAATGTTCCGTGGAGAGGCCCTTTGTCTAAGCGTAGCACGCCTTTCATGTAGCCACGGTTGACGCCCGGGGTCTTGTGGATCGGGTAGGTGTCGTAACATCCTAGGTTCTTAGACATCGGGTATTTCGGCTCAAAGCCTTTGACTCCGTGCAGGAAGTTGGGAAGGAATTGCTCAGCCTGGAAGTAGCATGAGTTATGGTTGTGGTAGATGCGTCCGGCATTGTCTTTGGCGAGACCCCACTGGCCGCGGCCATAGGTGTCCTCCTTGATCCACTTGCCGTTGATGCGGCGGTAGCGCTTGTCGTGTTTGGCGTTGTAATACCAGTTGTCGATACCCAGCAGTAGAGCATTGGCAGCATGTTCAGGATTGCCTCCCTGAGCATATTTGGGGTCCACGACTTCTGGTTCGCCTACAGGCTTGATACCGTCACGTTTGATGAACAGGAGCGCATCGCCATTGGTGTAGAGGCAGCCATCTGATGTCACAGCTACGGCTCGAGGTACGACTAGTTTGTCGAGGAAGGTTGTCGCTTTATCGACTTTGCCGTCACCGTCAGTGTCCTCGAGTACGCGGATCTTACCTTTCGGTGCGCGCTCGGCTGTCGCGTCAAAGTCATTCATGTACTCCGTCATTTCGCAGGACCAGATGCGACCATCTGCATCGAACGAGAGTGCGACGGATTTGTTGACGTAGTCGCCGGTAGCCACAGGCTCGAGTGTGAAACCGTCAGCTAATTTGAATGATTTGAGAGCTGCCTCAAGATCAAGATACGGTGATGGAGGGATCGTATCGATAGGGATAGGATCTTCCATTACATGTCCTTTTCTGTCGCCGGCTTGGCCGAAACAGAGGGAGGATGCTGCGATCGCGATGCTTGAGGTGAGTAGGAAGTTACGCATAGTCATGTTTACACTGAATGTTACATACTCATTGAAGAAGATATATCCCCATGAATACGTCAGATGATTTTCGATTCCACGCCAAAAAATCTCTGAAAATTAGCGTTTATGTGGGAAGCTAGCGTAGCTGTAGATGTTTGCAAATAATAGGATAATCCAGATGCAATGGAGGGGAGGTTTGCAGGGTGATTGGTATTTTCCGACATGGGGTAGGGTCTGAACTTGTCTGGTGGTGTCATGTCCGGGGCGTCAGTCTCCAGTAAGAGTCTATTTAGAGGGAGTTGAGCGAAGACTTCGCGTACTCCGGCTTTGCGTTCGGAGAGGAAGTAGCCAGAAAATGAAAAGTAGGCGCCAAGCTTGAGAAGCTCTTTGGCTGTTTCAAGTGAGCCTCCGTAAGAGTGGAGCAAAAATCCTCTTTGAGGAAGAGCATGGTTCTCAAGTAGATTCATGAGCCAGCCCCAGGCTTTCAGTACGTGAATGGAGAGGGGGAGGTTACGCTCAGCGGCCAAGGCTAGATGAAAGAGAAAGGCTTCTTCCTGAGCCTGGCGGTCAGGGTTTTTCATCCAGCGATCCAGGCCGCATTCCCCTAGGCAGGCGTCTGGATGTTTATCCAGATACTGGAGCAAGGTTTCTTTCCAGCGATCATCATGGCAGGGTGTTTTCCATGGATGAAGACCGAAAGAGGGGGTGATTAAGTCTGGGTGACGATTGGCTAGCTCGGACACTTTCGGCCAATCGTCTGGACTGGTCCCGTTAACCACACATCGAGTTATGCCAGCCTCTCGCATCGTCGTAATGATATCATCGATTTGGCCGGAGAATCTTGGGTCCTGAAGATGCAGGTGAGCGTCGGTATAGATCACATAGATGAGTGTATGTGGTTTTGGATGATATTCGAAGCCAAAGATTGATAGGAGGCTGTGCTGGAATCCTCCAAAGTGTAGGAATGGGATGGCGCGGGGTAGTTGGAGTTATCCTCACCAGGCATCCTGTATGCCAAGTCGTAGTGATTCTCTAGAATGGAACGGGTGAACTCACTCCACTGACCGTTCTTGATCAGCTCCTGCCAATGGGTGACTTGCTCACGCCCGCGAAGTCTGACTAGGTGCTCCAAGAGGGTGCTCAGTCCCTCAGGATCATCACAGAAGTGAGGATAGTCCTTAAGAAGGAGCTTTACGCGCTCATCCAGATCAAGTGCTAGGTTGATGACTTCAGATTCTGAGAGCTTCTTCCATAGTGCGGGTGGGCAGTGGACGCAGCCGATCCGGTTACTCTCGGACTCAGTAAAGATGGCTTTTTTGGGGTCGTAGTCCTTGAGGCAATGCCAGAGGCGAGTCTCAAAGTTTTTCTGGCTGGGTTGCTCGGAAGACTTGGGGGCTCCTAATAAGGATCCTTTATGGTTGGCGAGACCCTCCAGATCCAGTACTTGAGCACCTTGGTCACTCAGTTGATGGAGGAGTTTGGTTTTGCCGACTCCGGTGACACCCGAAAACACACGGAATTGAAGTTGTGGGTGGCTCAGGATCCGTTCCAGCTCAGCGATGACAAATTTTCTGTAGGCGCGGTAGCCGCCAGATACGATATGGGTGTTCCACCCAATGGACTGGAGGATGAACGAAAAGGAGCGAGACCGCATGCCCCCTCTCCAGCAATAGAGGAGTGGGTGATATCCAGAATCTTTGTCAGCCAAGTAGGTGGACAGGTGGTGAGCGACGTTCTTGGAGATGTAGCCAGCTCCCAGCTTGCGTGCTTCGAAGGGGTTCTTTTTGTAGATAGTGCCTACTTCCGCCCTTTCTTTACTATTCAGAGAAGGGAGGTTGATTGCACCAGGTATGTGATCGTGCGCATATTCGTCAGGTGAACGAACATCGATAATCTCCGAGAAGCCTGATAAATCATGCGGAAAGTGGATAGACTTTAGCTGATGCACGATAATAAAAATAAGTTAGATAAAATGCGATTCTGATAGAGGGTGATGATACTACACCAATCTGACTGAATCTGGAAATGAAAAAGGGAGGCATGTGCCCCCCTTTGAATAAAAAATCTGCTAGAGAGCTTAGTCCTCTATTTCAACGACCATGTTGATTTCAACAGAGACATTGAGAGGGAGGGCGGCAGCTCCCATGGCTGTGCGGGAGTGCTTGCCCTTGTCCCCAAAGATCTGAACCAATAGGTCGGAGCAGCCATTGATGACTGTTGGGTGGCCGTAGAAGTCAGGTGCTGAGTTTACAAATCCGTTTACGGTCACGATCTGTTTTACCTTGTCGAGAGAGCCGATGGCGTCTTTGACAACTGCGAGGCGATTCAGGGTGATGAGGCGAGCAGCTTCCTGGGCTGTTTCAACATCGGTGTCACTTGGCACTTTGCCAGTAAAAGTCTCTTCTACTGGAGGAATGCCTCCTGCAAGGAAAAGGAGGTTTCCGGAACGTGTGTAGTTCAGGTAGGAGCCAGCTGGTGCTGGAACTTCAGGCAGCTTGTAACCGAGTTCTTCGATGCGTGCTTCGATAGACATAAAAATAGGTGGTGAGTGATTAGAAGGGAGTGGATTACTTCTGGGCTTGCTCAAGCGCTGCTTTTACGAAGCCTGCAAAAATCGGGTGAGGATTGTTAGGGCGTGACTGGAATTCCGGATGGAACTGGGCTCCGATGTAGAATGGGTGATCCGGGATTTCCACGATTTCCACCAAACCTTGGTCTGCTGAGACGGAGCTGATTTTGAGACCAGCAGTCTCGATTTGCTCACGGTACGCAGGGTTAAACTCATAGCGGTGGCGGTGACGCTCAGTGATGAGTTCAGAGCCGTACAGCTCGTGTGCCTTGGTGCCTGGGAAGACTTTGGAGTCACTGGCGCCTAGACGCATGGTAGCCCCCATGTCCTTGACTCCTTGTTGCTCCTCTTGGAGGGAGATAACAGGGTGAGTCGTGTCCTTGTCAAATTCAGTGGAGTTCGCATCTGAGAGTTCACAAACGTTGCGGGCAAACTCGATGGTCGCGATTTGCATGCCGAGGCAGATACCGAAATAAGGGATCTTGTTCTCACGAGCAAACTTGGCAGCGATGATCTTGCCTTCAGTGCCTCGGTCGCCGAAACCACCCGGAATAAGGATGCCATCGATGTCCTTCAGCTGATTGGCTGGGCCTTCTTCTTCGATTTTCTCTGCATCCACACGGATAATGTTCACGCGGGTGTCGTGCTGAGCGCCTGCGTGGACGAGTGATTCGTAGATAGACTTATAGGCGTCTTGCAGTTCGATGTACTTACCGACGACGGCAATCCTGACCTCGTGAGTCGGGTTAATCACTCGATCAACGAAGTGGCGCCATTGCTCAAGATCCGGAGTTTCGGATTCGAGGCCGAGGCGGTCACTAACAAGGCGATCGAGCTTGTCACGACGAAGGTCGAGAGGGCACTCATAGATGGTGTGTGCCACGTCACGGAAGGCCACTACGTTCTTGGCTTCCACGTTACAGAACATCGCGATCTTCGCGCGATTGTCCTCGTCGAGATCGTGCTCGGTACGGCAGACGATGATGTCTGGCTGGATACCGATTTCGCGAAGCTTGGCCACGGACTGCTGGGTCGGCTTGGTCTTGATCTCGCCAGCGGCTGCGATGAAGGGAAGAAGGGTGACGTGAATGAAGCAGACGTTGTCGCGACCAACTTCCAGGGAGAACTGACGCAGCGCCTCGAGGAAAAGGTGCCCCTCAATATCTCCAGTAGTACCACCGATCTCAGTGATGATCACGTCAGCGTCGCTGGCCAGAGTGACTTGGCGGATACGCTCTTTGATTTCATCAGTACAGTGAGGAATGAACTGAACGGTCTTACCGAGATATTTGCCCTTACGCTCGTTACGGATGACGTTCTCAAAGACCTGGCCGGATGTCAGGTTGTTGAGGCGGGAGCACTCACAGTTGGTAAAGCGTTCGTAGTGGCCCAAGTCGAGATCGGTCTCAGCACCGTCTGCAAGTACATAGACCTCGCCATGCTGGAATGGAGACATGGTGCCCGGATCGACGTTCAGGTATGGGTCAAACTTCTGAATTAGAACGTCGAGGCCGCGGTGCTCAAGAAGAGTACCGAGGGAGGCTGCTGCAAGTCCCTTGCCCAGGGATGAGACAACGCCACCGGTGACGAAGATGTATTTGGTTGGATGGGCCATATGGTGAGAAGTTAGATAGTTGATTTGAGAATGTTTTCGATTTGGACGGCTTGTTCCGGAGTGTCCACTCCGCCTGAGGTATCATCGGTGATGATGACTTTGATGCGGGCACCGTGCTCCAGTGCGCGCAATTGTTCGAGGGATTCAGCGACTTCAAGCGGGCTAGGAGGCCAGCTGATGAACTGCTGCAGAAAGTCTTTGCGGTAAGCGTAGATGCCTTTGTGTCTGTAGAGGGTGAGCTCAGGGCTAGCGCTCCTCTGGTAGGGTAGTGGGCTGCGGGAGAAGTAGAGGGCGTCTCCATCTTTCCTCAGGACTACTTTGACTACATTGGGATCGTGGCTCAGAGCTTCATCATCGAAGGCATTGGCGGCTGTCGCCATAGCGAGGTCTGAGTCATCAAGCAAGGCTTGAGCCAGCTCATCGATCAGTTTTGGGCAGATGAGTGGCTCATCGCCTTGAATGTTAATGAGATGAGTTGCCTGAGGAAAATGTTCCGCTGCCTCTGCAATGCGGTCAGTTCCTGTAGGATGGTGATCCGATGTCATGACCGCCTCAGCTCCGAAAGCTTTGCAGGCCTCTAAAATACGGTCGTCATCAGTAGCGACAATGATGCTATCCAGTTTTGAGCATTCCTTACAACGTTCCCAGACATGCTGAACCAGCGGTTTTCCCGCAATTTCATGCAATGGTTTACCCGGGAAGCGGGTGGATGCCCAACGAGCTGGAATGATCCCTAAAACGAAGGTTGGAGAATCAGTTAAAGTTTCCACGGCGCGAGCTGCGGCAGAATAGAAAGCAGCTGCTGCCCGCGCAAGATTCTTTTAGCTTATTTTCGAAATGATTTTTTGCGTCGCTCTTATGAGTAAGTAACTACATCCCTTGCTCAATGAAATCCAGTGCTTTACTGAGGCTACTCTGGGTCAGGAAATGGTTGAGCTGGGCGGGGAGGTGGCCGCGGTGTTCCTTATGGAATGCGGTAATCGATTCACTGACTTGCTGCAATTGGCGGAGTTGCTCCTCAGGGTTTTGCTCCCTCAGTTCCTTGTTGCCGATGATGGAGAGGCGCGTTCTTAAAAGATCTGCAAGCTGCTGAAGGTCTGGTGTGGAACTCATTGTATAGTTAAGGAAAGTAAAGTAATTCTATCGACTTGAGTGTAAGCCCTTGCTAGGGTTCGCGGCAAGATGGATAAGGCAATTCACGAGTATTTTACGCTTATCGACTGGGCCGTCATTTTTGGCTACTTGATTCTGACGACAGTTGTGGGTCATATAATGAGGGGAAAGCAAGGCACGATACGTGATTTCTTCCTTGGAGGAAGGTCATTGCCTTGGCAGGCCGTTTGCGGTTCTATTATCGCTACTGAGATTTCGGGAGTAACCTTTATTGGTGTTGCGGGAACACTCTTTGCACTGAAGGGGGACTTTACCTATTTATTATGGGGGATTGGTTCGGTGATCGGAAGGGTAGTCGTGGCGTTGTATTTTGTACCCAAGTACTACGAAGATGAGATTTATAGCCCGTATGACTATATGGGTAAGCGACTTGGTGTCGGCGTTAAGAAGTTGGCGACCATTGTCTTTACGGTAGGAAGTATTCTTGGACAGAGTGTTCGAGTCTTTGTTGCTGCCATTCCCCTGGAGGTTGTTACTGGGTTGCCTATTTGGATATGTATTATCATCATAGGGCTATTTGCCATCGGCTGGACTTTGATGGGAGGCATGAGGACGGTGATCTGGACCGATGTCATGCAGTTTGGCTTGTTTACATTAGGGGGACTAACCGCACTGTTTTGGGTGGTCAGTTCACTGGATGGTGGATGGGCTGAATATTGGAAAGTCGCTGAACACTACGGCCGAACCAATGTTTGGGATGGTCGTTGGGGATTTGACGCGACTATGAAGTTTACATTCTGGGTGGCAATCCTTGCTGTACCGTTCCAGAACCTCACAGCCTTTGGTGTAGATCAACTGAATGCACAGAGGATGTTCTGCTGCAAAGACGCCAAAGCTGCAGCCAAAGCTTTGATCTGGAGCTCAGCGGGACAGCTTCTAACTTTGTTGATGCTTCTGGTGGGAGCTGCATTGTTTGTGCACTATGATAAACACCCATTCGAAGCCTACGAGGGTAGGGAGGTGATGGGGATTACCAAAACATTGGATGCTGAGGCGGATGCTTTGATTGCGCAGAAAGCTTTGGATGAGGCGCCCCGTATTGGGCACCCCAGTGTGCCGCTTGAACATTTAAAACCTGGAAATGAAGGCGAGTATGCAGATTTGGTGTCCAATGTAGCTAAGCCATCCAAGCCAGATAATGTCTTTCCGATGTGGATTGTCACTCAACTGCCAGTCGGGCTCTCAGGCCTAATTCTAGCCGGGATCTTTGCTGCTGCGATTTCGAGTCTAGACTCTATATTGGCGGCCTTGAGTCAAACTACCTTGTCCTTCATTTACCATCCTGAGGATCGAACTGATGAAGAGTTGGAGGAGCTAAATTTGGTACATAAGTCACGCATGCTCGTGGTTATGTGGGGAATCTTACTCACCGCGTTTACACTCTTATTGGTGATTGCAGCGCAAGGTATACCTGTAGTGCCTCTGGCGTTCGGAATGACTGCTTATACTATGGGGCCTTTACTTGCATTGTTCCTCTGTTCTCTGATGGGCAAAGGCAGTCTCCGTGGCCTGATCATTGGTGCAGTTGTTTCCTTCATGGTTACGATGTTTGGGCGCATGGATATTTGGGTTCTCGTCAAGAAAGCTGGAGTGAGTATTGATTGGTTACTCTCCTTGCCGACATACAGAATGACCTCAGGAGGAGAGCTGGAAGCAGCGTTCTGTTTCGCCTGGTTTTGGCCTCTCACGACTGTGATCACCATTACCTTTGGGTTACTTGTTCCGCGTAAACAAAAGATAAGCTACTAAGCCCACTTACCCATCCGGTAAACTTGTGTAAAATTATAAACTTTTTGGAAGCCCCTTTTTTAAAAGAAAGGGGCTTTTTTGTAGATGTTTTTAACTGGGGAATAAGTGGTGAAAAGCTTGTGGTTAGTTGTTTCAAGGGGTTACGGCGTCGATGGAAATAATACTTTAGAGAAGTTAACTATCGGGGGGGTCAAGTATTAAAAAAAAATGGGCGTGGAACCCCCGTGGAAACGTTAAATTTTTTTTGGCATGCGGAGATCTTTTTAAAAAGTTTTCACCGCGCAAAAGATGTTAGTGTAAAACTTCCTCCGCTTCGCAAGGAGCAGCAGAGAGAGGCCAAGTCTCCGGACTCGAAGTAGGCGACTACGATAAGAGCGAAATGCTGTTCCCCAGGAAGCAACATATTGCAGGGAAAAACCCCTGAGGAAAGGAACATCACAAGAGCGGAAAGAAACACACCCAATGCAAGAAAGTACACCTCAATTAAATGGAACACTTGAAACAACCCCTACCTATGCCCCCAATGGATCACACGTCACAATCTGGAACGCCGTCGCCGAAAAATTAAAGACCCTCGTTAGCACGGATGCATTTGCCCGCTGGTTTGCCGGTGCCCAATGCTTCTCTCTCAACCAAACTGAAATCTGTATTTCCGTACCGAGTGACATTCACCAGGTGTGGATCGAGACAAACTTCATGCCCGAGCTGCAGTCTGCTGTGAGTGCTGTGCTCGAAGCCACAGTCGTAGCCCGTGTTGCTGTAGCAGGTCAGGAAGAGCTCTTTGAAGAGCGTGTCGAGAAAGTGCAGCTTCCAGGTACACAGCCAGCTCGAAAGCAGCAGCGTGAGCTTAATGATGGTCAACTCGAGAAGAAACTGAAGACGATTGGCCTCAACCCTCTGTTTAGCTTCAAGAGGTTTGTGGTCGGTCAGAACAGTGAGTTTGCGCATGCCGCGTGTACCGCTGTCGCTTCAGGAAGTGGAGTGGCCTACAATCCACTTTTCATTCATGGTGGATCCGGACTTGGTAAGACCCACCTGATGCAGGCGATCGGCCAGCGCATCGTGGATGAGAATCCTGATGCCAAGGTGGTTTACCTTACTAGTGAGAAATTCACGAATCAGTTCATTGATGCGGTGAAGAAGGGGGACTTGGAGAAATTCCGCCGCAAATACCGTAAGGCTGATGTTCTGCTCATCGATGACATCCAGTTTTTAGCCGGCAAGGAACGCTCTCAGGAGGAGTTCTTCCACACCTTCAATACTTTGTTAGATCTGCAGAGTCAGATCGTTCTCACCAGTGACCGCCCAGCGTGCGAGATCAAAAACTTTGAGCCTCGTCTCATCTCTCGTTTTGAGAGTGGACTCACTGTAGAGCTCCAGTCTCCTCGCATGGAGACACGCGTGGCTATTCTCCGTCGCAAGATGGAGGACTGGGATGTGAAGCTTTCAGATGAAGTTATCCGCTTCCTTGCTGAGAGAATTCGCAGTAACGTTCGTCGTCTCGAGGGTGCCCTCGTTAGATTGGCAACCTTTGCCTCTCTCGGTGGAAATGCTGTCGACGTTGAGCGTGCAGAGAGTCTTCTACGTGACATCCTTCGTGAAGAGGGTGCCAAGACCGTCACGATTGATTCTATCCAGAAGGTTGTTTCCGAGCACTTCGATGTACGCCTGGCTGACATGAGCAGTCGTCGTAGACCTGCGAATATCGCATTCGCTCGTCAGGTGGCTATGTACCTCAGCCGTAAGCTGACTCCTAGCTCGCTGATGGAGATCGGTGATGCCTTCGGAGGTCGTGACCACGGTACCGTGATTCACGCTGTGAAGAAAGTTGAGCAGCGCATCGATAAAGAGGGGACTGTCCGTGATACAGTCGACCTGTTAGATGCCATGCTGCAGCGCTAGTTGCTGGCCTCTTTATCTTGCTAAACCGCAATATGTTCCGCGCCCTTGTCAGATGACGAGGGCGCATTTTTTTTGTCAGCCTCAAAAAATTAAGGAAAACGGCACAAACTGTGTACGGGTGAACTCTTCCATATATTGTGGTTGTGACGATAAAATGTGCCATATACGGCAAAAATTGGGGGTGAAGGCAAAGAATGCTTGCGTTTATAGGGCAAGAGTTCAATTTAGCTCCCGAACATCCCTCGACTTCAATCCGGGTCGATACAATGCCCATTTCTTATGAAATTCACGATATCCAAGCAGTCTTTTTTAGATGCGCTTCAACAAGTACAACACGTTGTAAGTAATCGTACTACCTTGCCGATTCTTTCCAACGTTTTGATCGAGGCCGCTGACGGCAAGCTCAAGCTGACTACCACTGACTTGGACGTCGGTGTGAGTGGCTCTGTGGAGGCGAACATTGAGAAGGAGGGCTCTACCACTCTTCCTGTAAAACGCCTTGTCAGTATTGTTCGTGAGCTTCCGGCTGAAAACGTTGAGGTATCTGTAGATGCTAAGAATCATGCCAGCATCAAGTCTGGTCCATCATTCTTCAAAATCATCGGTCTTGGTGAAGATGAGTTCCCACCGCTGCCAAAATTTGAAGATGCCAAGGAATACAAGATTGCCCAGGCGGTCATGAAGGATTCCTTGAAGAAGACCTCCTACGCCATCTCCACAGATGAGACACGTTATGTACTCAATGGTATCTTTACTTCCTTCAAGGATGGTAAGATGACACTCGTAGCCACAGATGGTCGCCGTCTTGCGATGGTAGAAAACGATCTTGAGTTCCCAAGCAGCAACGAGGCAGATGTGATTATTCCATCCAAGGCTGTTCAAGAGCTTCAGCGCTTGCTCAGTGATGAAGGTGACGTGGTGGTCAAGCTAACTGACTCACAGATTGCTTTTGAGATCAATGGCAGCTTACTAGTATCCAAACTCATCGAAGGTAACTATCCTAACTACCGTCAGGTAATTCCAGGCAACACCACCGAGCGGGTACAGGTTGGGCGTGAAGCTTTCTTAGAAACCATTCGCCGAGTCTCACTCTTGGCCTCAGACAAGTCTAATTCCGTGAAGCTTGCATTTGGTCCTAACTATGTGGATCTGATGGCAAATTCTCAGGATATCGGTGAAGCGAGTGAGAAGATTGACATCTCCTACGATGGCAAGGAATTCGCGATTGCCTTCAACCCTGAGTTCCTCATGGCTCCACTGAAGAACCTCACGACTGAGGATGTCTACCTTGATCTCATTGATGAAATGAGCCCAGGCGTTGTCCGTATCGATGGTTCTTTCCTTTATGTGATCATGCCAATGCGCGTGACTAACTAAGCTGAATTCAGCAAGAGATTTGATCAATGCCGTCATGGTTTTCCGTGGCGGCATTTTCTTTTATTTATTGTCGGATCAGCTTATAGAAGCGGGATGGAACTTCTTCTGATTAGACACGGAAAGGCTGAGGATCATGGGCATCCTGGAGGAGATGGTCAAAGAGCTCTCACAGAGAAAGGCTGGAAACAGGCTCGCTCTGTCGGCATGTTTTTGAAGAAGAATGATCTGGTGCCAGAGCTAAACCTAACGAGCCCCTTGCTAAGAGCTCGTGAGACTGCAGAAGGTGTGGCCGAGATGAGTAACTCTCCGGAACCTATTGTTCAGCCATGGTTAGCTTGCGGCATGAGGCCAGAGGAGGCATTGCAGGAGCTCGTAGCTTACCAAGAGTTTCAGCGGGTAGCTATCTACGGGCATGAACCAGATTTCTCGTACTTGGCTAATTCTCTGTTAGGCAGCAGAGGGGAGGGAGTGGAGGTCAAGAAAGCGAGTATTCTCTGGTTTGATGGAGTCTATCCTCCACGTCTAGGCGCTTGCTTGCGCTTACTCTTGCCGCCACAGTTTATTTGAGCCACTGAGTGATAAGCTCATTCATTTCTGAGAGCAATTGTTTCCTGTTAGGAATATCACGGGGGATATCATAGCCGACCCAAATCACGGCTGTCTGTGCTTTGTTTGTAGCCATGACCCATAAGGATCTCTTGGATGTTGAAGAAGATGTGTAGCGGTAGACCTTGCCTTGCTTACTGAGAAGCTTCAGGCACTCCGCCGAATTACCAGCTTCGACGACCTGTACGGACTCTGGACTATTCTTGAAAATAGTAAGATCCTTAGCAGTCTTGATGTCTTTAATGAAGTGAGTCTGCGGTCTTGAGCCTTCGTTTCCAATCACGGAGAAGGCTGTCACCGCTTGAAGCGGGGAGACGAGTACGCTGCCATTGTAGATGTCTGACTCTAGGAAGATCCCGTTGAGTCCTAGCCTTTTAGCAATGCTGATGGTTTCCTTCTTGCCGATTTGCTTCCCTGTCTTAACTGGTTGATTCTTGATAGGTAACTGTCGTCGTTCAAGTGCGGCCAAATAGATGAAAGGGGTGAAGGCGTCTCCCAGTTCAGTTTTGCCTTTCAGAGCGATATTGAACTGATGTGTCCGGTAGTCGCGTCCACCAACGATGCTGAGGATGGCACCGGTCTTGTTATCGATGATGATGGAGGCGGCTTGTAGATCCGGAGTCTCGGCGACCAGCGAAGTGATGCTCTTCTCGCAGGAAGTCTGAAGCTTTGCATCAATAGTCGTAGCCACTTTCAGCCCACCTTCGGTGATCTTTTGCTCGTCGATGATGGTGCTCAGGTGACTGATGATGGCGCCTTGAGCGTAGTTTCGGGCACTAATTTCATCGTTTTTTTTTGAAATTTTTAAGGGCGCTTTCATCGCCGCCTCAGCTTGATCCTGAGTGATTTTCCCAATGTCCACCATGCGGGCCAATACCTGGTTTCGTTGCTCAATGGCAGCCTGCAGGTTGTTGTGAGGATTAAAAATATGCGGCCCGCGTATGATGCCAACAATCATAGCGCACTGACCCAAATCCAGTTCGCTGGTGGGGACGCCGAAATAGTGCTGCGCTGCTTCTTCAATGCTGTAGCAACCTTCACCGAAATAAATCCGGTTGAGGTAGTAGGACATGATCTCGTCCTTGTCGTATTTTGCTTCGATTCGTAGAGTCAGGGCAATCTCTAGCAGCTTCCGTTGAAGGGATTTTTCCCTGATTTCATAAGTGTTTCGGGCGAGCTGCATGGTCAGGGTTGAAGCACCCTGGGTAAAAGAGAGGTCTTTGATATTCCTTACCGTTGCTCTTCCCAACCCGTAGAAATCGACCCCACAGTGCTCGAAGAAGCGGCTGTCCTCACGGGCGAGCAGGGCGTTCTTGAGATCCTCCGGTAAATCCTCATAGGTTGCGATTTTGTTTGAGGCGTTGCCGAGTACTGCCAGTTCCTCACCATGGGCATCGAGTAGCACGCTGTGTTGATCTAGATTGGCTACTTCATCGAGATCAAATTGAGACGCCTTGTAGTAGAAATAGGAAGCGATTGCCAAAAAAGCAACCAGACCAACGAGGAAGAGTCTGAAGCATACGTTGATGCATACTTTCAGCCATTCGGGTATCCAGCGAGGGAGGCGTGATTTCTTCTTTGTTGGTTTCCAGGACATGGATTAATGGGAGATTCATCGAACTGGAATAGCTCGCGAAGGTCTCTGACCTTCTTGGACAGGAACCGCCCGGGAGGGGGGAGCTGGTACAGCGCTTTCTTGGATGATTTGTGCGCGTACGGGGTGGTTATCGCAAGTATGTTTTGGAATTAAATCAACGGGGATTGCTGCATTGTAGGCTGAGTGATGTGCCTCGCACCCTTGGGTGGCCAATTGCGAGGTGAAGCGGCACAGTCGCACACTTTGCATGGGGATGTTTGGTTTGAGGCTCTCAGCGGGGTATCCCAAGTCCTTGGCTTTCTTCATGACCTTTGCCCAGATGGGAAGCGCCAGAGTGGAGCCATAGCCACGGTTGATGGTTTTGGTGTTGTCATCCATCCCCACCCATACAGCACAGGTAAGAGAGGAGGTGTATCCGGCAAACCATGCGTCACGGTAATTATCAGTCGTTCCAGTCTTGCCACCACATACCTCTTTGTAATCTAGAGCTGAACGCAGTCTGCTGGCAGTTCCGCGGCTGGTCACTTCCTGCAGAGTATTGGACACAGAGGTAGCTGCTCCTTGTTTTGCTGCAGACCATGATATAGTTCCAGATCCAGGATAGACGACATTACCTTCACTATCCTTGATTTCTGAGATGATAAACGGGCGGACGACTTTTCCTTGGTTCGGAAATACCGTGTAGGCTTTGGCTACCTCCCAAGGTGAAGCTTCAAAGGTGCCTAAATACGTGGCAGGGCTGGGGGGAATCTTTCCTGTGAAGCCTACAGATCGGGCTGTCTCGATGACTTGGTCAATACCACAATAGTCCCCAATACGCACTGAGGAGGTGTTCCTGGAGCGGGCTAAGGCCTCCTGTACCATCATGAGCGTTTTGTAAGTTCCGTCAGAGTTGTTAGGGGACCAGCTACGGGGAGCACCCTGGATTTCACCTGGCTGAATTCTACTGTCTCGTACCCAGGCTCCAGGATGGAGGCCCTTATCAAAAGCTGTCATGTAGACGAATGGTTTGAAGACGGATCCAATCTGGCGTTTTCCGTGCAGGGCCCGGTTGTACTTTGATTCGTCAGCATTGCGGCCACCAACTAGCGCCAATACTGCACCGGTGCGATTATCCAGGCAGACCAAGGCGCCTTGGATGTACTTGGGAGCCTGTTGGGTCTTAGCGTAACGGGAAAGGTACTGTGCTCTGGTCTGGTGGTGGTAGCTAGGGTCTTTTTCAGCTTCCTTGAGACGGGCTTCAATAGCGAGCTCTGCAGCTTTTTGAAGTTCAGGGTTAATGGTGGTTTTGATATGTAGGCCACCCATCTCAATTTCCTGCTCTTCCAAAATGATATCTAGGTCACGACGAATGGCGTCCATGGCATAAGAGTCATGAGTGATCCGGCGGGATACAGGGCGTATTTTTACTTTCTCGTTTTTAGCTTCTTCGGCTTCAGCCTCAGTGATGAACTTGTAATGAACCATTCTCTTCAGAGTCGTGTCTCTCTGGTCGATGGCCTTCTGAAGGTCGACGAATGGAGAGAAGGTGTTAGGGCCTCTGATAATGCCTGCCAACAGAGTAGATTCAGATAGTGTGAGCTCTGAAGCTGGCTTTTCAAAGTAGGTCCTTGCAGCGGCTTCGATACCGCGAATGGAGTGCCCCCAAAAAATCCGGTTCATGTAATGCTCCAGGATCTGGTCTTTTTTGTAATTGGCTTCAATGCGAAAGGCGATGGCCATTTCCAAAAGTTTGCCGTCGATGCTCTTGCCGTTATAGGCATAGGAATTGTCGACCAGCTGCATGGTGAGTGTGGATGCACCTTCCATTTTTTTCTGAGTCACATTACGAAACACGGCTCTTCCTAGGCTACGAATGTCAATGGCGCCATGGTCGTAAAATCGGGCGTCTTCACGGGCGATCAGGGCCTTTTTAAACCAAGGAGAAACCTCGTCGATACTGACCATGAGGCGATTGTCTCCGTGCAGTTTACCAATTTCGGTGACTCCGTCTTGGGCATAGACGATGGAGCGAGCTGGCATCTGCGTGATCTTTTCTGGATCATACTTGCTGGAATGTGCACGAGCTCCATAAAAGATGACGACGGCACAAAAGATGAAAAAACCAATCCACAATGAGCCCAGTGCGATACGGGCTGGCCAGCGAACGATAGTCGGCCACTTGGCGGTGACCTTACCAATAGCTAGAAAGGGAGCAAAGGCGACACGGAAGGCGAGAGACCTTTGAGATGACTTTTTCACTCTCTTGGCGTTTGATTTCCTGGCGGCTTTTTTAGCTGTCTTTTTCTTGGCTGGCATAGTGAATGTTTCCGCAGTTCGCAATCTGGACATCTTTTGCCCTTTATTTTGAATACGTTGCCATTCCTGCACGTCATATCCATAAAATGAGACAAAAAGTAGGTTGCGGTTTCGCTGAACGGTTGCAAAGATAAGTCATATGCGTGCATTCACCAGATTTTTTACACCAGTATTAGGATGCATGATCTCACTGCAGTTAGTTACAGTGAGTTATGCACAGGATTCGGTTTCTGAAATTCACTCCTTGCAGGATCTTAAGTCCCTGGAGCAGGAGATTCAGTCAGTAGTGGCTAAGGTTCAGCCGGCTACGGTGTCACTCGCGGCGAACAGGACGGGAGCCTGGGGGAGTGGCGTGGTGGTGAGTGAAGACGGCCTGATCCTCACGGCTGCGCATGTGGTGCAAGGGACGCCGGAGATGATCGTCATCTTTCCCGATGGTACCGAGAAAGAGGGGAAGGTGCTGGGGGCGAACCGCACGAAGGATATAGCGATGGTGCAGATCACCCAGCCGGGCAGCTATCCATTTGCCAAGACAGGCAATTCAGATGAGCTAAAGGTGGGTAACTTTGTCGTGGCGATGGGTCATGCTGGTGGCTATGACGCTCTGCGTAAGCCTCCTGTACGGTTTGGGCGCATTGTCTCCAGAAACCCCAATGGTTTTATCTCCTCAGATTGTACGCTCATCGGTGGTGATTCTGGAGGTCCTTTATTTGACATGAAGGGGAATGTAGTCGGAATCAACTCTTCGATCGGTTATGATTTTAAAGCAAACAACCATGCAGGCATCAGTGGATTGCTCGCGGATTGGGATCGCTTGAAGAAAGGCGACACTTGGGGAGACCTGAGAGCCAACCCTCTAGCGAACCCGGACAGCCCGGTAATGGGTTTCTCAATCGGTGGTGAGCTGGATGGTGGTATCATGGCTGAGGCTATTCTGCCAGATGGGCCTGCCGATTTGGCTGGCATGAAGCCTAATGATGTCATTCGAGCCATCAATGGTCAGAGAGTGAAGTCTGGTAAGGCTTTGCTCATTGAACTGAATCGATACAGACCGGGCCAAACCATTAAGGTGCGCGTGAAAAGAGGGAATGAATCACGTGATCTGGACCTCAAACTAGTAAAACGTGGCGACTTTTACACAGAATAAATTCAAATGATCTACGATATGAATAAAGGAATTATGATACTCGGTATTGTAGGGAGCCTTTGTTCCCCGCTATACGCACAAGGTGGTTACGGTAAGGTCGGCTTACCCTTTTTACGCGAACGTGATGCTCAGGTGTTAGACGTTCAGGCTGCCAGCTTCTATAAGGCTGTGGAGCCACTAGCTGACAAAACACGGAAGCATGCTGTCTATGTGGAGTACCGTGATCGTGTGATCACTCTGGGCACAGTGACTACAGAGGGAATCGTGACGAAATGGAGTGAGATCAAACCGTTTGCCTCGGAGCTTTTCATCGTAGGACATGATGGTGTTAGGCGGGGCGTTGTCGTAAAAGCGATTTATAACAATTACGACATTGCAGTATTGGCTTACAATGGAAGCTTGCCTGCTGTCAGCCTCGAGAATCCTAAGGATCCATCAGTTGGATCATTTATCTATTTATCTGGTCCAGGAAAGGGCGCTCACGGTTTTGGTGTCGTGAGTGTTCAAGCCCGTAGTCTGCGGGAGCAAGACAAGGCTTTCCTAGGTGTACGTATGGATGTCAATCCTGTGACGAACGGCGGTGTCCGTTTGCAGAATATAGAGCCTGATACAGCTGCCCAAAAAGCCGGGCTTGAAGCTGGTGATGTGGTTCTCAAGGTAGGCGACCGTGAGGTCAATGGCATGATCGAGATGGGTAACTTGTTACAGCGTTTCAAGCCTGGGGACACGGTGAATCTGACTATTCGGAGGAATGCGGAACCTTTCGTGGCCGAAGTCACTTTGGGAGCACGTCCGCAGTTCAGACGCATTAGTCCAGAAAGAATGAACCGCATGAGAAGTATGGGTGGCAGTGTCAATGATGTGGCTGATGGCTTCCCTGATGTGCTCCAGTCTGACATGCAAATCGAAGCTAGGGAGAGTGGAGGTCCGGTATTTGATCTCGATGGAAATTATGTGGGGACTGTTGTCGCCCGAAGCAGCCGAATCAAAACTTACATCATTCCTGCCGCCGATTTGTCTAATCTGCTTAAGTCAAATCCAGACTACGAAGCTCAGATTGAAGTCTCCAAGCCAGAGCATGTAGCCAATGTTCCAGAAGAGGCTCCCGAGGCCGTGAATAAAGTACAGCGTACTCAATCTTTGCTGGAGAAACTACAGCGGCGTATAGAGGATATTGAGCGCTAGGCTAAAACGTTTTCCTCGTTTTTCTGGGCTTCATTGGTGATTTCGCAGCCACTCCCGGTCGAGCCATCATGTTCGCCGGGAGCTCCTTTGATGCCAAATAAGCCCTTGATGTCTTCGCCAATAGAATAGGCGCATGGGATCAGGAACAGGGTGATCACAGTCGCGAAGAGAATACCAAAGCCCAGTGAGACGGCCATGGGGATCAGGAATTGAGCCTGAATGGAAGGCTCAAAGATGATGGGCACCAGACCCGCGAAGGTTGTAATCGAGGTGAGGATAATAGGGCGGAAGCGTCGTGATCCTGCTGCCAGAATGGCACCTTTGATGGACTCACCGGAAAGTCGTTTGGAGTTGATGAAATCAACCATGACCAAGGAGTCGTTTACCACCACACCTGCCAGAGCCAAAATTCCGAAATAGCTGAGGTAGGATAAAGGGATGTCCATGATGTAATGACCCATGAAGGCGCCGATCACCCCAAATGGTACCGCCAGCAGTACGTAAAATGGCTGCACGAAAGATTTGAATGGAATAGCTAGCAGGGCAAACAGAGTGAAGCCTAAGAGTCCGGCTAAGGTCCAAATCCTTTGGTTGGTTTCTTTATACTCAGCCAGCGTGCCAAGATATCTCCAGCTCACACCGGAATAGTCACGAGCAATTTCATTCAGTTTTTCAGTGAGTTCCTTTTCCATGTTAGGAACTTTGATGCCTGGCTTTGGAGTGGCTGAAATGGTGATGATGCGCGAGGCGTCACGGCGGCTGATGGCTGGAGGGCTTGTGCCTTCTACAATATCGGCAAACTGAGAAATGTTCGCTGTTTTGTTGTTTCCAAGGGAAATGCGCAGTGTCTCGAGTGTGTGGAGAGAGGTTCTTTGGTCCTCAGGGAGTTTGAGCATCACGCGGATTTCATCTTCTCCGCGTTGGATCTTCTGTATCTGTGTGCCGTAGAAAGCGTTGCGGACTTGGCGGGCAAGATCTTCCTGTGAGAGGCCCACCTCTCTACCTTCAGCATTCAGGTTGATTTCAAATTCTCTTTGGTCAGTCCTTCTGGAAATCTGGGCACTCTGAATGTTTTCGTGACTCTTGAGCCAAGCTTCGATTGCTTCAGCATAGGCGAGCTTGGCTTCTTCATTTGAGCCAGTGAGCATGATGGAAATCTCCTCTTGATCAGACATATGCCGGCTGTTGTTTCTCTGTGCACGGATCCGGAAACTGCGGGCGCCCTGGACTTCTCCCACAGCCTCATTCCAAGCTTTGGCGATGTCGCTATTTTTAGGGCCTTCATGCGTGCTACGCTGGCTGGGAGGAGTGATCTCTACCATGATTTCACCGCTTGTCGGGTCTACCTGAGAGCTCCAGAGTCTACCGCCGACTGTCGTGACGACATTTTGGATAAGAGATTCGCCCGTGCCGGGGTCTACAAAATCATCTCTGATAGAATCGATGGCATTCGCGATCATTTGGGTTTTGGCATCGGTCTCCTCAAAGGGAGTTCCGTTGACCATATCCAGAGACGCGCGAATGATGTAACGGTCCGTTGATGGGGTTGGGTTAAATTCCTGGGTTTTCTGATAACCCATGACGACCAAGAACAAAGCTATAAAGAGGCCGACCGTCGTATACCTGTGATGAATTGCGAATTTCAGTGCAGGCTGGTAGACTTTCTCGACTAATTTCTCCATCGAGTCGGCGATGCCGCGCTGGAGGCGAACGATAGGTCCTGATTTGGCACGATTCCTCTTCAGATGCTTCAAGTGGGCCGGGAGGATGAACTTGGATTCGATAAGAGAAAAAATCAGAACAGGGATAACCACCAAGGGGATTTGTTTGGCCATCTCTCCAATGTAGCCTTCTACGAACATCAGGGGAACAAATGCCACAATGGTCGTGATAACCCCAAAGGTCACTGGAGTTGCCACTTCCTGAGTGCCGATAACCGCAGCGTCTAGAGGTGTAATCTCCGGGTTCTTGAGTTTGGAGTAGATATTCTCACCTGTGACGATGGCGTCATCCACCACAATACCGAGCACGATAATAAAGCCAAACATCGACATGTTGTTGGCCGTGATTCCGAAGGCATGCATGCAGATGATTGCGCCTGCAAAACTGACTGGGATTCCCACCACGACCCAGAGTGCGATCTTGGGACGTAGGAATAGACCCAGTAGGATCAGAACCAGCAAGGCGCCTTGGAAAAGGTTCTCAAAGAGAATTTTCATGCGCCCTTTGAGGCTTACTGATTCATCATCCCATGTAGCAAAATGGATGCCTTCGGGGAACTTGTCAGCGGCTTGCTCGGTGTATTTTTTGACCGTGTCTGCTATTTTAAGGGCATTTTCATTGTTGAGGCGCATGACCTCCAGCAAGATGCCGTTTTGACCGTTGTAGCGGACAATTTTCTGCTCATCCTCAAAGCCATCTTTGACGGTGGCGATATCTCCCAGATAAATTTCTGAACCATTAGAGCGGCTGATCAGCAGATCCCGGAATTGCTCGGCGACATAAGCTTGAGAGCTGGAACGGATGAGAATGCGCTCACCATTGTTGTTGATAGAACCCGCTGATAGATCAACGGAGCTTTGGCGGATGGCGTTGGATAGCTGGTTAACGGTCAGTCCGTAGGCATTCAGTTTTTCCAGATCAATTTCGATCGTAATTTCTCTGTCCCTCAGGCCTTGGATATCTACCTTTGATATACCATCCAAGGCTGTCAGGTCATCTCTCACTTGGCGGGCTGCCGCGATCAAATCATTCTCTGATAGATCACCATAGACCATAACGGAGATAACTTCTCTCCAGTTGGCCGTGTTGGGTACATAGACTCTGGGTTTCTCTGCCTCATTGGGGAAAATGGTGATACTGTCGATCCTGGACTCCACCTCATTCTTCATCTTGTCCATGTCCGTGCCGCTTATGGCATGAACGGAAACAGAGCCGCTACCGCGTGAAGCATAAGATTCTATATAGTCTACACCAGACAGGTCTGCTAAGGCCTTTTCAATTGGCAGGACGATTTTTTGCTCAACATCTTTCGGTGAACCGCCTCGTAGAGGGGCTGATACCCTAATCATGGGGAACTCCACGCTTGGTTCGACTTCCACAGCAAGTTTGAACCATGCGAGATAGCCTCCGCTAATCAGGATGGCTAGCATCAGAATATTAGCAGCTACATGGTTTTTTGCGAACCAGCGGATCATAGATATAGAAGATGAGAGATGTGATGAGTATTTATTCCCGGTAATTTCACTTACTGGTCAATTTGCTTACGCCAATAGTCAAGGCGCTCTTTAATACGTTTTTCGAGCCCATTCTCTGTCGGGGTATAATAGGAGCGACCCTCCGGAAGATAGGCTTGAGGGACGTAATTACCCTCGTAATCATGTGAGTAGAAGTAGCGTAGCGCATCATCGGATTCGCCTGAGGCTGAAGCAATTTTTTTCCTGGTCTTCGTACGCAAGTGAGGAGGCACAGCCAGTGTGCGGCCGGACTGGATGTCTGCCATGGCTTCTCCAAGAGCTGCATAGGCGCTGTTGGACTTGGGAGCGGTAGCCAGATAGACTGTGGCATGGGCTAGAGGGATGCGACCTTCCGGCATGCCAATGAATTCAAATGCTTGCTGAGCATCCATGGCAACACGGAGTGCTCCTGAGTCAGCCAGTCCAATATCCTCACTCGCAGAAATAACCAACCGCCTGGCGATGAAGCGGGGGTCTTCACCTGCGTGAAGCATTTTCGCCAGCCAGTAGAGAGCTGCATCTGGATCTGAACCACGAATGGATTTGATGAAGGCTGAAATCGTGTCGTAATGCGCATCGCCATCTGCATCATAGACGACGGCCTTCTGCTGGATAGACTCTTCTGCGATGGATAGAGTCAGATGAATGGATCCGTCATCATCTGCCGGTGTGGTCAAGGAGGCGAGCTCCAGGGCAGTGAGAGCTTTTCTCACGTCTCCATCAGACTTTTCAGCCAAATGTCTCAGCGCTGCTGCATCCGCTTGTATATGAAGTGTGCCGAGGCCGCGTTCTTCATCTGTGAGTGCTCTCTGGAGGACGGCCACCATGTCTTCCACTTCTACGGGCTCCAACTGGAAGATCTGCGAGCGCGAGGTGAGTGGAGAGTTTACGTAAAAAAAGGGATTATGGGTCGTAGCCCCAATGAAACGGACGACTCCACGCTCGATGTGAGGTAAGAGCACGTCCTGTTGGGCCTTGTTGAATCGATGGATCTCATCGATAAAGAGAATGGTGGTTTGATTGCGTAAATTTTGCCAGGTCCTGGCCTGAGCGATCTTATCCCGGATTTCGGCCACGTTGCTCTCCACGCCATTGAGCATCTCAAAGCGGGAGTTGGTGGATTGAGCGATCACCGTGGCCAGGGTAGTCTTTCCTGTGCCCGGCGGTCCATAGAAGATCAGCGAGGAGAATCGGTCAGCCTCGATAGCACGCCTGAGCAGTTTACCTTCGGCAAGAATGTGCTTTTGCCCAGCTACCTCCTCCAGAGTGCGGGGCCTTATTCTCGACGCCAAAGGTTGACCAGACAGGCTAGGCTCTGATGAGCTAGTCTGATCACTGGAAGATTGAGGTTCGCCTTCTGGGAAAAGTGTATCCACGCGGGAGATTCTGTCTGGAAGCGAGGTTTCAGGCAAAGCAAAACAGAGGAGTTTTATCTCCGTTTTTTGGCACGGTCAAAACGTGACCTGCGATCAACCTCAGTTTTAGCTGGGACATCAGCTTTCTCGGCGATCTTGGTTGGCTTCGCGGGAGAGGAGGCAGGGCTTGATTCTTTGGTGAGAGCGGAAGCAGCAGACTTGGTTTTGGTGGTTTTTTCAGGAAGTAGCTTGCGTGGAGATTTGAGCAAGGAGGCCATAGGCGCAAGTTTTGGAAACTGCCATCCAGTTCTTGTGATGTATGCATCCACTAAGATCAGTAGAAGCGAGAGGATGAGGAAGGGGATTCGTATGTCTGCTTGATGAAGGCTAGCCGGACGTATCCAAGCCTCAGATAGGTCCGTGAGTTCTCGGCCGCCAGTTTGTGCTGAAAGTGATCGCAATTCGGCTACTCGCTCTGCATCAAAGGACCATTCCGTATTGTTACCTATTTGGAGTGGGCCAAAGGGAATGACTGAGTCACTAGCCTGCACCGCACCGCGAATGACACTGCCTTCTACGAGATCATGAGTCAGGCTGAAGTGACCAGGAGACATACGTTTCCAAGTCAGCTGAGACACTGCTTCATCAGACTCAAAATCCTGCATGGCGATGACTGGAGGATGGGTAGCAAACTCTTCACCAAGCTTTTCGGGGTCATAGAATAGATCGAGTTTCAGTTGGGTCCCTTCGACTTTGTAGCGCATGCCCAGACTCTCGGGCAGCTCATTACCCATCAGCCATCGGTTCAAGGTCTGGCTAAAGTCTCCATAGAGGGGCCATTCTCGGGCTTTCTTTGAAAACTCACCTCCCATAGGAAAGGAGATGGCGGCAGTCCGGCCTAGACCCCGGCGAGCAAAACTGACCAGAGGAGCAGTGTATTCATCCTTCGAGACCAGAGCTGTGGTGGAGTCTGGCAGGACGTACGAAAGGTTGTAGCCATCGACAGAAGGGAGCCAGTCCAGTGGTTTGGGGGAAATTTCAGTCCAGAATCCTGTAGGCTGGGCGCCCACCGCGTCCTCGACAAAGCTGGACCGGGCGACGGTAACGGTCTCTTGCGCAAATAGCTTGGGGATATCCAAAGCATTCTCTGCAAAGAAGATTCTTCCATTACCATGCTTGGCAATGTCTTCGAGTAGTTTGGCGTCGACGTCTCGCTTGGATCCGAGACCGATAACAGAAACTGAAGCACCTGCTGAGGTGATTTTCTTGAGAAGCGCCTTGTAGTTGCCGGGTTCTTCAGAGTCTGCGGCATCCGAGAAGAGGATGATGTGCCTCGTGCCATACTTTACTTTTTTTAACTTATCCCAGGCGTCTTCCAGTCCACGATAGACATAGATACCGCCGCCTTCAGAGCGTACTTTACGTGCCCGTTGCATCAGGGCGACTTTGTTTGCGCCTATTTTCTGTGGAGGGATAATGATATGAGTTTCACTATCGACGGCATTCACCTGAATGTAGTCTTGGGAGCCAAGCAGATCGATCGCCGTGGCTGCCCCGGAACCGGCAAGCTGCATTTTGGTGACTGCTTTACCACCTGGTCCGTTGACGGAGGCGCCCATGGAGCCAGACCTGTCCATGACGATAGACATGGCGACGACAAATTTACGGTGATCGTTTTTAAGCTCCATGGAGACCGGAAGAAGATCGGCTACGGAGGATCCGAAATAGCCACCAGAGCCGAAGGACTTTTTACCGCCCACCATCAGGAAGCCGCCGCCTTGCTCTTTTACATAGAAACTAAGTGCATCCAGAAACTCACTTGGGACTTCGTAGGCTGGAACATTATTGAAAATGACAGCACGCATCCCAGCTAGTTGACCCACTTTCAGAGCAGAAGCCTTAGGCTCTACAATCACATGGAATCCTTGGTTTCTAAGACTCTCAGCTAGAGGGTCATTGGTGTAGGCGGTGGCGATTAGAATACTCGGACCGCTGGTTACTTGGATCCAGCGTCTCAGGGTGTTGTTTCCATCATAAGCATCGTTCTCTGGGGCGATTTTGGCACTGAATTGGTAGGCTCCGGGTTGGTTGAGACGGGTGGAAAATTCGATTTTGCCGACGCCATTGGTGAGTGAGACCTTGCTTGTCTGCAGCGGCTCGTCATTACGGTAAATGGTTACAGGTACTTCACCGTCTCTATAACCCTTCACGGTCACGCTGAGTAGAAAGGGTTCATTGATCTGGATTCGTTCCGGCATATGTATCCGAGCCACTCGGAAGTCGTTTTCGATTTGTTCGCGAATCAAACGGTAGTCGAGAGGAGTGGAGCTTTTAGTGAGCTTGGCTAGGATGTCTCCAACCGGTTCTGTCGAGTATCCATCCGAGAATACTAGGACTCTCGATGGGCGATCTTCACTAGCAATGGCTAGCACGTGATCTATCGCTAGTGAGGTGCGCGTCAGATTGCGTTTACCAGTAAAACTAGCTGTCTCAGTGCCGGGTTGATTGAGAGAGATTTCTGACGCGTAGTCTACGAAGATCAGTCTGTCGTCTTTGCTGGGTCGAGCATCCTCTAACAACGATTTCCATTCAGGTAAACCCTTGTCGATCAGATCCTCGGTAGAATCCGACCTGTCGAGCAGTACCCACAAGTCCATATGGTCCTGGAGCATCTCTTTTTTGGGGGAGGATAGAATGACCGCTAATAGGATAATGACAAGAACTCGAACAGGTGTGAAGAGCTGCAAACGACGCCAAGCCAGACCTGCGACTAGCAGGACAGGGATCAGTAAGAACCATTCTGGAGATTCGAAATACATCAGACGTTTTTAGGAGAGTTAGATGTGGAGTAATGCCAGGAAAGAAGAAGGGCGAGGGCTCCAGCCAAGCACCAATATCGCCACAGATGGTCCTCACTTGTGTGTTCTTCGGTGGTTGAGGCAATCACCGTTGTAGGAGAGTAGGCTGGGCCAGACTTGCTGAAGTCAGCTTCACGAGTGTCGGCGAAGTAAACAGCCGCATCCAGCAGTGGTGTGCTTTGTTGGCCATCATTGGATGTAATGGTCATAAACCCTGGGACGTCAGGGCACTCGATGGAATGGTTTTTTTCCATCGTAATGGTGGTTTTGTCGTCCTCAACGATATTGAACTGCTGATTGCTGAGGGTACTATCCGAATGGTGTTTGATTGCCAGTGTTTGGCCTGTCTCCAGCAGTAGAGATTCAAAGGATTCTTTGTTCTCTCGCAGCTGTTCACAAAAGCGCAACAGGAGCACAGCAAAGGCATCTTGTTTGGCTAGGTTCGATTGATTGATATCGAAATTAAATATGAGTGAGTAGTATTCTTTGGTGTTACCGCTTGATTCGAGGATGTCTTTTTTTGTTTTAACAAAGATCAAGGGTCTGTTGCCTTGCCAGACGAGTACCTGGTCGTTCTCCTCCGGGCTAATCCCAGGTGTGTCCTTGACGAGTAGGCCTTGCCAGCTGAGACCTTCTACCAGTGGGTGCTTCTCAGTTACTACGGGAGCGCTCAAATATTTGGAGGCCTTTTCATTGCTGGGCAGAAACAGAATGCCATTCGTGGTGATTTTACTGGGTTGGTCGGTGTAGTTGCCTAAGAAAATGTCGGCATTTTCTTGCACGCTTTCATTGATGACGTTCGGAAAACCCTGGATCATCTTTGATGAGAGTTCTTTATAAGTGGAGCTCAAGCAATGTAGGAGTAATTGTTTAGCTTGTGGTTTCACCAGGGGCAGTTGGTTATCAAAATCAAACTCATCTTCTGAGAGATGAAGGATGCAGTGAGTGGCATTCTCCGGAAAGAGCCCCTGAACGGTTGTCATCGAATTGGGGGCGAGTGTGATTTGCTGTTCACTCGTTTTCTCATTCTGATCGGTGGAAAGATGCCAACTTCGGCTCTGCGTTGTGGGTGAGTAGTTTCTGATGATGGCTTTCCAAATGAGTTGGCCGTCACGCTCATCAAATTCGATGCCTGTAAATCCACAGTTTGCGATAGGTTTGCCAATAGAGAGGATATTGGAATTGTAGGGAGCTTTGCTGTTAGGTGTGTCAGTGACGTATAAAAGCGCACCCTTAGGGCCGGCAAGGGATCGGGCTGCTTGTAGGGAGCGACGTGGATTCACGGCTCCAGAAGACGGAGACCAGGCTTTGATTTTATTCAGAGCTTGGCTGAGATCACTACCATAGTAGAGGCGTGGCGCAGCTGGGTCAGACTCCAAGACCCAGAGCTCTAGGTTGGAAGCATAGCCTCTTAGTTCTTTGACCTTATTGATGATTTCGCTTTGCCCATGATCCTTAAATGGGCGCATGGAAGCTGAGCTATCTAGAACGATAGCAATCCTCTGCGTGGTTTGGGTGTTTTTATATCTGGGTTGGATCAACAGCCAGGTGAGCAAGAGTACCAGGAGGAGCTGAAGCCATAGTGGGATGCTATTGATAATCCGCTCAAAATTTTTACCGCGTGATGACTCCGGCTGGGACCTCTCGAGCAAAAAAAGAGTACTAATAGGTACGACCTTTGGGCGTCTCTGGAGAAAATGAATCAGAAGCACCACTGGGATGCCCAGAAGTGCCAAAAAGCCGAGAGGATTGGTGACGACGATATTCATTCCATAGGATCAGGATAAGGAGAAGGCTCCTAACTTGATGGCTTCATGCTGCAAGGATTCCAGCAGGGGGCTGTTAGCGCTTACTTTGGTGAACAGAGCCTGAACACGGGTGGCGGCCTCTCTCCAGGTATTGAAATGGTTTTGGTAGTTTGTGATGTAGCGCTGTAAGGTTTTCTGCTCAATTCTATGGGACTGGCTTTTGTCTGTTTCAGAATCGATGAAGAAGTAGTTGCCTTGCCAGTTGGGATTAGCTTCGGATTCCAGAAATGGGGAGAGGATGATGAGACCGCTCTTTCGCTGACTCAGTGAGCGCAGGATCGGCAATGGGTCGCCAGGATAGAGGCAGTCAGAGATGACGACCCTGAGAGCATTGCCTCGTAGCGGTAGCTTCTGAAACTGGGGGATGGCATTGTATTGTGGGGAAGCTGTTGAGGTGATGTTCTCTGCTACTTTCCAATGATTGGCCAAGAGTGCTTGGCTGCTAATCTGTACATGCTGATCTCCGTTGATAAGATGCGTGACAGTGGATGCGCCAGCTTTGGTGGCACAATGATGTACCAGGTGAAGAAGTTCGAAGGCACGCAGTGACTTCGTCTCATCAAAGGTAGTTGACTTGGAGATATCGAAGATAATATCGACGACCGCACGGACTTCTTCGCGATAAAGCTTCATCGTGTAGTGACCCGTTCTGGCGTAGGCTTGCCAGTTGATGTGGCGTGGGTCATCTCCAGGCATATAAACTCGATGATCCTGGAAGTCCATGGACGCGCCTACGCCAGCTCCCTGGAATTCTCCGGCTGCACCGCGCCAGACTCGCTCGGCTAAAGGCAACTGGAGCAAGCCTGCATGAGCCTGGGCGTTCTTTTGCGCCTGAATGGATATGGAGTCGTAGGAATGCATCACTGATCAGAAGTGCGGAGATCAATTCACTTTTTCAGGGATGTTCGGCACGTTGGCCTCAACCTTGTTCTTCATTACGGAACGCATGTGGGCTTCGATCTCGCCGTAGATCTTTCTGCCGCGGATGGAGCTGATGATAAGCAGGCATATGGTGTAAGCACCAGTCACGATGAGTGAGAGAATCAGATGGGCTTCCTCATCGAGTGCGGCACGGCTAGATATCGTATCAAAGAAATTGATGTTAGGGAGCCAGAAGAGGATGATCGAGGATGGGTTACCAACGGAGGCTTCATCGATGATTTTTGCGATGATGGATAAGATCATCAATCCACCGAAGAAAATGAGGTAGGTGCTGAAGGGGTTAGAGGAATTTCTCCAGAAGACACGAGCCATCAGTGCTGGGGCAATGAAAATACCGATCAGGTTAATGATCACAGTATGCATTTCCACTAAACCTGATTTGTGCGGAACTCCTGAGAGGATAATTACGAAGATGGAATAGCAGAGCGCCAGAAAGAAGACGGAGTAGAAGGAGCCTGCACACCATCCCGGGTACAGGAGGCGGCTGGACAAGGTGCCGAGTAAGCCTTTGTTGAGGAATGGGCGGACGACGCGCGGGGCCAGCTCCATAGGTTCGTTCATGCTGAACATGAGCAATGGCCCTGCTGCAATGATGGTGAACATGGCTCCCACGGCAGCAGCAGTCTCGTCAGCATTAAGTGAGAATACGAAGAAACTCAGAAGCAGGAGTATGGTGCCGACGATTCTACGAGGAGTAGCCCGATTCTCCGCTTTAGGAGCAATCTGGGAAGCCCCAAAATCCAAGAAGAAGAGCAAGCTGTAGATTGAGATGACTAGCAGTCCGAGGAAGAAGTTCGCCATGCCCTCGGTCTCAAATGCCAGGAAGGTAAGGATTTCCCTGGTCGTTGAGCTGCTATCTGCAAATAGTCCAAAAATCGCAATGGTAGAAAATCCGACCACCGCAAGCATGGCACCGCCACGGAGAATGATCGAAGGCAGTGCAGAGAGGCCTACGGCAAGCGCTGTACTTACTCCAGAGAGTACCAAGATGACAAAGAGCATGAGAAGCTCTGGAATCAACTGCATGCCGCCAAAGAAATATCTCAGAATGAGGTAGGGCAGCAGGGCGGTGAGCAAGAGCAAGGTCTGGCTGAATAAAGATACCCATTTCCCAAGCGTAATTCTCCAGGCGCTCAGTTTAGTCATGACCATCAAGTCGATGGTGTCATCCTTGATTTCAGTAGAGAGGCTGGACATGCCGCGCAGAGGCTGGATGACAAGAGCTGCCAGTGAGAAGAATAGGAAGATCATGCTGGAGACATCCTGTCCTAGGTCACCATAGTTCTTAGATAAGCTAAGAGTCAGCATGAAAAGCAGCATGATAGCCTGCAAGGCGATGAATAGACTCACAAAGCCCCAACCTCTGAGTCCTTGTCGCAGTTCTTTGACAAGCATGGGGCTGATTTTGTCTGGGAAATCAAAAATTCGCAGCAAGGGGGATTCCGGAGCCACCTGATCCGCTGTTTGTTCGTTTACGGCGTTCATGTAATGTGAAAAAAAGTTGGGATGAGAGGAGTTAGTCGTTGGCGGCTGTTGTTAGTTGAGCTGCATTTTCTCGATCAAGCTGACTGACGATATCGATAAAGGCGTCTTCCAGATTGCGTTGTTCTCGGTGGAACTCGATAACGGGAAGACCATCCTTGATCATTCTGGCCAGAATTTCAGCTGCGTGGTCAGGGTTGGAGTCCATGATGCGTATCCGTGCCCCACGTTTGCGCGTCTCATCAATCTCGACGTATGGAGAAGTGACCGCCCAATCAGAGAGTCGCTCAGGGTTACTTGCTAGCTGCACATCGTACAGCACGCCATTGCTTTGGTCTGAACCAGTTTTAAGGCTTTCCGCATCACCGTGGTGCACGATTTTTCCACTGTTGATGAAGAGCAGGGAGTCGCACATTTCTCCCAGCTCTGACAGGATATGGGAGGAGATGAAGATAGTTTTGCCTTCCTCCGCGAGAATCCGGATCAAGTGTTTCAGCTCGACTCGAGCTTTTGGGTCAAGACCGGCTGCCGGTTCATCCATGATTAATACCTGAGGATCGTGGATCATGGAGCGACCCAGACAAAGCCTCTGGGTCATGCCTTTTGAGAGCTTGTTAGATAATCTATCCGCCAAGGGGATGAGATCGGCAAATTCCATGACCTCTTGCACCCGCATCAGTCGTTCTTTACCCTGATAGCCTAATGCTCTGGCATAGAAATCCAGATATTCCAGGACAGTCATGTTCTGGTAATTGCCAAAATGGTCAGGCATCCAGCCCAAGAGTTGTCTGACTTTAGCAGGATAGTCGACCACATTGATTCCACAGATTTCAGCAGAACCACTGGTGGGATAATCCAGGGTGGATATCATCCGCATGGTGGTAGTCTTTCCCGCACCATTGGCGCCTACGAATCCGCAGACGGAGCCATGGGGGACTTCAAAACTCAAACCATCCACTGCGGTGAGCTTGCCGAACTTACGAACGAGATTGTGGGCCGCGATTGCTGGAGCACTCATATTAGTAATATGTAAATTGTTTGATGGTTGGCAGTTAGTTGACGGCTCCTGTGATGATGGTGCGTGAATTCCAGTCGATCGAGTCAATCGTTTCAATCGCGGGGCCTTGGTCAGTGACGGCGATGAAGCTGCCTTTCCTGGTTAGAAGGACATCCAGTTTGTCTCGCATGTAGGTACTGATTCCTGATTTTTGAGTATTGATCCACTCAATGACGGCAGGTGAGCCGATAGGAGTCATCTCGGAGGTGTCGCCTGAATCTAGTGCTTCAGCTTTCCACCATTTACCATCAGAGTCACAATACATGATTTCTTGAACTGGGAAGTCCAAGCTGGAGTTGACTCGAGGACTGGCGCCGGTGAGTGAGAAGTTCAGAGTGCCGCGGTTGGGGCGTACCTCGGTCAGGTAATGGCCGATCTCTGAACGGGACTGGAACCAGTCACCATTGGCAACCAGGGACTTGTCGTCTCTGGATAGGGTGTACTGGCTACTGCCACCTTCATTGCTAGTGGTGACTCTGGCCATTCTGTTGACTTCTGTAGCTACAGGGGTGATGCAGGTAGAGTCTGAAAGAGTGAACTCGGTGCCGAACATCACACCTGTCCTGGCGATTTGCTCCTGTTCTATGTAGGCTGTATTTTCATTGGCGGAACAGATTTCCATGATTGTGCAGCGGACGCCCTTACCCCCTGTGCCGTCTTGTACGATGATGAGCACAATTAGTAGGGAGCAGGCGATAGTTGAGATAATGGGAGTCGTAAAAAAGAGCTTATGGCGCTGACCTTTTCTGGCAAAAACGAAGACGTTAACCGGGCCAACGAGAATGCCAAAGACTAACAAAACAAAAATAAAAAATGTAGGGCTACTGTTTTTCTCTGGAAGCATGTGGTAAAGGCCCCAGAGATTACTGAATGAATTATCAAAATCGTCTAAATGCGAATTGTTGCTATCAAGAAGGCCTTCAATGTTCTTGAGCTCTTTTGTCGGCAACACATCACCAGATGATTTTAGGGGGAAGGATACGGTGCCGAAGCTTCGAGTAGCAGAAGACCCGCTGACGGTGTCGGTATCCAGAGAGGCCAGAGCAATCGCAGGATGTGTGGTCAGGATAGAGAGCTCGCCACCTGTACGGTTCCACTGGAGGATGGCGTTCTTTACCTCAGCGGACAGTTTATCCCATTCCTCCTGCTTCAGATAGATTGCCTTTAATCCTGAGTAGGCGCGCCAGTCGCTGGACATGGAAACAGGGTCAAAGGTGTTGAGAGAAGATGATCCTCCGTGGTATGATGAGGGAGATGAGATTTTGGTCTCGTTAGCCCTTTCAATCGCTTGGCTGACTGCGACTAGGCCAGTTGAGTAATCATAGGAGCTCATATAACCATCGACTTCTTTGCCGTCTTGATCAACTCCTCTAATGTTCAAGCTAGCGTTGCTAGATCCATAGCCACTTGAGTAGTAAAAGATTTTTACCAGGGGAATAACCAAGTCGTAGGTCCTGGACTCGCCTGCTGGGCAGGAACAGGTAAATCGAGATGTCATCTGGGAGCCGGCCCTATAAAAGCGATCCTTACTGCTGATTGCTGTGAGTCTCCAAGAGGTGTTCTTTCTGGATAGCTGGTTGTTGATACGGACTTGTACTGGCAAATAGCCATGGGGTGGCATCTGGCTGAATAGTGAGGTGATAGTTATCTCAGAGCCATTCTTTAGTCTCTCGTTGAGAAGGATTTCCTGTGCTCCACAGAACTTAATGGGAAGGAGCATTAGGCAGAATGCCAGAAGGTATTTATAGGCCTGCATGGATTAGGACGATGGGATTAATTTGCGTTTGTGAGGTGCTTAGGAGTCTTGGTGTTTTGAAAGGGAACTTCGTTGAGTATTTTTTCAATCACACTATCAGGAGTCTCGCCTTCGATCTTCGCGTTGTACTCGAGTAAAATTCTGTGTCGAAGTACCGCTTTGGCGACGAATTTGACGTCTTCGAAGCTCGCGTTGGTGCGGGAGTTGATCAGTGCTCGGGCTTTGGCGGCAGAGGCCATGGAGAGGGCTGCACGAGGGCTGGCTCCAAACTTGATTGAGCTGGCGGCTTTGCTCTGGCCGTGATGAGTCGCATCCACTAAACGTGCAATGTAGTTAGCCACGACATCGGGCAGGTAGATAGCGCGGACGGTATCAAGTACGCTCTGCAGAGTTGCTTGATCGACCACTTGCCTGGTCTCCGGCTCGGTGCCCAGTTCACGTTGGTTTACAATTTTCTCAAGAGTATCCACACTGTTCCTTTTGACATCTAACTTGAAAAGGAAACGATCTAACTGTGCTTCGGGAAGAGGGTAGGTGCCTTCCAGTTCGATTGGGTTTTGAGTGGCCAGTACAAAGAAGGGGAGTGGAAGAGGGTGTGTTTCACCAAGTACGGTGACGCGGTGTTCCTGCATAGCCTCAAGCAAAGCCGATTGCGTTTTGGGCGAGGCCCGGTTGATTTCATCAGCCAGAACAATATTCGTGAAAAGGGGGCCAGGCTGGAACACAAAGCTACGCTTATTGTCGATCTCCTGCAGCACTGGGTTACCTGTGATGTCTCCAGGTAGAAGGTCTGGAGTGAACTGGATGCGTTTGGTGTCTAAACCCAGAGCATGTGAGAGCCCTTTGACCAGTTCGGTTTTACCTAGTCCAGGAAGACCTTCCAAGAGAATGTGGCCACGTGCTAGGAGTCCTGTGATAACGAGATCTACCAAAGCCTCCTGCCCGAATAGGACCTGATTGAGGGTGTCTGATAAGGATTGAATTTGTTGGGCAGCCTGTTCGACTTCGGGTTCTTTTGCAAATTCCATGCGATTGCTTGGTAGATGGTTATTTTAAGAAATTCTTGAGGGCTTTTTTCTCTTTCGGGAGGAGCGAATTTTTCCAGACCCGGTTACCACCGGAGCCTTGGTTTTGAGTGTTTCCACCGGCCTGGGGGCCAGTCGGAGTCTTGTCGACATCGTGATCTGAATCCGTGGTTTGAAGGAGGTCTCCAGGAAGGGGACTGTTTGTGTCATTGGATTCCAGGGGGATGATATTCCCAGTGTTAAGCTGCTCTTTTTCCTTTCCGGTCGCATTGCCCGCGTGGCCTGGGCCTCGATCTACACCACCTTGACCTGGACCTTCTTCTTCATCGCCATCTTCACTATCATTCTTGCCTCCACCAGGTTTCGGCTGCTCTGGCCAGCCATTGCCACCCAGCTGATCCAATCCATCGATGGCATCCTTCATTTTCTTTTTGAGCTCCTCTAGTTGTTGAGGATTCATGTTACTGAGTTGCTTGAGCATTTCGGGATCGAGCTGTGACAGCTTATCTACGAGCTCTTTGTTGGGTTTCATGGCGCCTGACTCAAGTTGCTTCATGGCATCTTGGTATTCGTCCATGAGCCTTTCCTTGTTTTTCTCGGTCATTTCAGAGCCAAATTCATTGAGCTGATTGAGTGCGTGGGAGGCCTGTTCGAGTTGGCGCTTAAGCTCTGAGGCGTCTGACTTGAGGGAGTTGTGCAAGTTGTCAGTAGCTTCAAGGGTGGAATGAAAAAACCATTCCTCGCTATCTTTTTGACGCAGTTGATCGAGCTCTTCTCGCTTTTTCTCGATGTAGTCTTTGTCCACGATTTCGTTCTCGTCCAGTTCCTCAAGAGCGGCGTCGAGGACTTGCCATGCATGCGGTTGCTTCGACTGTTGAGCAGTAAGAGACATCGCGGAGACGGGGATCAAGAAACTAGACAGAAGTAGCGCTGAGGTACCGACGATGGGGAGAAGGAGGCGTCCCAATTTCCATTGGTTGCCAGTCGGGTTTTTGAGGTTTTCTGGTATGGCGGGCCAGGGGCCTCTCTGGTCAAAGGCTGATGTTAGCGCGTTGTTCAGCTTAAGGTGGGCATCCAGTCTGACTAGAATTCCCTGAAGTGACTCAAAGTGTTTTCGGGCAGGTAGGTAGGCAGCTATAGCCGCCATGAAGAGCCCAGCCAATGGGATCAAGATTTGGTAGCTCAGTGCGAGATCGGCATAGAACTTTCTCAGTAAAATAACCGTAAGAGCTGTGAGTATAGCGAGAATTGTCAGAGGAATCGTGAGGGTGTCCAGCCACCAAGCCAGATTGATCTTGCGTCGGCATTGCCTCGCTAGTGTGAGCCACTGGCGCTTATGTTGTTCATTCTGAGGATTTAAGTTGGGTTGGCTCACTATGGAAGGTGGATTTTATGCTTTGATGAACCGGGCTGATAAACCCTGAAACGACGCACAAATGTCACCATAGTGTTTCAGTCTCTCAGATCAATCTAGTTTTTTCAGACGGCTCTGTGGTGACTTATTTTTCTGTGATGGGGCTTGTTAAAGCCAGAATGTTACTGGATAGTTTTAAAACTGTGGATAGCATCAAGAGACTACTAGAGAACAATAAGTTGTGGGCAGCCGATATCACTGCCAAGGATCACGGGTATTTTGAGCGCTTGGCTGAAGGCCAAACTCCAGAGTATCTGTGGATTGGCTGTGCGGATAGTCGCGTGCCGGCCAACCAACTTCTTGGTCTCGATCCAGGTGAGGTCTTCGTTCACCGCAACGTAGCCAATCTGGTCGTACATTCCGATTTTAACAGTCTTGCTGTTATCCATTACGCTGTGGAGTATCTGAAAGTGAAGCACATCATCGTGTGTGGGCATTATGGGTGTGGAGGAGTCATGGCCTCCATGGATGGTCATCGCTACGGACTTGTCGATAGTTGGATCCGCCACATCGATGACGTGTCATTCCGCCATCGCGAGGAGCTTGAGAGATTGGAAGGAGAGAATAAGGTAAACAGGCTCTGTGAGCTGAATGCTATTGAGCAGGCACGCCATGTAGCTGTTTCTCCTCCAGTGATTGATGCTTGGCAGCGTGGCCAAGGACTCCATATCCACAGTTTTATCTATGACCTCCGCGATGGTCTTCTTAGACCTCTTGAAGTCATTAAAGGCCCTCAGGGATTTTAAGAAATCTAGCAGTTTTAAGTTGTTAGCCTCACTTCCTACAGGGGAGTGAGGCTTTTATGTGAGGGGTGGTTTTGGGAGGCTGTAGGTAAATCTTCTCACTTACTGAAAACATCAGGGCCGACACTCTCGGAGAGAACATCGGCCCTGATGGTGGAGGCGACGGGAGTTGAACCCGTGTCCTAAATGCCTTTCAGGCAAGCTTCTACATGTTTAGCTGTCAGGGTTGTTTTTAAGGAGGCGTCTGCCCGTCAGCCACTCGCGCTTCCCGATTATCCTGTTTAGTCTCGCCAATCGGCCCGGATACCCGGCTTCATGGCCAGCCTATTTAAGTAGTCGCGATCCCCCGTAATAGGCGTCTGGGTTCAGGCGTCGCCGTCAATTAAGCAGCGAGTGCGAGCTCGTTAGAGTCTGCAATTATTTGTTTAATCGGCTTTTTAAGAGGCCAACCGATTAACCTCTACATGCGGCGTTGCCCTCCAACATCCAGTCGAAACCAAAACGCCCCCACTAAAGTAGGCAAATTGCTTTCGCTGACACTGTCAGCGGGTTAGCTATGGGTAATCTGCACTTGGCTGACAAAAATTCAACCAGAATTTATTTGGAAAATAACTTTGATTAGACTAACTCGCGGCCATGCCTAATGCCTTCCCCAAAGGTCTACTATTAGTCCTAGTATATACAAGTGTTGCCGCAGTAGCTCAGGATTACTTCCCTGAACAAATTCCAGATAGTTCATTCAGCGTTCAGGTTGAAGATGTTGCTACTCTTCCTGATACTGACAATTTGCCGGCGCGTATTAATTTGGTGACGCAGGATAGTGAGGGACGATTGTTTGCCAATGATCAGCGTGGGGTCATGTATTTTATTGATACCGATACGGGGAGTACGAATGAGTTTCTGGACCTTAGAGACTATACAGAACTTGCGTTAATATCTTCTTCCGAGGCTGGTTTTCAAAGCTTTGCCTTTCACCCGGAGTACCACAAAGAAGGGAGCCCTGGGTACGGAAAAATCTATACCTTGTTGAGTTCGGGAAACACGAGTATCACACCGGATTTTGACCCAGGAGGTGAGGAGGCGTTTCATACAGTACTCCTGGAGTGGCAGATTGCAGATCCGGCTTCACTCAGCTTCACCCCTGCGAATCCAGGATCTCCTTACCGGGAGTTGATGCGTATCAAGCAGCCATACACGGGACACAATGGGGGGCTGATTGCCTTTAACTCGCATCATCAGTCGGGAGATGCAGAATATGGCAGCCTCTATATTGCAATGGGTGATGGAGGTGGTGCTAATGATCCTCAGGGAAATGCCCAAAATACCGAAAATCCATTCGGTGCGATCCTGCGTATCAATCCTCTCGGAAGTAATTCTGAAAACGGTAAGTATGGTTATGTCGCAACGAATGTCTTTGCATCGGATAATCAGGAATCCACACTGGCGGAGATCTACTGCTATGGCTTGAGAAATCCGCAGAGGTTCGGCTGGGATATCCAGTCTGGGAAGATGTTTATTGCGGACATCGGACAAAATGGTGTTGAGGAAATCAATGAAGGCCTTAATGGCGGGAACTTTGGCTGGGACATACGCGAGGGGAGTTTTGGGGATGAAGGAGACGGTGGCTCTGTGATGCTCGATCCTGTGGCCGAGTATGACCATGCCAACATGATCGCGGAATCTCCATCTATCAACAACAGAGCGATCACGGTAGGCGAAGTGGCGAGGGGGAGTTGCGTCACCGCTTTGGACGGCCATTTGTTACTCGGAGATTTCCCCACGGGAACTCTCTTTGTGCTCAATGTCGATCTTGACCCACTAGCCGGAGGCCAAGATGGTCTAAAGCAGCTTCATCTGGTCGATTCCAAAGGTTTGGTGGTCAGCTTTCTGGATATGATCAACGATGAGCGTGCACGGCGCTTCTTTGGGGAAAGCAATCGAGCGGACTTACGTTTTAGTGTGAATACTCCAGGCCGCTATTATCTCAGTAATAAAAAGGACGGCGTTATCCGCAGAATCGTGCCAGATCAGGATCCCAGCATTACTCTGGGGGCTGCTAGCGCTGGGGCTCAGGAAGCTACCGTCAACTATAATGGCTGCTTGCAAAGGAGTGATGACATGCTCACTTGGGAAGATGTGGTACCTCAGCCGCAGTCTGGATCCAATGTGCCCCTCAGCGAGACTTCCGGTTTTTTCAGGAGCGTTCTGAAATAAAAAATGCCCGTCTGAAAGAGACGGGCATTGAAAATGCTTGGGTATCGTGAGGCTTACTGGAGATGTCTCTGGATTTTCTTTAGAGCATCCTCTACGGTTAGACCGTGAATTTCTCTGAGAACCGGAACTTTACCGTGTTCTACAAATTCATCTGGCCAGCCAATGCGCTCCACATGTGTGGGGATATCATGGTCGTGCAGGAGTTCGATGATGGAGGCTCCAAAACCATTCATCAGTACATGATCTTCAAAGGTGCAAACTACCTTGGATTGGCTAGCGAACTTGGTGATCATGGCAGCATCCAGTGGCTTGATCCATCGTGGGTTGATTAAGGTGACTGAGTAGCCGAGAGCTTCAAGTTTGTCCTTGGTCTGTACCGCCATGTCGAACATTTCGCCAAGACCGATGAGGCAGACATCCGTACCTTCCTGCAGGAGTTCAGCCTTACCAATTTCCAGAATCTGTGGCTCACTCTTCGGTGTGGCACCGACTCCAGCTCCACGAGGATAGCGAATCGCTGTTGGGCCGTCATCGTAGTTGGCCATTGTCCAGAGCATGTCGACGAATTCATCTTCATCCTTAGGCTGCATGTGAATGATGCCAGGGACGTGGCGTAGATAGCCGATATCGAACAGACCGTGGTGGGTAGGGCCGTCATCACCGGAAAGACCGGCGCGGTCCATACAGAGGCGCACAGGAAGGTTCTGCAGGGCGATGTCATGGATGATCATGTCATAGGCGCGCTGCATGAAGGTGGAATAGATGGTCAAGAAAGGGCGCAGTCCCTCACAAGCGTGACCACAGGCGAATAGGGCCGCATGCTCTTCGGCAATACCTACGTCAAAGTAGCGCTCGTTGACCTCTTTCTTGAAAATGTCCAGTTTGGTGCCACCTGGCATCGCGGCGGTGATTGCCGTGATTTTTTCGTCTTTCTTGGCGAAATCGGTCAAGTGTCTGCCAAAGATTTCAGAATAGGTCGGCGTGCTTGCAGCAGCCGTGGTGCCGTCTTCGATCTTGTAGGCACCCAGGCCATGAAATTTCCCAGGATTGTCGAGTGCTGGTTTGTAGCCGCGGCCTTTCTCCGTAATGATGTGTAGAACGACAGGCTCCTCCTGTTCCTTGAGGTAGGAGAAGGTGTCGATCAGCATGTTGATGTCGTGACCGTCAACCGGGCCGAAATAGCGCACTCCAAATTTCTCGAACAAGACATTTGGCATGAGGAGGTTCTTGGCACCGCGCTCGATTTTGTGAGCGAATTGGCGCGCACCGTACCCTGCGATTTTCTCGACGATGTCAGCCGTTTTCTTGCGAACGGCAGAATAGGTGGAGCTGGTTTGCAGGTTGTTGAAATACTTGGCCATCGCCCCAACGTTCCGGTCGATCGACCATTCGTTATCATTGAGGACAACAATGAATTTTTTGGAGGTCTCGGCAATGTTGTTCAATGCCTCCAAGGTGGTTCCGCAAGTGAAGGCAGCGTCGCCAGCAACGGCGACAACGTTGTTTTTACCTCCTACGAGATCTCTGGCTGAAGCCATGCCCAGTGCGGCTGATACTGCCGTGCCAGCGTGTCCAGCACCGTAGCAGTCATGCTCGGACTCGGTACGGAGTAAGAAGCCGTTGAGACCTTTATATGTACGGATGGTGTGGATCTCTTCGGCTCTGCCAGTCAACATCTTGTGGACATAGCCCTGGTGGGATACATCGAAGGTGAATTTGTCTTCTGGGGAATCGAAGACGTAGTGCAGAGCGATCGAGAGCTCAACAACACCAAGGTTCGGTCCTAGGTGGCCGCCTGTGACGGAGAGGCGGGAAATCAATACATCGCGTATTTCCTGAGCAAGTAGGGGAAGATCTGTGCGGTTAAGCTTCTTAAGGTCTTCAGGTTGCTTGATTGTGGAAAGGAGTCGCGGTAGAGCGGGAACGTCGTTAGAAGAGTCGGATTTCATCGTCATCGGATGATGATGGTGTACTAGGTGATTTTGCTGCTGCTGGTTTCTCTCCTTTGGCAATAGTTTCAAGACGTTTTTTTGCTGATTCTAAAGTACTCTCGCATTGTGCGAGTAGAGAGGCGCCACGCTCGTATTGAGCGATCAACTCTTCAAGAGGGAGTTGATCGCTTTCCATACGATTGACGATGTCCTCGAGCTCTTGGAGCGATTTCTCGAAGCTCTGAGGTTCGTTTGATTGATCTTTTTTGGGCATGTCGAAAGCTGGTAACTTTATTCCTCCATATTGGGTGTGACCGCGTTACGCGAATAGTAGATTGATGGACGGAATAAGTTTTCGAGAATAATGGTGTGTTTGTAGGTGCCGTTGATTGGCGATATGAGTTTGCTTACAGTAGGGTTGCTGGCGAACAAGTCACGCGATTTTGACTGAGACATGTAGGCCATCCATGGTGAGTAGGCGATAGGGGACAAATCTTGGTTAACACGGAAACTGTCAAGGATATCTCCATCCTGATACGAAGCCATGGTGAAATGAAGTCCTGAAACTGGAGTTTGCTGCTCTTCGGCGATCGTTTCGAGCATTTCCAGCTGCTCGCTGTTCAAGGGCATCCAGATGCTTTGTCTGTCTGCGTACCATGCGATAGCCCACGGCTGATCGGATACGATGAGAGTATTTTCATCGGTAACATCAGCCAAATTACGGTTCAGGCTGACAGGGTTCACACCAATGGGGGAATTAGTGTTATCATGAGTTCTCGAGAGCAAGAATAAGGTGGAAATTAGTGGTCCAGCTGTGATGAGGACGACTACGGCAATGTGTAAGTTGCCCACTAGGCCTCCCTGCTGACTCAATGGTACACGAGCCCAGATGATACAGAGGAATGCTACTGCATAGGCTGCCATGAGTGGCATGAAGAGCATGTGTACTTGGTTGGGATCCACTGCTTCATCTCCGGCGCCATAGAGAGACATGCCAAAGGCGGCAAATACCCACATCAGGAGAATTCCCCAACGGAATTTTGAGATGCTGCTTCTCTTGAATGGATGGAACAGCGCCAAGAAGAATGCAGGAGCTATGACGAGCCCTCCTAAGAAGAAGTTGATGTAGCTTATCTGAGTTACAAAGCTACCTAGAATACGAAGATTCAAGCCCTTGATATTTAATGGAGGAATCTCCAGGCTACGCATGAAGTGGTCTCTTGATCCACCAGCATGGAGTGCATAAAAAGCTGTCCCCAGAGGGTTGTCACTGTGTGTCGTGTAATAGATGAGGGGGGCAACGATGAATAGCAGCATAATACCAATCAATGTCACCGCCACGACTCCTCGAGGACGGAAGTAGATGCAGGCAAATATAACATAGCCTACGAACATCCACAGGGTGATCCAGTGAGTCAGTGCAAGCAGGGCAAAGAAAAAGCCAGAAATGATGACTGGCAAGAAAGCCCTGCCCTTGGACTCCTGAATCTCGATTGCTCTCCAGGCCATGTAGAGTGCTGAAGAGAAAAGCATCAGCATCAGCATCTGGGGCAGACCAGACTGAGTGATCTGCCACATGTACTCACTGACCATCATGAGAATAGCGACTACCGAGCCAATTTTCTTGTCGAATATCCTGCTGATCAACAGGTAGTTTATTCCTATGGAGATAATGAAGAAGAGACTGCAGGTTACTGCGATCACACGGTCCAGTTTATACACAGTATCATTGGCAAGCATCCGGTAATTGCCTGCATCATCACCGCCAACCATCTTGATGACGCCTGCATAAACGAGTACATTGAGCGGTGCGTGATAAGTGTCGAACATGTGGTTCAAGTTCACTTTCTTATCAGAGGACTCCAGCTGTTGAATAGAAATAGGGCGCACCATCTTGGTGCTGAGTCCGTTACCACGAGCGACTTCACGGCCAATCTGAGCCTGATCGATACCATCTTTGTGAGACAGACCTCTAAATGAGAAGGTGGTATAGAGAAGGGTGATGCCGATGAGGAGTGCGAAGAAAATACCTCTCCGGGCTAGCTTTGCTCCATCAAATTGATTCGATATGCTCATTAGAGGGTTAGGCTTCTATTTCTTTGAGTTTTCGTTGCAAAGTGCGTCTGCTAATACCTAGCAATTCAGCGGCTGCAGTACGGTTGTCATTGGTATACTGCAGAGCTTTGCGAATGGTTATTTTTTCCAATGCATGCAAGTTGAATTCCGGCGAGTCGGCAAGGGTGTTTTTCAATTCATTTGAAAGATCACCAGAAGGCTCGTAAACGGAGGGGTCCGTTGTTAGATTGCCCAGCCCGCCAGTTTGGATAATAGAGGGTAAATGGCTGGCTTTGATCTGGTCATCATTGCTCATGACCACGCCATGCTCGATAGCTGTGCGGAGTTCACGAACATTTCCAGGCCATTGATAATGTTGGAGTAGTTGTAGTGCTTTGTCTGTTAGTGGTTTATTGGGTTTGCTGTTTTCCTCGGAGAACTCTTTGAGGAAAGCATTGGTTAACAAGACAATATCTTCAGTGCGACTACGGAGCGGGGGCATCTCAATTTTTACGACATTGAGGCGGAAAAAAAGATCTTCTCGGAATTCTCCCTTTGAGACCATTTTTCTGAGGTTTTTGTTTGTTGCGGTGATTACCCGGACATCGACTTTGATGGGGGTATTCGAGCCAACACGCTCAATGGTGCGCTCTGAGAGGACTCTTAATAATTTGACCTGTGTGGCTTGATCGATTTCACCGATTTCGTCTAAAAAGATCGTGCCGCCGTTCGCTTGTTCGAAGCGGCCAATCCTGCGTTGGCTGGCTCCAGTGAATGAGCCTTTCTCGTGACCAAATAACTCTGATTCAAGAAGCTGTGGTGATAAAGCTGCGCAGTTGACGGTAACTAACTTGTCCTGAGGGCGCCCACTGAGGGAGTGAATGGCTCTGGCTACGACTTCTTTACCTGTACCAGATTCACCCTCGATGAGAACAGTCGCTTTGGTTGGAGCGATCTGTGTGATCATTGAGTGAATTTGAGCCATGGCGGGAGAGCTGCCGATGAGCTTTTCCAGACCATGGGGTGTTTTGCCGGCTTGAGTACGCAGCTGGATGTTCTCTTCCTCAAGCTCCTTAGTTTTGCTCTCTAGTTGCCTGGAGCGCAATGCCCTACGGATCATCATTTCTACTTCGTCCAGATTGAGAGGCTTAGTGACGAAGTGCCAGGCGCCACGGTGCATGGCCTCTACAGCCGTGTCCACAGAACCATAGGCGGTCATCATAATGGCGATGGGAGGATCGGGGAGTGCCAGAGCTTTATCTAGGAGATCCATCCCACTGTCAGCGCCCATTCTGAGGTCGGTCAGCATGAGGTTTATTTTTTCCGACTTCAGGATGTTCATGGCCTCTCTGATGTCTGAGGCCACATAGCAATCAAAGTCGTCCTCAAGGGCCATTCTCAGGCCATCCCGGGTCGATTTCTCGTCATCTACGATAAGAATTGTAGGTTCCATATAGCTAGAGTCTTTGATGATGGGTTAGTTCTCCAAATCAATCAGGGGTGATGGTTCGGTGGTTTCTAGAAGTCTGAGATGTTTCTCTCTGCGCGGGAGGTGAATGGTGACGATGGTGCCTTTGCCTTCTTCGCTTTCGACTTCGAGTTCTCCTCCATGTTCACGGATGATTCGGCGCACAATCAAAAGGCCGAGGCCTGAGCCCGTTTTTTTCGTCGTACGGTAGGGTTCATAAAGTGCGCCCATGTGCTCAGGAGATATGCCAGAGCCATTGTCGCGGAAGCTCATGGTAACCTCGTAGTCGTTGTACTTAGAGAAAATCGTGAGAATACCACCTGAGGCAGGTAATGCCTGTGCGGAATTACGAATGATATTGTAGAAAGCCTGCTGCATTTGGTCCGGGTCGATATCCAGCAAAGGCATGGATTCATCCAGGTTGAGAGCGACTTGGGCATTCCTGCTGGATAATTCTGCCTCGAGCGTTTGAAGCGTGGTATGCAGGATGTCGTGTAACTGGCTCTTCTCTCGATTCACTGACGATGGGCGGACTGCATGCAGGAATTGTTTAAGGATGGAATCCAGCCGCCTGATCTCGCCTTGTGCTGTGTTGAGAAGGGCAGATAGCTCGTCCTGGTCACCTTTGGGGAGTTTACGTAGCTTGCGGCTCATCAATTGAAGATGAATATCCAGCGAATTTAGTGGATTGCCGATCTCATGGGCTACACCGGCTGCGAGAAGGGTAAGCGCATTGAGTTTTTCACTCTCAAGCATCTCTTCGGCCTCGCGTTTGGATTTGGTCACATCTCTGACCAGCATGACATAGCCCAGGTGCTGCTCTTCGGCTTCTACCAGCGAGTTGATGGGAGCCAGGTAGAAGTTTAGAAAGAGGTTCTCTGGGTAAAACACCTCCATGTCTCGGTTTACCACGCGGTCTGGTTTGGCTATCGACTGCCAATCGAGTCCTCGAATTGCCGAGCTGATGTGCTGACCGATGCATTTATTCGGGTCGAGGCCGAAGAAGCCGTGGGCTGCTGCATTGGCAAAGGTGATATGACCTTCGGGACTGATAATCAGCAAACCCTCTCTGAGGGCCTCGAATACACTCTCCAGGAAGCCTTTCTCTCTAATGAGACGGGAGACGAGGTTCTGCACTTCTCCGGGGGAAAAGCGGTCCAGGCGTGTGATTAGCTTGTCTAGAAAGCCGTCCTTCATATACTGCGAGGTATGAATGTTTTAGTGGTTCTTGTGACGTTTCCGGAGGAAAAGTGTGCGCGTCAGATTGGCACAGTGCTTATCGAAAAGCAACTCGCAGCCTGTGTAAATATCATTCCTGGGGCAGAGTCCATTTACCGTTGGGAAGGCAAGGTGTGCTGCGAGAAGGAGGTGATAGGTATTATCAAAACGACTGAAGATGCCTATCAGGCACTAGAGCATGCCTTGGTAGATCTGCATCCTTATGATGTGCCTGAGCTGATTGCTCTCAGGCCCGAGACAGGATCCCGGGATTATTTGAGCTGGGTGAGGGGGGAGGTGCTTTCGTAGCTAGACCTAATAGAGTGTTTTACGGACTGCCTCCATTTTCTCCGGTGCATCTTCGTCTTCATCCATTTGTTCGAAGTCGCCTTCTTCACAGCATCTCACGAAGCCTTCGGCATATCCTTTGAGCTTATCCCATACTTGACGGATTTCATTCGCTTCGTCTTGGGTGATCGAATTGTCCAGAGCTGCGTGTGAAATGCGAGCAAGCAAGTGAGAGAACTGGGAGACGATCTCAGTAGTAGCCGGCAGATATTGGAAGCCTTTCTGGCAATGACTCTCTGGGTTTCTAACAAAGTAACCGCCGCATTTTTCAGCTAAGTACTCAATGAGTGAGTTGTCCTCGGTCATCTCGTGCATTTTGACGACACGATCGAGAGGGTTACGGCTGCCGGAGCCAATTTCAGATTGCTCCTGAGCCCACTTGTATACGAGCGAGAGTGACACACCTAATTCAGAAGCGATTGCCTTGGGGGAGGATTGAGAAAAAGCTTTCTTGAGAACCTCGTGGGATTGCATGAAGTGAAGTGTGTCTTTTCGGGCGAAAGATACAAGATTGAAGTTAGTTGTGATTCAAATGTCGGTAGCCATGGAAGTCTTTTGGTGACTTGCATGGCTACCGGGGTGGTATTTGGGGGGATCGATTAAAATCAGATGGGGAGGAATTAGTATTTTTGGCTAATTTCTGAGTAGAGTATACCTTATCCGTTGGTCAGCAGTTACCCCTCGATCGAGGGGTAGGCATGCGTATTGATTCTAACATCCACATGCTTAATGGGATCGCGGTCTAGATTTCCTCTGTTGCTCATGCGTATGGCCCAGAGTGCGGCTTCCAGCCTGTTATGGGCTCCGATCTTCTGGAAGATGGATTTTAAATGGCCTTTGACCGTGTGGAGTCCAATTTGTAGTAGAATGGCTATTTCATCATTGGATTTCCCTTCAGATAGCCATGTGAGGACATCAGCTTCCCGGGGAGTTAAGCCGCTCGCATACAAGGCGTCAGGGGATACTTGTTTGTCTTGTTGGTCTGCCAACGAAAAAACAAGAGAGCGGGCATTGGATAGGTGGGTTTGGCACAAATCAAGCAATGCACGTTCTTCAACGGTGAAATCCTGAGACCCCATGCGTTCGATGCCGAAGAAAGCGATCTCTTGTTGATTGCTTGGGACATGAATGGCGCAATGTGAATCGACTCCAATTTTGGTATAGACTTCAGAAAAAATATCTAGCTCTCGGAATTCCCGGCGGCTGTAGAAATCTTCCCTATAGAAAGGTTTGCCTGAGTTTACTTGAGGGTCCCAGCGAAATAACGGGTACTGACCCATGAGTTGACCAAAAGCCTCCATGGCTTCTGGGAAGTCACTGACGCTTTCACTGATTTCTAGACTAAGTTGTTCATTCTTTAGGTTGAGAGATCCAAAAACGATAAACTCAGAGGGAATGATACTATTTAAGAATTCATAGCACTTACGCTCATAATTTCTGATGTTGAGATCTGCTTGGTAAAGCTTGGCAACTGCTTCATTGAAATGTTGGAGGGTAGAATGACGAAGCATGATTATTATCATGATAATTATTTTGAGAAGTTACAAGACGGTAGCTGAATAATTGTGAATGATGGGACTTATCCATCACAGCCAATGGATTCAGTCGGGCAGCATTCCATGGCTTCGATCGCCAATCTTAGTTCATCTGTATTGCTGGGTTGTCGATAAACGTAGCTAATACCTTCTTCATCATCTCGACGAAAGATGTTGGGTGCTGTTTCTGGACATAAACCGCAGTCAATACAGCTATAGTCATTGTAAAATTTACCGGGAACATTGAGTGGGGCCTTGTCTTGTTTATTTGCCATGTATCAATAGATAGCTGATCCTCTATATTTCTTTTATTGCAATCATGTGGTTTATTTTTGCATTATACGCATTAATGCGTGAGGGGCTTGATATAAATTTACAGAGTTTGAGGCTGATTAGATTAGTTGCAGAGTGTGGTGCTATTACTGCTGCAAGTGCTCAGGCAGGTTTGTCACCCAGTAGTATATCACGCCATATACAGGCGGCTGAGGCTAGACTGGGTTTTAGAGTTTTTGATCGGACTACACGTAAAATCCAGCTGACGGAAAAAGGCTTTACTCTACTCCGTGAAACCCAGGTTATTCCTCATGTATTGGACGAAGCTTTGAGGAGGATTAGGGAGCTAGATGAAAGTCGGTTAAAGGTGTGTATTTCAACTGGGCTGACAACATCACATATTGCTGGCATATTCCATGCTTATCAGAAGATGGATACTGGCCAGAAATTGGTGTTGTCCCAGATGTCAGGCGAAAATGTTTTACGAGGTACGGTAGCGGGGCTCTATGACCTGGGTATTTTGACTGGCATGAATACCATTCCGAGTGAAGTGGAGGTTTGTCACCGTATTGAGGATGTCTTTGTAGCGATCACAAATGAAAGTGATGATCTTCCCTATGAAGGTGTAGCGGGTTTTAGAAAGTGGGCTGCAATCCGGGATTGGCTCCTTCCAAATGATACGAGTACTACTCGACGGGTGATCGATGATTGGGCTTTAACTTTGAGGGTTAGGTTAAATGCTCGTACCGAACTTGAAAACTTTGACTTAATGGGGCAACTGGTAGGCATGGGCATGGGTGTAGCTCTGGTTCCTCGTCGAGCAGTAGGACTAATGAGTCAGAGAAAAAAATTGAAAATAGTTTCTTTGCCTAAAGTTCTTAAGCGCGAACTAGTGGTCATACGCCGAAAGTCGAACCAAGTCCAAGATGGACAGAAAGAATTTCTAAATAAGATTCTGTTTTCAACATAGTGTTGATGCTGGCCGTCATATACAAAGTCCAGTGTAGACGCCGGGGGGATGTTGTGGAACCATATTTGAAGTTAGATATGAAGACCATCCACGTAGCCGCTGCGAGTGTTAATCAGATCCCTCTGGATTGGGAGGGTAACTTGAGTCGAATCCTCAAAGTGATCGAAGAGGCCAGAGGGCTAGGGGTGAGCATGTTATGTCTCCCTGAACTCGCGTTGACAGGTTATGGCTGTGAGGATGCTTTCATGATGCCCAATACCGTCGAGAGGGCGGAACAGATGTTGGGAGCTGTAAAGGCCGCATCTGAGGGGATGGTCATCGCTGTTGGTTTGCCATGGAGGCATCATCATACGATGTTTAATGTAGCGGCAGTTCTGGCAAATGGTGAACTGCTTGGCCTGGTCGGTAAGCAGCATTTGGCAGGTGATGGTTTGCACTATGAGCCTCGATGGTTCAGTGAATGGCCTCGAAACGAGGTGGTGGTGACCACTTGTCTGGGGCAGGAAGTCTTACTGGGTGACCTCATGTTTGAGGTGGGAGGGATTCGCTTTGGCTTTGAGATCTGTGAAGATGCCTGGAGTGCTGATCGCCCTGGTAGTGCACTTTCTGCTTATGGTCTCGATTTTGTCTTAAATCCTAGTGCCAGTCATTTTGCCTTTGGGAAGCAGCGATTGCGTGAACGCTTTGTCAATGAAGGGGCGAGAGCCTATGGCTGTGCTTACATCTATGCCAATTTGCTGGGTAATGAATCAGGACGTGTAGTCTTTGACGGTGGTCCGATGATTAGTAACGCAGGAGATCTGGTGAGTTATGGTGATAGATTTAGCTTCAAGGATCATACCCTAATCACCGCCAATGTGGATGTGGAGGTGAATCGTACCAAGCAGGTCGCCACAGCGAGTCGTCGTGTGGAGGTCAGTGATCATGTAGGGCTTGTTCAGAGTTACTGGGAATTACCTGCGGATCATAAGGCGCCGAGTCCTCATGTGGATAGGCCTGAATGGTCAAAAGAGGAGGAGTTCGCTCATGCCATCGGCTTGGCTTTGTTCGATTACATGCGAAAGAGTTATTCCCGTGGTTTTGTTGTCTCTCTTAGTGGGGGAGCAGATTCCTCAGCAGTCAGCTGTCTGGTTAAAATTGCTCTGGATCTGGCGCTGAGTGAACTAGGTGAAAACGGGGTTCGTGAGAGACTCCAATACATGCAGCTTTCCGAGTCGTCAGCGGATTGGATGAAGGCGCTTCTGGTGTGTGTATATCAGGCAAGTAAGCACAGCGGTGATGCTACGGAGCAGAGTGCCGAGGAGTTGGCCAAGTATCTCGGGGCTGAATACCAAATTTGGGAGATCGCAGATTTGGTGGAGGGATATACCAGTATGGTAAGCAAAGGTCTGGGGAGAGAATTGACCTGGGAAACAGACGATGTACCTCTTCAAAACATCCAAGCCCGAGTGCGTGCACCTGGTATCTGGATGTTGGCCAATGTCCGTTCAGCCCTGCTCTTGGCTACGAGTAACCGCAGTGAAGCTGCGGTAGGTTATGCTACCATGGATGGCGATACTTGTGGGGGGCTGAGCCCTGTCGCTGGTATCGATAAAGCCTTTCTCCGGGAATGGTTAGTCTGGCTTGAGACTGTGGGAAGTGAGCGCATCCAGCAGGTGCCTGCGCTGAATTACGTGAACAACCTTCAGCCCACGGCGGAACTTAGGCCGGCTGATCATGGTCAGACGGATGAAGGAGACCTGATGCCTTACCCTGTATTGGATGCCATTGAGCGAGCTGCGATACGGGACAAGCGAGCCCCTCAGGATGTCCTTACTCTCATGGGAGACCGCTTTGATCAATACGAGCACGAGCAACTTAAGCAGTGGGTCATCAAATTCTTCCGCTTGTGGTCACGTAACCAATGGAAGAGGGAGCGCTATGCGCCTAGTTTCCACGTGGATGATGAAAATCTTGATCCCAAGACCTGGTGTAGATTTCCGATTCTATCAGGTGGCTTCCAGAAGGAGCTTTCTGAGCTACAGTAGAGATACCCGCACTGCGTTTCGATACAGCACGGGTATCAATGGGGTAGGCAACGCAGCCTAACACACACGATGGACCAACCGCAGGCACCGCATTCTGTGGCCTCAGATCCAGCTCATCCACCTTGGCATTTGAGCAGGCACGTAACTCTCTACGTCTGATGTGCCACGACACTTGGTACCATACCGTTGACGATGGTGAGTATGCCGCGTGCTGGTTATTTCAACTATTACAAAGCAGGGGATCTTTTGTAAGGTGTTCTTGATAGTTTGGTAGACTCTATGTCCTGCTAGGAGAGAAATTATTTTGGATATCAGATCATGTATGTTAGAATGAATTATGTCTGATAATAAAAAGAAAGATGTAGTCGGAGCTTTAAGGCAGGTGGTGGCTGACAGCTATGCTTTACTGGGTCAGACGCACCTTTGTCACTGGAATGTGCGTGGTCCAGGTTTCTTTGCATTACATGCCGCTTTTGAGCAACAGTACACTGAACTGTTCACTGCTGTGGATGAAATAGCCGAGCGTGTACGGGCTCTGGGAGCGCTGGCACCGGGCGGACTTGGTAATCTAGCTCATATGTCTGGGATGAAAGAGCTGCGTGAGGATGCCTCTGCTGAGGAAATGGTGAAGCATTTGGCTTATGCCAATGGCAAAGTAGTGGAAAGTCTAGCGGAGGCTAGGGATCTGTCTGCCGAGGCTGACGATTCTCAGAGTGAAGATCTGATGATAGCGAGAATCCAGGTCCATGAGAAAACGATCTGGATGCTTAGAAGCTATCTTGCAGCTGGCTAAAATAAGGATGCAATAGTAATGATAACCAAAGTCGTGTATACAAGATGCACGGCTTTTTTTGTGGTTCGGAAACTGATGTTAATCAGCGTATGGCTCTCACAGCGCTGGAGTAGGGGTTAGCTACTCGGTAGTAGCTGCTGCCTGAGCGTTTGTAGTAGACGCCGCCTTTCACGTAATACTGCTCTCCATGTACGATGAGGCCTTGCATGGTGGAGCTGCTACCATAGGCGGAAGGGCTGCCGTAGTATGGTTGGTTCGAGGTCTCACAAGAAGTGATGCCTAGAATTACAGCAGTGAGGCTGATCATTGTTGTCCTGAATAAGTCCATGATATTTGGTCGCTTGTTGGATTTCAGGGGGGATGGTAACTATAGCATGAAACTGCGTGATGAGATACCTCGTATCACAGAAAAAGCCGCGCTGGGTGAACGCGGCTCTGATTGTTGATCGTTGGAATCTATCTGGAATTTAGTACCTGGAGTATGGGCTACGTACGGGATAGTATCTGCCCCGGTCGTAGCGGTAGTATTGGTTACCACGTACATAATAGGTCTGGCCTCTGACGATGACTCTTTTGTAGCTCGGATGATGGTGCGCTCTTGAGTGGTAGGGGTTCGAGACGCGGTCATAGTGTCCATTGTGGCGTTTGTAATACACGCCATTTCGTACATAATACACCTCGCCGCGGACAACGACTCTGCGATAGGCTGAGTGATGGTCATGGTGGGAGCGACGATGAGGATCAGAGATGCGGTAGTACCGTCCATTACGATAATCGTAGTAAACATCACGGTGACGGTAATATTTTTTACCGCTTACATGCACGACACTGTATCCAGGGGGGAGGCTGTTAATGTATCCTGAGCCACCGTAGTAGCCAGGTCCGCCTGAGTAGTATGGGTCGATGGGGACACAAGAGGATAGACCGGCTAATGCAGTAGCCGCTGCGAGTGAGAGAGTGATCCAATGTTTTTTCATCTTAGTGTAGTTTGGTTTGCTGGGTGATCTGGATGATGTATCACGCATCATTTAGACGAGGCAGATAGTTCATCTATTCAAAGAGACTGCTGGACGATCACGATTTATTATAACCTAGAACCTAATACCGGGTAGAAGAAAATTTAAGGCACAAAAAAGGCTCTCCTAGTGGAGAGCCTGGAAAAATGGTCTGGAAGATCGACTTAGGCTTCTTCGCCAGACTCGATAGTGATAACGAGGTTGGCAGAAACGTCTGAGTGAAGCTTGATTTCAACGGTGGATTCACCGGAAGTCTTGATTGGGCTCTCAAGCTGGATGCTCTTACGGTCGATAACGATGCCTGCTTCTTCGAGCTTCTTGTGAATGTCGATGGAAGTAACAGAACCGAAAGCCTTACCGCCTTGACCGATTTCAAGGGTGAAGCTTGGCTTGAACTTCTTGATCTTAGCAGCAGTAGCCTGAGCATCTGTAAGTTCAGCAGCTTCACGCTCGGCACGTGCAGCCTTGAGTTCTTCAGTGTGCTTAAGGTTTTCCTCAGTAGCTTCAAAAGCTTTACCTTGTGGGATGAGGAAGTTGCGAGCGTAGCCAGCCTTAACTTTTACAACGTCAGCTTCAGCGCCGAGGTTGTCGATCTTAGTACGGAGAATAACTTCTGTTGTAGCCATGAGAAAAATTGGTTTGCCGTAGCGGGAGGCGATTCATTAGGTGGCTCTGGCATTAGAGTCAAGTGGGATTTTCCAGAAACCTCCTAAAATAAAGGGTTCTGAGGTTTTTAGGCCATAAATAAGAAAATTAAATAGTCCAAGGTGCCTAATCATGATGATTTTCATCTCTGGCATTTGGGGCAGTAGAAGGTGGATCTCTGACCTAGGACAATCCGTTTGATGGCAGCCCCGCATTGCCTACAAGGCTCTCCCTCGCGATCATAGACTTCAAGTTGTTGCTTGAAGTAGCCAGGCTGGCCATCGGAGTTCACAAAGTCTCTCAGGGTGGTGCCTCCTTGGGTAATGGATCGTTCAAGAACGGTTTGGATGGCTTGATGTAACTTGGTAAGGCGGCTTTTACTAATGCGTCCTGCTGACCTTGTTGGGTGGATCCCGCTCATGAAGAGTGATTCACAGGCATAGATGTTACCGACCCCGACCACATGATGATTATTCATGATATGCAACTTGATGGCCGTATTGCGTCCTCTGGTGGACGCATAAAGATAGTCTGCTGAAAATTCCTCACTGAGAGGTTCTGGCCCAAGATCTTTCAGTAATGGATGACTCTCCACGTTGCCTTCGACCCAGAGTATGCAGCCAAAGCGGCGCGGATCATGGTATCTGAGTTCAAGCTCGTCCGGTAGGTGGAAAATGACATGGTCGTGCTTTCTGATATCGCTGTCAGCACCACAGATCCGCAGGCTGCCGGACATGCCCAGATGAATCAGGATATGCCCACCGGACTGGGTATCCAAAATGATGTATTTCGCCCTGCGCCTCACTTGGGTGATGACCAGTCCTGTGGCTGAGCATATTTCAGGGGAGACGGGCCATCTGAGTCTCTCTTCTCTCACATCGACCCTGGAGATGGTTTTGTTCGTTAAAAATGGCGAAATTCCCCTACAGGTGGTTTCTACTTCTGGCAGTTCAGGCATCGTTTGAGAGGATTAACGATGGTGTAAGGGCATTTGTCCAGTATTTGGCGGCCCTGTTATAAACACTCATTTAATTTGGAATTGAACGTAACTCGGCCACCCTATAACAATAAATTCACTATGAAATGCCGAAACTACTTCATTCTACCTCTTGTTGCCGGGACGTTCAGTTTCGTTTCTTGCGATAAGAAATCAGATGAAACCCAAGCTACTGATATGGATTCAGGTTCAACAACTGTGGCTAGTGATTCTGTCGAGACTGTACCTCCAGTGAATGAGGTGGTGAAAGAGAACGCCAAGGAGGTAGAGGATGAGGTCCAGAAAGCTGCAGAGGAGTTTGCCGAAAAAGCGAAGGAAAAGGCGGAAGATCTCGTTAAGCCTCTAGTGGAGGGGACTGTAGAGCAATTGGCGCAACAGGCGGGCTTTGCACAGTATGTGCCGCAGGGAGCCTCTTCTTATTTTGGTCTTTATGATGGTGCTGAAATGGTGAAAAAGCTGAGAGCATCCAAATTAGGGGTGTTGCTTGAGGAGTTGGCAGAAGAAGAGGGGGAAAGTCTCGATGATGTCGCAAAAGATCCAGATTTTCAGCAATTCGCGACTATTGCTGGAGAAGAGATGTTCCTGGCCGTTGGAGAAGGTGGTCCTGAGCAGACGACTAACCTGGTCGAACTGGCGGATACGCTAAACTTCCATCAATACAAGTTTTACGTAAAAATGATGGAGGCTCTCGTGAATGGCAAGAGCCTCTTTGAGAACCCGGAGGACTTTGAGCAGGATAACTATCTCTTCGATACGATGAAGCATGAAGGGATTCTCGAAGTCTTTGAGAAATCCAGTATGCCTGCTATTTATCTGGGTTTCAAAGTAAGTGACCAAAAGAAGCGCGCAGCCCTGCTTGGGCAGATTCAGGGATGGACGACAGAGATTCTTGATGAGCAAGATGTAGCTCTATTAACCGCAACGGAGTCCGATCTGGGCGATGGTTTTAAAGGGGTAACTCTTGAGGGTGGATTGCTGGCCGAGCAGATTACAGGCGACGTCGAGGAAATGCTTCACAAGAGAGTGGGTAAAGAGCTTACAGAGAAATACAAAAAGATCATCGCCAAGAAAAACTGCGTGATGATGGCGGGCTCCTTCAAAGATTATATTGTGATTTTCATGGGTGACTCCAAGGAGCAGCTTAAGTTTGCGGAATCACCATCACAATCGATTCTGGTGAATAAGGATATGGCCTTTGCCAAGAAATTTGCGGATAAAGATCTGCTTGGCTTGATCTACTCATCTGAAGATTTACAGAAGGCATCAGTGGGGAAATCAAGCTCACTGGGGACAATGGCTCTCGGAGTGAAGGCCGGCTTGGAAGAGGCTGAAGGCTTTGGAGATACCAGAGTCCTGGAATTGTTACTCGAAGATCTAGCGGACTGCGAGAAGGCTGTTTTATCCATGGAGAAGGGGGCTCGCCTAGGAGCTGTGGCTTATCTAGAGGATGGCTTTAAGTTTGAGCTCTTCGGGGGGAGTAATGTGCCTTCACAGGATTTCACCACAGGTAGAGCTCTGGCATCCATGACAGAGGGAGATGACGTGCTCTTTTCCGCCAATTGGGTGTCTAATCCAGTCTATATGGAGAGATTGATGGAGTACACGGACTCATTGGGGGCCACATCTTATCACTTGGCCAAGCAGGTGGTTGAAATGGATGTGGAAGATCAGGACTTCAGAACCTTCTCCAGTAATTTCCAGATGTTTGACGGCATGTTACGTGAAGATCTGCTTCAAGTCTGGAAAGCGCTACGTGTCGATCTGGCCAAGGGGCTGGGGAGCGAGTCCGCCTTGGTTGTCGATATCAAAGGGACGCTGCCAACGATTCCTGGTATACCAAAGCCGCTTCTTGAGAACGGTACGGTACCGCGTATCAGCTATGTATCCACAGTCGATGACCGGCAAAAGGTGGGTCAAAGCTGGGATAAGCTCAACGTGTCAGTGGAATCCATCCTCGCTAAGATTTCACAAATGACCGGGAAAAATATCCCGATGCAAAAGCCGTTCAAGAGCACCAATGAGGGGCTCACGAGCTACACATTTCCGATTCCATCAACTCATCAGAACTGTACTCCAGCTGCTGTAGTCAGTGATGAATTGTTCTTCCTGACAAGCTCTCCGGATTTCTCGACTGAGCTCTCCAAGAAGTACGATAAATCCAAGCTCGCAGATCCCGGTGCCACAATGACCCTGGACTTTGAGGTTCTGCAAAAATGGGCGCAGCAATGGTACGATCTGGTAGATAAGCATGGTGAAGAGTTCATGAGTGAGTCTGAAATGGACGACTTCAATGAGGAGGTGAAGCCTCAGGTGGACAAACTTTTCAAAGCCATGGATGAGCTGGATCACCTCAAAATCCACACTCGTATGGAAGAGGGTGAATTGAGGAGTTCCCTGCACCTCAAAGTGAAGTAAGCTTCCCGAGTTGCATTAAGATCACAAAAAAGCCCTGACCTTATCTGGTCAGGGCTTTTTCTTTTTAAAGAGAAGTTTTCTACATTGGGGTTCCCATCGTGTCGCCAATTCTGGCGTAGATCTCTCGCTGCTCGGAGGAGTGCTCCAGTAGGTCTTGAGCTAACTGGATCTTATTAGGCTGAAAGATCGTGATGGTGGATGAGCCACCGAAGGCAAAGTAGCCCTTCTCGGCACCTTTTTCGACAGCTTGGCCGGCTTGGTAGGTCTGATGAATAGAGCCTACACAGGTGGCCCCGATTTCCTGGATGAGGACTTTGCCAAAAGCTTCAGTTTCCAGCACGGTACGCGTGCGTTTGTTTTCCCACATGTAAGCAAGGCGCTGGCGCAGCGCGATTGGTGATACGGAGAACAGCGGCCCCTCGATGGTGGTGCATGCGCTCGGCACCCCAGCGCAGGGGAAGTGAAAGCGGTGGTAGTCCACTGGGCAGAGGCGTGAGAGAATCAGGGTGCCACCTTTGAATTCCTCATACAGCTCATCGTCAGCAATCAGTGACCTGAGATCCCACTGTTGGCCTTTTAGGAAGACGCCTTGGACTTCCTCGGCATTCTCAAAGCCAAGGTGACGGCCGTCAGCTGGGAAAACCGCAGCAGATTCGTGGATGGGCCTAGCTTCAGGCTTGAGCTTGCGATAGAAAAAGTCGTTGAAGTGGCCGTAGCTGTCAGCGGAATCGAGAAACTCGGATTCATCCAGTTGGTACTGCTGGATGAAAGGTGCAATCTTGGCCTTTGTGGAGGCTTGGTTCATCCGCCAGCCATACCATTTCGAGAAAAATGGACGTTTGACGAAGCTGTGGAGGGCGATTTTGCCAAGTGGATTGCCATAGGCCCATTTCAGGAAAGATTCCCCGTAGACCTGCTCGGTTTCCATGCTACCTGTGTAGCGATTATAGTAAGTAATGGGCGTCACGCCGCGTAGTGTGGCTGACAACCGGGGAATTGCAATGCAGAGGAGATGAAATTCTGCGTCAGATCCCTTGCCGATTACCCTTGCCTAAAAGACAACCTAACGTTATCGCCCGCATATCATGAAATTACGCATGTTCGCACTGATTCCAGTTCTTTGCGCTGTAGTGAGCAGCTGTGAGGATAAGACTCAGCCTGTGGAAGTTACTCAGACACGCAATTTAACCACTTTTGACCAAGATTCCGTGCTCCACATGGTGATGCCCAAGGAGTGGCGTCGTGTGCAGGCCACCAAGTTCAGAGACTTTAATTTTAAGTTCAACAAGGACGGTGAAGTCTATCTTTCCTTGGTGAGCGGTAGCATCAAGGACAACGCCTCCAGATGGCTACGCCAATTCGGTCAGTCACCCGAAGTAGAGATAGCGGATCTCGAGAAGATTGAAATGCTCGGTTCTGAAGGGGTGATTATTGAGACATCTGGTAAGTTCAGTGGTATGGGGGGCGTAGAAAAAAATGACATGGCTTTATTGGGAGCCCTTGTTTTTTCCAGAAACAACCTTATCTCCGTCAAAATGGTCGGTAATAAAGACGAAGTGGCGGCGCAGCGTGAGAATTTCATCAGCTATTGCAAGAGCCTGAAGTGGAAATAGAGCAATGAGCGAAACATCTAAAAATAACGGCAAACAGCCTACCTCGTTAGGGGGGCAGATCATGCGTGTGCTCAGTGGCTATGAAATAGCCATCATCAGCATGCTTCTTCTGCTCCTCTTGACTCTCTTCTGTACCTTGGAGCAGGTGGAGAGTGGTCTGTACTGGACCTTGAAGAAGTATTTCTCACCGGAAGCTGTGGTGGTTCAGCCGTTCTTTGGAGGTAAGGATTTTCCCTTATTTCTTCCCGGCGGTTATTGGGTCTGTGTGGTGTTCACTATTAATCTGGTCCTAGGCGGATTGATCCGCGCGCGCAAAGGGCTCAAGCACATCCCGGTTTTTGTCAGCCATATGTGCATGGTCTTTATCATGGTGGCAGGTGCAGTGGGCTATCATCAGTCCAAGGAAGCCGTTATTCAGGTAGAAGTCGGCAAGGAGGGGGACTTTGCACAAAACCTCTATGTTGAGTCGATTGAGGTTTTTGAAGTGGTAGAGGGTAGCAAGACAAAGCCTACCGTCATTAATTCTGACTTACTCTCCGCTCTGCGGGAAGATCCAGAAGCCAGCCGGAAGTTTCTCCTGCCAGATGAGTTTCCCTTTGATCTTGAAGTCTCGGGCTATTACACCAGTGCCCAGCTGAGCAATGATCTCTCCAAGGCAGGCATGATGCCTGTGGTGGATGGGGTTTTTCTTCAGCAAACCAAGTCAAACCCACTTGAGGAGCTCAATATCGGCGGATGCTATCTGAAAGTCACCGATAAGAGTTCAGGTGAGAGCAGGTTGCTGATTCTCAATGAAATGGCTAAAAGCTATGTCACCTTGACCTTTGGTGAAAAAATTTATGGTTTCCAGATGGTGCGCGAGATCTGGGATCTTCCTTTTACCTTGCACCTGAATGACTCGATCGGTGAGTTCTTCCCGAATACGACCAGACCGAAACGCTACGAAAGTGATATTAAAATCATTGATGAAGAGGGAAATGGTCAGGACTTCCACATCGAGATGAATGAGCCTCTGCGCCACAAGGACCTGACAATTTATCAGACGAACTGGGATGACAGTACTGGAACGGTAGTCTCAGGATTTACCGTGAAGAAGAACCCTTCAGATCAATGGCCTAAGATCGCTATCTATATCAGTGCTGTGGCTCTGGCCGTTCACTTTTTGGTCAAATTGACTGCATTTATCACTAACAGCTTGGGAGGTAAGAGACGTGAACACTAAGGTATTACGATGGATTGGATTTGGTCTGGCGATTGCATTGATCGTCACCGTGCTTGGATATGCTGCCCGATACTCTACCGCGGTTAGTAAGCCAGTGGAAATCAAAGGCTACGAGAAGTGGGATCCCGAATTGGTGAAGGAGTTTGCTGCGCTCCCGGTGCAGGACGGGGGACGTGTAAAACCGTTTTCTACCTGGGCTGGCTTTGAAATGCTGACTATCAATGGTAAGCGCTCGATCAAGCTGCAGAGTGGCGATGAGATAATCAAGTTAGGGCCTGTAGAATGGGCTCTAGATTGTATGTTCAGGCCGGATACGGCGGACCAGATGCCATTCTTCCAGGTTGAGAACGCCCAGGTACTGGACATGATCGAAATGGAGCATGATGAGAAGAAGCGGCGTGACCGTTACTCATTCATGGAGTTGAGTGGGGAAAATGGCCAGCGTCTGAGCAAAATCGATGAGATTGGCAATCAGCTGAGAGAGAAGCAGGGCAAGCAGATCGATCTCGATCAGATAGAGACCCAGTTTGTCGATCTCTCTACCAACATGCGTTCCTACATTTCTATGCGGTCCTTATTGAACCCTGTCAGAAAGCGCCTGAGCCCGGATGATACGGATTTCTCATTACTTTCTTATTGGGTGAAAAGCTGGCCGGATCTGGCCAGAGTTCTCCAGATGCAAATGCAGAGTCAAGAGACGGCGGATCAAGCTAGAGGACTTCTCAACAATATCGGAATGCGCATGGAGGGCAGCATTTACAGTCAGGTCACCATGATGCCACCGCTGGAGTCTGACCAAAAGGCCTGGCCTGCGCGTAGGACTTGGCTGATGGACTACATGTCTTTCAAGACACCATTCGATCAGGCTCAATATGACTATCTAGTAGAGCTTGAGAAGCTGGCACTAGCCTATGACAAAGGTGGTCAAAAAGCACTCCTGGAAGCGGTAAAGGCCTACAAGAAGAAGATTGCTCCTGCGCTCGAATCTCGCGGTGAGGGGCAGAGCATCCCTAGTGAAATCACTTACTATAAGATGGATTACTTCTTTAATGCCTTCGTCTTCTCTATCCTTGGATTCCTGGCGGTAGCCCTCGGCTGGGTTGCCCCTGGTAGTAAGCTGTCTAAATGCTGCAACATCATTGGTTGGGTTATTCTTGCGCTAGTCATTGCCATTACCGTCGCTGGGATTACTCACCGCTCGATCTTGATGGAGCGCCCGCCTGTGGGTAATCTATACGATACGATTCCATTTATCGTAGCGGTCTCCTTAATTGTGTTAGCCATCATAGAATGGCTCACGAAGCGAAGCGTTTGCCTCGGCCTAGCCTTGTTTTTAGGTATCATTGGTCTGACACTTGCCTTCGCCTATGAACAGAGTGAGGGCAAGGATCACATGGATCCACTTATCGCAGTCCTGCGCTCCAACTACTGGCTCACCATCCACGTTCTAACCATCACGATCGGTTACGCAGGTGGTCTCTTAACGGCTGGCCTCTCCTATGTATATCTCCTTTGTCGCTGGCTTGGTTTGGATGAGGGGGACAAAAAGTTCAGACGTCTTATGACCCGTGTGGTTTATGGTGGCATTTGTTTTACCCTGTTCTTTAGCTTGGTAGGAACGATCCTTGGTGGTGTCTGGGCGAACGATTCCTGGGGCCGTTTCTGGGGTTGGGATCCCAAGGAAAATGGTGCCCTAATCATTGTTCTCTGGTGTCTTATCATCCTTCACGCTCGTCTGGGTGGCTACATCCGTGAGTGGGGACTGCATACATGCTCCGTGATCGGGGCAGCTCTGGTGACCTTCTCATGGTGGCACGTCAATTTCTTAGGCACAGGCTTGCATAGTTATGGTTTCACCGGAGATGCAGGATTGCGTGCAGTCTATACGGTGTATTTCATCAATGGTGCTCTGGCGATAGGGGCATTCATTTCTGGCATCATGGAGAGCGAGAAAAAGAAACAGATCGCCTATCAGGCTGAAATGAGTAAAGTCACCGAAAAGGAGACTAAGTCTGATGATTAATGAGGCATACCAACTCTAATAAAAATACTCAGGAAACTCAGTTAGCCTTCAATATGTGCAAATTCGTGATTGCCATTGCTCCTCATGAGGGGTAATCAAAAGCGTCCGTTCATCATATTAACGAACAACCAACTCAAGATTCTCATGTCTGATTCAATCGAACAAAAAGTAAAAGATATCGTTGTTGAGCAACTCAACGTGACCCCTGATCAGGTTAAGCCAGAAGCCAAGTTCATCGACGATCTTGGAGCTGACTCCCTCGACACTGTCGAGCTCGTTATGGCTTTCGAAGAGGAATTCGGCATCGAGGTGCCTGACGAAGAAGCTGAGAAGCTTCAGTCCGTTGGTGACGTTATCTCCTACGTGGAAAAAGTTTCCTAATCTTTTGCAGGACACTAGTCCTGAATGATTTGAAGGGCGGACCTCTCAGCTGAGAGTCTGCCCTTTTTTCTAATTATCCGGTGATTTTTGTAAACCTTTACAAGACTCTCACCGTAACCATGGTAGGTTGTAGGTAATAAGTAAATACCTGAAGAAGAAGAGACATGGATCAAAATCCCGATAAAATCCAGTATGCGATGGAAAACACTCACGTTTTACGTGAGCCAGATCGTCGTATCGACACCTTTGGGGTGACGAAATTTAAGTTTACGATCATATCGGAGTTGATGGACTCTGTCGGGAAAATTCGGGTTCGTAGCGGAGAGGTGGAGGCCCAGAAGCCTCAAATCATCAAGCCTGCCGCTTATAACAATGTGGAGCTGGAGGGTTTTGATCAAAAGGCCAATGAATTCCTGGCTTGGCTGAAGGACAAAGGCTTAGAGCCAGTTTTCTTCCAATATGGATTTTCTTTTCGTCGTACAGAAGCCAATGAAGAGATCATCACTGATCACATGGCGAATGTAAAAGACAAGGTTCTGGCAGCAGCTCATGAGAAAGATGATCCTATGATGGCTGTCATTGAAGGTGTGGATGATGCTTGGGAAGTCGGTTTGCTCAAATTCGCGATTGATATCATTGGCAAATCACAAGAGATCAACAAATTTGATTTCAAGCGCCGCGGTTTGTTATAAGGTGAGCCGTCAGCCGAAATCATGCGAATCATCACCGTCATCAAATTTATTGCTGCAATTGCTGTGTTATCAGCTTTGGCGGCTACTCTGGTCCTTGCAGAGCGCTTTTTTTCGTCTGATCCAGAGCAAGAGGCTCCCAGTAACAAGCTTGAGGCGCTGATCCCCGCTAAGCCGGCACCCGTGGAAGAGGTTGAGCAGCTCGTTGAAAAGCTGGAAGTGGATAATCTCCCGGATGTCACCCCTGGTGAACGTGCCTTTGAATCGGCCCGAGAACTCCTGACGGTGGGGGACTACCTGGCAGCGGAAGAAAAGTTGAAATATGTGACGACCTATTATCCCACGGCTCCATCAGCCAAAGAGGCGAGGAGAATCCTTGGGGAAATGAACATGGATCGCTTGTTTTCGGGTGTAGGGGATTCAGGACAGAAGACTTACACCGTTCAGAGGGGGGACTCATTTCTTAAAATAGCCCGTGAAAATCAGACCAACCTGGATCTGATCCGCCTACTGAATGGGCTGGACCGAGTGGATAGGCTGCATCCCGGTGATGAGCTGATCGTCATGCCATTGAATTTAAGATTGGTGGTAGATGTCAGGCAGGAGCTGATTGAGCTCTGGAAGGGTTCCCAATATATCAAAGCATACGACCCAATGATCATGCAGGTGCCAAAGGGGCAAGGGAGCGTGAAAACCAAAATCAGTGATGTGGAGGCAAAAGCCGATGGGCGTGTCACGAATTCCAGTAAAACGAATTACCGCTCCAGTGAAAAAATCTTTGTATTCGCTAAACCTCAGATGGTTATCAGGAGTCCCGGCGATTATCCCAAGGAGGGATTCGAGGGGGTGATCCTTAGCGACGCAGATATAGAAGAACTCGCTCTGCTGCTACGCAGCGGAAATTCTGTAGAAATACGATATTAACTTTGCCTAAACTGGCCTAATCATTCAACCTCGACTCCGATTTATGAGCACAAAGCCGCTGGAATTTGAACAACCTATCTTCGAACTCGAAAACGAGCTGTCGAAGCTGAAGAAGAAGTCCTCGTCCCAGAACATCGACATGAGCGATGAGATCTCTGCCATGGAGCAGAAATTGGCAGATACGAGAAATGAGATTTACACCAATCTAACATCGTGGCAACGTGTACAGATCGCTAGACATACCAATAGACCTTTCATGCTCGATTACGTCTTCCATGCTTTCGAAGACTTTTGCGAGCTGCACGGGGATCGCCACATTGGCGATGATCACTCCATGCCTGGAGGTTTTGCGCGTATTGGTGATAAAAGGGTTGTCGTCATTGGTCATCAGAAAGGCCGTGATACCAAAGAAAACCTTCTCAGGAATTTCGGCAGTGCTCACCCGGAAGGCTATCGTAAGGCGCTTCGTCTGATGAAAATGGCTGAGCGCTTCAAGCTGCCCGTCATCTGCATGATCGACACTCCCGGTGCCTTCCCAGGTATTGGAGCTGAGGAGAGAAATATTGCGGAAGCGATCGCCTACAACCTTCGTGAAATGATGCTGCTCAAGACTCCGATTATTGCCTGCGTCTTGGGTGAAGGTGGTTCTGGCGGAGCTCTCGGAATCGGCGTGGCTGACAAAGTTTTGATGATGGAGAATGCCTACTACTCAGTGATTAGTCCTGAAGGATGTGCGGCCATTCTCTGGAAGCACCGCAAGCATGCCCCAGAAGCTGCGGAGGCGATGAAAATTGCCGCCCCAGATCTTGGTAAGCTTAACTTGATTGACGAGGTGGTACCTGAGCCAAAAGGTGGCGCTCACAACGATCACAAGCAGACTGCTGAGAATTTCAAATCAGTCGTGCTCAAGCATCTTGAAGAGGTAGAGCAAATGACTACAGAGGAAATGCTGGAGGCCCGCTATCAGAAATACCGCAAGTACGGTGAGTGGCAGGGTGAGTAAACCTTCTTTCGTCTTATTTTTAGAAACTAAAAAGCCTCTGGAGTAATCCAGAGGCTTTTTCTTTTGTAGGAAATGAGTTCTCTTATCGATTATGGTACTGAGCTTTTGGGAACTGGCTCGGCTTGTCCTTGATCTCTTTAGTGAGGACTTCGACTGCCTTTTCAAGTTGGTGGTCGATGCCTGCAGGAATCTCTCCGGGCATTGGCCAGATCTCGAAATCAGGCTTGGCTCCATTCAGCTCCATGTCCTTTCCGCTATCGATCACAAACCAGCCTCGGAATGGGTAGCGCAGTGAGCCGTAGCCTAGGACATTCACTTGTCCGGCGGAAATAACGCCGCCTGCGGTCTGAACGCCAACCAGTTTGCCTCGGTTCAAGGTCTTGATCGCATGAGAGAAAATCTCGGCATTGGAGAAGCTGTTCTGGTTACAAAGCACAATGATAGGCTTATCCCAGGTGGCATAGACAAAGCGATCCTGCGGGTAGCCTGGTCCGCCATTGCGGGGAATGGTAAATGCGTGTCTCGGCTGTGTCAGGGCAGTAAGGAGGTGGTCGGTGGTGAAGCCGCCGCCATTGTCTCGTACATCGATAATCAAGCCGTCTTTGCCTGCACCGTTTTCATAGAGGTGGCGCTCAAACTTCTCGAACTCATCCCACATCATCCTGGCGATGTGGATATAGCCCAGGCGGCCATTGGAGAGCTTCTCGACCATTTCACGAGTCTTCTCGATATTGTTTTCAGCCGCCAACTCTCTGGCTTCTCCGAATGAGATCGGCTGGATCTCTACTGATCGCGTTTCTCCGTCTAATCCCTTTACTTCGAGGCTACGAGCCTCGGACAGACGTCCGGTGAGAACCTTGGAGACAGCTGTGTCTGACTGAACTTTGTTTTCATCGATGGAGAGGATAATTTCACCAGCTTCGATTTTGCTGCGCTGTTCATCCGCTGGGCTGGTTGGAAGGACTTCCTTCACTTTCAAGCCTTCGCCTTGATGTTCTGGGTCAAAGATGAGACCAAAATGAGCAACCTCGTCTTTCCAGGCCGAGCGTTTAGACCAAGTGCTTTGCCATGGCTTAGAGCGGAAGCCTGTGTGAGAAGCGTTGAGCTCGCCGAGTAGCATGGCTACGTAGCGGTCAAAGTCTTTCATGCTAGGAGCGGAGGCCGCGGCGTGCTCATACTTGGAGAGCATGCCCAGCCAGTTCTTGCCGTTAAGGTGTTCATCGTAGAAGCCATCGCGCATGGTTCTCCAGGCTCCTCGGAAGAGCAGGCGCTGGAAGTCTACTCGATTCTGAGTGGTGAACACGGTGAAGGGGTAGCCGCTGGACTTGCCGCCTGTGGCTACGGAAGGGATTCCCTTGGAAACCCAATAGAGTTTATTGCCTTTCTCCATACGGAGGGGAGAGCCCGTTGCTTTGATGTACTCTTTGGTGGCGCCTTTCTCCTTGGCCTCGACGATGTATGTGGATTTGCCTCCCGAGGTCTGGAATATGATGCTCTTCGAGTCACTGGTCCAGACTAGTTTGTTAGGAGTGGATCCTCTTACTTGAATACGCTCAATACGTTTTTGGATGTTGGTCAGATCATAAGGGCTTTCTTCTTCCTGCTTATCCGTTTCGTCTTCGGCAGCTGTGGACTCGTCATCCTTTTCTTCCTTCTTGGTAGCAGGCTCCTCCTGCTTGGACTGATCATCGGGATCGGGATCTGGGTCGGCCTTAGGTTGTGGCTGAGGATTGGCGGGAACCTTCTTCGGGTCAGGCTGGTTATTTGGGTCAGGCTGATTAGGGCTCGGCGGCTCCGGCTTGTTGGGAGTATCTGGCTCGTCTTTCTTTGGCTCTTTGGCTGGTTCTTCCTTCTTAGGTTCCTCTGGCTTTTCAGGCTCTGCTTTTTTGGACGGTTCTTCTTTCTTCTTGTATGCAGGATCTTTCTTCATGGCTTTGCGGGCATTTTCGATACGCTGAGCACGTTCGCTTTTGCCTGATCCAATGGAGGTGAGGTCCACATAGAAGATGTCATAGCTGCTTCCGTAGCGGCGGCCAACGAAGGCGATTTTCTTTCCGTCAGGAGAGAAGGTGGGGCCGAAGTCGTTATCTGGATGCTGACTGATGTTGACTGCTTCCATGGATCCGTCCGCTTTGGTGAGGAAGACATCACCGTTGAAGTTGTCGTTTTGGTGGGCGTAGGTGATCCATTTGGAGTCTGGAGACCATTCAAATGAGGGGGTATCCCATGCGGCTGTAAGTACCTTAGAGTCCTTGCCGTTGATGTCCGAAATCCAGAGTTTGCCGTCTATGGTGGTGTAGGCAAGCTGCTTGCCGTCTGGGCTAGGATAGAACGTGTCCAGCGTTACAGGGCTATCAATCACGACCTCCGTGTCAAACTCCTGGGCTTCCCACCAGTATTTGGAAGCATCCTTTTTGGTGATTTTACAAAGTTTGGTGTTGATGCCGTCATCCTGAATAAAGAAAACCGCTTGGGAGTCCTTGCTAAACACCACATTGTACTCCCGTGAGAAAGTGCTGGTGATCTGGTTTGGTTCACGCAGGACGGTGTCCATGGCGTAGAGATCATCATTGGCGGTGAAGACGATTTCCAAACCGCTGCCACTGAAGTCAGCATCGCTCGTAGTGTTGATTTTCAGATCTTTCTCCATGAGAATTTGTAGATCCTCTGAGTGGGTCAGCTGGATTCTCTCTCCATCTCCGCCGATGGATGGATCCCATTTGTAGTAATGGAACAACCTGCGGAAAATAAGGGTGGAGCCATCTCGAGAGAGGGTAGGTGTGAGAACTCCATCATCCTTGAATTGCGTGAGCTGGCTGTTCTCGCTGTTGGCGAAGGTGTATTTCCAGAGATTCCAGGTACCTCCTTCACCATTCGCGTAATAGAACCCGGAGCCATCAGGAAGCCATACAGGATCCTTGCAGCCAAATTGACTCTTCACCGGTTGGGTGTATTCGCCTGTGGAGAAATCATAGAGCCAGACTTGGCTGGCTTGTGAGCCAGTGTATCCCTTGCGATAAGTTTCTACGCCTTCTCTGACAAAGAGCAATTTGGAGCCATCTGGTGAGATGCGTGCATCTTCTCCATAGGCATCGAAGAGCAGTTTCTCGGCGTGTTCACCTTCTACATCTTGTGTGTAGAGGCGCAGGGGATTCCTGCCGGGAAAATCACGATAGGCTCTCAGGTAGAGCTGTGAATCGTCAGGGCTGATGTCTTCAACCAAAGTCGTCTCAGAGTGGTGGGTGACCTGGACTGGCTTTCCGCGTTTCATGAGATCAAGTTTCCAGACTTGCAAAGACCCACTCTGATTAGAGTTAAAATAGAGCGTTTTGCCGTCTCTGGAAAAGAGGGGGTAGATTTCTGTGCCAGGGTGAGTAGTCAGGCGTTCAGCATCTCCGCCAGCACTGTTGCTAATCCAGATGTCACCATTCCAGCTGAAGACAAGCTTGCTGCCGTCCGGAGAAAGAGAGGGAGTGACTGGGTTTAGCATGTCCGTGGCCCCATGGGCTAGGCTGCCTAGGGCGCTGAGAGAGATGAGAGGTATGACAATAAATCGCATAGACAATAGTAGCGTAAGTTGATCCGGTTTTTTTTCAAAAAAAATCACCCGATAACACAAAGGTTACCGGGTGATTAGCAAAGATGTTCAGGTTGACTTAGGCAAGTCCTTCTTTAGCAGCGGCTAGAGCGTAATCGCGGTTCAGTTTAGCGATGTTGTCTGCGCTGATTTCTTTCGGGCAAACGGCTTCGCACTCGTACTGGTTGGTGCAGTTGCCGAAGCCTTCCTCGTCCATCTGGCGTACCATGGCGAGAGCGCGTTTGTCTTTCTCTGGCTGACCTTGTGGGAGCTTGTTGAGGTGGGAAACTTTTGCGGAAACGAAGAGCATAGCACTTGCGTTCTTACAGGCTGCTACACAGGCGCCGCAACCAATGCATGCAGCGGCGTCGAATGCTTCGTCAGCCAGACGCTTTTCAACAGGCATGGAGTTTGCATCTGGAGCTGAACCAGTGCGTACGTCAATGAAGCCGCCTGCAGCAATGATGCGGTCAAAGGCTCCGCGGTCAGTAACCAAGTCTTTAACGACAGGGAATGCTTTGGCGCGGAATGGCTCAATCCAGATGGTGTCACCATCATTAAATTTACGCATGTGAAGCTGGCAAGTGGTGATGCCGCGCTCTTTGGAGTGTGGAATGCCATTAATGGTCAATGAGCACATGCCACAAATGCCTTCACGGCAGTCGTGATCGAAGTGAATTGGGTTGCCGCCATCTTCGATGATGCGCTCGTTAACGATGTCGAGCATTTCCAAGAAGGAAGCTTCCTGAGGAATGTCTTTGGCATCGTAGGTTTCGATGTGTCCCTCGTCATTGGCATTCTTTTGACGCCAGACTTTGAGTGTGAGATTGAGGTTGGCCATAGCTATTGGTGATAGGATAGGAGAGAAATTTGTTTTGAAAACAGCAAAATCAAACTGATAGAGAGCTGTCTGGGCTTATTGTTCGGCGCCGCAGCAATCCTTGAGTTTTTTACCGGATCCGCATGGACATGGAGCGTTTTTGCCTGTTGGTTTGAGCTCGATTGGCTTGCGTTTAGCAAGCTGTACCTTGACCGGTTTGTCCTTCTTCTTAAGTGGTTGACCTGCAACCTGAGCGGAGGTGAGGACCTGTGCCAGATTCTCGTTTGAGAATGAAGGTTGTGGCTCGTCGCCACCTACGAGATCTTGAGGGAGGCTCTGAAGAAGCTGCTCAAACTGATCCAGGGAAGATGTGGAGCGGAAGAGATTGCCTAAAGCGTCCTCCTTGATGCTGCCCATCAGCGTTTGGAAGAGGCTGTATGCTTCATTCTTGTACTCAATCAGAGGGTCCTTTTGGCCTTGAGCACGGAGGTGAACACCTTCACGGAGAGCATCCATGTTGTAGAGGTGTTCCTGCCAGCGCTTATCGATTGCGGTAAGGATGATCTGGCGCTCAAGATGATCCAGATAAGCTGGGGATTCATCTTTTACTTTGAGTTCGTATGCCTCACGAACTTCCTTGATGAGCCAGTCTGAAGTTTCTTCAGCTGTTTTCTCTTCAAGTTGAGCTTCTTCCTTGGTCAGGCCAAGTGGGAAAGTAGTGTTGATCCAGTTGAGTAGCTCAAGGAGGTCAGGGGATCCTTCGTCGCGATTCTCGTAGTAGGAGAAGACGGTGTCAGGAATGACTTCCTCGATCACTTCGTCGATGAGTTCGCGTGGGTCTTCTGCTGAGAGGGCGTCATTACGGTAGCCGTAGACAACTTCACGCTGCATGTTCATGACGTCATCGAAGTCCAGAACACGTTTACGCCACTGGTAGTCGCGCTGCTCGACGCGTTTCTGAGCGGTTTCGATGGAGCGGTTGAGCCACTTATGCTCAAGAGCTTCACCTTCTTCCATGCCGAAGCGCTCCATCATGGTGGTCATGCGGTCAGCGGCTGCGAAGTTGCGCATCAGGTCATCTTCAAAGGAGATGTAGAACTGTGATTTACCAGGGTCGCCCTGACGTGCGCATCGTCCGCGAAGCTGGCGGTCAACACGGCGTGATGGGTAGCGTTCACAACCAATCACGAAGAGGCCGCCCAGTTCTGGTACGCCTTCACCCAGCTTGATGTCAGTACCACGTCCAGCCATGTTAGTGGAGACGGTGACGGCTCCTTTCTTGCCAGCACGAGCAATGATTTCCGCTTCCTGTTCGTGGAACTTAGCGTTCAGCACAGAGTGTGGGATTTTGGCACGCTTGAGCATGCGGGAGAGAGTCTCGGATGCGTCCACGGAGGCTGTACCTACGAGAACGGGCTGGCCATTAGCGTGAGACTCGGAAATTTTCTTCACGACCGCATTGTACTTCTCACGTCGCGTTTTGAAGACTTGGTCGTTCTCGTCATCACGTTGGTTCGGGCGATTGGTAGGGATCGGGAGAACATCCAGGTTGTAGATGTCATGGAATTCCGCTGCTTCTGTCTCGGCAGTACCAGTCATGCCACCGAGCTTTTCATAGAGACGGAAGTAGTTCTGAATCGTGATGGTGGCGAATGTTTGTGTCTCGCGCTCCACAGTGACACCCTCTTTCGCTTCTACAGCTTGGTGTAGGCCATCTGACCAACGGCGGCCTTCCATCTTGCGGCCTGTCTGCTCGTCAACGATGACAACCTTGTTGTCTTCAACAACGTATTCAACGTCTTTTTCGTAAATACAGTAAGCTTTGAGGAGCTGGGTGATGGAATGCATCTTCTGACCTTGGTGGTCAAGGCGAGTCTGAAGGATCTCTTTCTTCTCTGCCTTGTCTTCGTCGCTCAGCTCAAGGTTGGCGTCGATTTCAGCGTACTCTTCAGCTAGGTCGGGCAAGACAAAGGACTCTGAGTCATTAGGGTCCAAGAAGTTGCGACCCATATCCATGAGGTCCGCATCGTGAGATTTCTCATCGATGGTGTAGTAGAGCTCTTCCTTGATGGCGTAGAGATCTTTCTTCTGGGCATCCTGATACATGTCCAGCTCGGTCTTTTCGATCAGGCGGCGGGTATCAGGCTCCTGCATGAAGCGCATCAACTGCTTGTTGCGTGGTTGACCAAGCTTGATTTTAAAGAGGGATCGGCCGGCGTGTTCCTCATCACCTTCTTCGAGAGCTTTTTTGGCTTCTTCAGCAAGCTCGTTACAGAGGACGTTCTGCTTTTTGACCAGGCTCTCAATCATGCCTTTGAACTGACCGTATTGCTCAGTATTGGAAATGGTAGAAGGTCCGGAGATGATGAGTGGGGTACGAGCTTCGTCGATGAGAATGGAGTCAACCTCATCAATAATCGCGAAGTAGTGACCGCGTTGTACTTGCTCGTCACGAGAGTTCGCCATGCCGTTATCACGAAGGTAGTCAAAGCCAAATTCAGCATTGGTACCGTAGGTGATGTCGCACTGGTATTGTTCGCGACGGAACTGTGGCGGCTGCTGGCTTTGGATACAGCCAACTGTCAGACCAAGATATCTGTAGAGGGAGCCCATCCAGTCAGAGTCACGCATGGCGAGGTAGTCGTTCACGGTGACGACGTGTACGCCAAGACCTGTAAGCGCATTAAGGAATACGGGAAGGGTACCCACGAGGGTTTTACCTTCACCAGTTTGCATCTCAGAAATCATCCCGTTGTGGAGCGCAATACCACCGACGAGCTGTACGTCGAAGTGAACCATGTTCCACTCCATTTCGTTGTCAGTTACATTGATGGTGCGGCCACACATACGGCGGGCAGCATTCTTTGCTACAGCATAGGCTTCAGGAAGGATCTCATCGAGGTACTTGGCTCTGAGTTCCGGGAAATCATCTTCAATGTCTGCAAAAGCTTTTTTAGCGGACTCGATAGCTGCCGGTGTGGCTTCTACTTTTGGCAGTGATGGGTATTCGCTGCGGAGGGCGGAGAGGCGGTCTTCGAGGTAGTTAGCGAGCTGGCTAATAGTCTCGCTGTCCATGCTTTCAATGGTTCTCTTGGTCGGTACATCGAGAGGAAGGTAGCGGTGGAGGTGCTTTTGCCACTCTTTGACCTTGGCGAGAACGGTCTCTTCGGACTCGTTCTGGAGGGCCTCCTCAATTTCATTGATTTTCGCAACAATTGGCTGCAAGCGCTTTAGTTCGCGCTGGTTCTTGTTGCCGACGATTTTCTGGAGAATCCACTTAAGCATAGCTGTAGGCCCGGATGTTTAGACAATGGGCGGGGGCTTCCATACACCCAGCCAGCCTGATAGGCAAGGATGCATAGGCATATTCTGGGAAGTTTCGGCTGAAATTTACCGAAAAGATTAAAATTTAACCTTGGTTAGGCAAATTCTAGAGCTTTTTCCTCAGCTTCTGCAGTAATGCAGAGTCATCTTTGAGCTCTTCAAGCAGGACGTCGATGACTCTCAGAGTCGATTTGGAAACATGATGCTCCATGCCTTCCACGTCATGATAGATCGTGTCTTCATCAAGACCGAAAAGACGAAGGAACTCTGTTAGTGTTTGGTGGCGAGTGATGATGGCATCTGCGATCATGCGGCCTTTGTCAGTAAGTATTGTGCCTCGATATTTCTCATGTTTGACAAGCCCTTCAGCATCAAGCCTCTGAAGCATGTTGGTGACGCTGGCTTGAGAGATGCCAAGGTTTTTGGAAATGTCGACAGGGCGGGCATATCCTTTTTCTTCAATGAGATTGAGGATTTGCTCGAGGTAGTCATCCATGGCGACTGAGCCGCTGGTGCGATGTGACTTGGCAGACATGAGGTAGGTGAAATTGTTCGACAAATAGAGGGGGGGAATGGCTTTTTGTCTAGATGTTTAATAGTCCTCCACAGGGCTGCGGGAGTTCTGGATGTGGTCCGACTGGTCCTGAGCACCTTCTTCACCAAGGACTTCGACGCGAAGCTGCATGATGTCATTATTTATCTTATCCCATTTCTTTTGATCGAAAGGATAGGTCTTTGGGATTTTCTTCTTCAGCTTGGCAATGCGTTTGAGGGAGTCAGCAATCTCCGCATAAGGGAGCTCTTCCAGAGCGGCTAATGCAGCCTCAGTCGTGTCCGTCTGGTGGCAGATCATGGCCATGTCGTTACCAGCTTGAATGGCCATTTTTACATCGTTGCCTCTGCCGTAGGTGTTGATAATGGCGCCCATGTCGAGGTCATCTGTCATGATGACGCCGTCGAAACCTAGTTGATTGCGCAGGAGGTTGGTGATGATGTTTTTGGAGAGGGAAGCAGGCAAACCTGGTTCCCCGGGATCCAATGCAGAGAAGTGGGTGTGGCAGGTGAGAATGGCGTTCAGTTCAGGCATCAATGCTGTGTAGGGGAGTAGGTCTGAAGCTAAGAGGTCTTCCTTGGACTTGTCTACAACAGGAAGTTTGTAGTGTGGGTCAACATTGGCCAGACCGCAGGAAGGAAAGTGTTTGCCGCAACTGAGGATTTTCTGGCGACGCATGTTGCGGTTGAAAATGCCCGCATTGGTGATGACTTCTTGGGAGTTCTTGCCGTAGCAGCGGCCTCGAAGTGCGTTGTCGCACTCATCATCATAGGAAATATCCAGTACTGGGGCTAGATTCATGTTGCAGCCCAGTTGTATGAGTAGTTCTGCTGTGAGGGTGCCGTGCCAAGCGATCGCTGAGGGGTTGTCGGCTTGGCTGAGTTGGCCGGCAGAGGGGGGGATGTTGCCGATCTCTTTTGTGCGGGTGACACGGCCTCCTTCCTGATCAATGCAGATGAGTGGTGGATTGTCACAAATTTCCCTCAGGGAGTCAGTGAGTGCACGCACTTGCTGGGGGGACTCTACGTTTCTGCCAAAAAGTACAAAGCCTCCTGGTTGAACTTTTTGGAGGATGTGTCTTTCGTTCGCTGAGAGTTCGAGTCCCTTGATGCCTAAAAGCAGTAGCTGGCCATGCATACGGTCAAAGTGAGATAGGAAACTGAAGTTATCAAGATAAAGCGGGTGGAGTTTTTCAGCTAGGCGAAGTTGTGAGATTTCGTCGGAGTGTCGCGATTTTCCATTATGGCCTAAATCGGTCTTTGCTAGCAGGGGGAGCGGCTGTATAAGCGCTTTCAAGATGGCTAAGAAACCAGTAGTTCTGATTATTCGTGATGGCTGGGGGGTAAACCCAGGTGGGCAGGAAACTGCAGAGAGAGATGGAAACGCGACATTGCTCGCAGACACTCCATTCCATGACAAAATGCTGGCGACTTATCCGAAGGGGTTCGTGAGCGCATCCGGGATGGATGTGGGACTTCCTGATGGTCAGATGGGTAACTCCGAGGTGGGTCACCTTAATCTGGGTGCCGGCCGGATTGTTTACCAAGACCTGACACGCATCAATAAGTCGATTGCCGATGGCGAGATGCCAGAGATCGAAGTGCTGAAGAACGCGTTCGAGCAGGCTAAGCAAACACGAATCCACTTTATGGGATTGGTTTCTGATGGTGGTGTACATAGTCACCAGGATCATCTGGCAGCTTTTGTCAAAGCAGCCGCTGACGCAGGCGTGAAGGAAATCTACATTCACGCCATCACTGATGGTCGTGACACTTCACCAACTGGTGGCGTGAATTACTTGAAGAAGCTAGAGGCGGACATTGAAGGGACTGGTGCGAAAATCGTGACAGTCATTGGCCGTTACTATGCGATGGACCGTGATACCCGCTGGGAGCGTAACAAGCTTGCGTGGGATGCGATGGTTCTTGGCCGTGGCGAGAATTTTGATGGCAAAGCCAGTGAGGCGATTGCTGCAGAATATGAGAAGGGGAATACGGATGAGTTCCTTAAACCGATCATTCTCTCTGACTCCGATGAGCAGCGTGTGCGCGATGGGGATGTGGTGTTCTGGTTCAACTTCCGTGCTGACCGTGCCCGCCAGCTTTCTAATGCATTCTTAGACGGTGAAAAGTTCGAAGGTTTCGATAAAGAGGTTCACCCTAAGACTCATTACGTGACTCTCACGCAATACGATGAAAATTATGACTGTGAAGTTGTTTATCCTGCCAGCAGCATGAAGAATGTTCTGGGCGAGGTCGTGGCTGACGCTGGTCTGCACCAGCTCCGTATCGCTGAGACTGAAAAGTACCCTCATGTCACCTACTTCTTCAATGGTGGAGCAGAGACACCTTTTGCGAATGAAGACCGTCAAATCGTAGCTTCGCCAAAGGTAGCTACGTATGATCTACAGCCAGAGATGAGTGCTCCAGAAGTGACTGAAGTACTCGTGGAGCGCCTGAAGGACTATGATCTGGTGATCCTTAACTTCGCTAACCCAGACATGGTCGGGCACACAGGTATCGTGGATGCCGCCAAGAAGGCTTGTGAGACCATTGATCGTGGTGTTCAAGCCGTCGCTGAGGAAACACTTCGCCTAGGAGGTAAGCTTCTTATTACTGCTGACCACGGAAACTGTGAGAAGATGATCAATGAGGACGGCTCTCCTCATACCGCTCACACGACAAATCTAGTCCATGCGATTTATGTTGCTGCTGATCACGAGGGCGTGAAAGTGAAGGATGGTATTCTCGCTGATGTGGCTCCTACTTTGCTGGATATGCTTGGTGTCTCTAAGCCCGAGGAGATGACTGGCAATAGCCTTCTTGAACGCGCCTAATAGCCGCATTCATTGATGAAAAAAAGGATGACCTTGTTACGGGTCATCCTTTTTTTGTTAGGCAAATTGATGAAGGGGTGAGTTACGCTTCTTGCGTAGAGAGCAACGCATCCTGCCTGGCTTTATCTTTAATTTGTCCATCGCCAGTTACACGGTATTGGTAGCTGGTGAGCTCCTTGAGACCCATTGGTCCGCGGGCATGTAGCTTGTCTGTGCTGATGCCGATCTCGGCTCCGAAGCCATACTCTTCTCCATCGGAGAAGCGGGTGGATACATTGTGGTAAACACAAGCGCTATCTACTCCTGTTAGGAATTGATTAGCGGCTACATCATCACGGGTGATGATGACTTCACTGTGTTGAGAACTGTATTCGTTGATGTGTTCGATAGCTGCCTGGATGCTGTCGACGACTTTGACGGCAATGATCAAATCCAGGTATTCGGTAACCCAGTCTTCATCAGTGGCCGCTTTGGCATCTGATAGGATCTTCAGGGCATGCTCATCCGCGCGAATTTCTACGCCGCGGACTTTCAGTCGCTGCTCTAGTTTGGGAAGAAATTCTTCAGCGATGTCTTTATGGACGAGTACAGTCTCGAGTGCATTGCAGACGGAAGGTTTCTGAGTCTTGCCGTCGTCAATGATGGCTACAGCGAGGTCTTGGTCAGCCGCTGCGTCCACGAATGCGTGGCAGATGCCATCGTAGTGCTTGATAACTGGCATACGTGCAAGACTGACAACGGTCTCGATGAGTCCCTTGCCTCCACGGGGAATGATGAGGTCAAGATACTTGTCCATGCCAGCGAGTACTTGCACGCTTTCGCGATCAGTGAATGGAATGAGCTGGATTGCACCGTCTGGAAGGCCGGCTGGTTCACCACCTTCTTGCAGGGCTTTGGCAATGGCTCTGTTTGAGTGAATGGCCTCACTTCCACCACGAAGAATGGTGGCATTACCTGACTTGAGGCACAGCACTGCTGCGTCTGAAGTGACGTTTGGGCGACTCTCGTAAATGATGCCAATCACACCAATAGGTACTCGGACCTTAGTAATGTGAATGCCGTTCGGGCGGTCGATTTTTTCCAGTTCCTCACCCACGGGATCAGGGAGGTCGGCTACTTGCTCAATACCACCGGCGATGGCATCGACTCTGTTGGCATCGAGTCTAAGGCGATCTAGCATCGCTCCAGTGAGTCCTTTGGCTTCGCCAGCTTCAATGTCTTTGGCATTAGCAGCTAGGATCTCGGGAGTGGCTTCTCGCACGGCACGAGCCATCGCGCGAAGAATGGAGGCTTTCTCCACTTCAGTAAGTTGGGACAGCTTGAGTGCTGCTGCACGGGCTTTCTTTCCCATGCTATAAATGTGATCTTTGATCTCTTCGGAATTCATGTAAAAAATATATCGGTTAAAATAGACCTTGGATAGTCCAGTTAGTGTCTGTTTCGAGGGTGCACAAAGACAGGTACCTGTAAAAGGTACTCCATGTGCATGTGAGCTGCGAGCGTGGTAGCCTCTATGCAGGCTGTTTCTGAGCTCTGAAGCGAGTGCAATAGCCGTCGCCAGCTACAATGTCTTGTAAGCGCTCCGGCTCGCGGCCATTAGCAATGCAGGTCTCTATGCCGCCATTAACCGCGCGGCGTACAGCCTTTAACTTGGCCTGCATTCCGCCTTGAGACATTTTACCAGTCTTCTTCTCGGCGAAGTTCATGACTTCGTCGATATCGTCGACTTCGCGGATGATCTCACCACCGATGTCTCCAGGGGCGTAAAGGCCATCAATACTGGAGAAGATGACGAGCATCTTTGCGCCGATAAGCTCGGCTACGCGGACGGCAAGCATGTCGTTGTCTCCGACACAATAATCGCGGAATGCGACTGTGTCGTTCTGGTTAACGATGGGGACGACGGCCGGCTCATTAAGGAGCCTTGAAAGGGTGGCCTTGGTATTGTCCCTGCGCTCAGGATCTCTGAAATCATCTGCTGTCCTGAGTAATTGGGCGACATTCATCCGGAAATGTCCGAATAAGTTTTCGTAAGCATGCATGAGTCGGGTCTGGCCGACTGCTGAAACTGCCTGCTTGGTCGCTAGGTCTTTAGGATATTCGTTCAAACCGAATGCGGTGACACCTGCTCCGACAGCTCCGCTTGATACGAGTACGCACTTGCCGAAGTCTCCGACGGTCTGTGCGATTGCGTTTACAAGCCTTAAAAGGGCGGCTCCGTCGAGGGTTGCATCCTGTGCTCTGGTGAGTACACCGGTTCCTACTTTGACTACGATTGGTTGGTCCACTATTATTTTTTGTTAGTTAGGTCCCGCAATAGCTGTCAGGCGCAGATTAACGAAAAAAGATAGGGTTGAATCCTCCAACGATGGCTTAGCAGTCTTCATTGACCACAAGAACAGTTTACTCAACCGTTCATTGCCAGTCTGCAACCATTGACAACGGCTGGGACGCGCCCACCATAAGGTGGATGCATGATGAATGCAAAGAGAAATCCAATATAATCCTGTCACGAATTTGTTTAAACACAAGGATTTTAAAACTATATGTACAAAATAGGTGTGAATATTTCTCGTTGCTAGCGTTCCCTGAACGCTTGTGTTAGAATGTCGACAATGAAGCGATTGGGGATATGGCTACGACATGGTTGCCTAGTGATCGAATGGTTACTAGGTGTTCTGTGGGGCGCCGTCTCATGGATTATTCCCAGAAAGAGGAGAAGGCCTGTGGCTGATGTTTATAATTCCTTCAAGCATCCCAAGGGTATTTATGTGTTTGGGCGCGTGCTTACTGAAAGACGTTTGATTCCTCCGAGCCCTGAAGACGGGATGTGGTTAAATTTTCGCCGTATGGCTAGCCAATGGTTCACGCGTGAAATTCCGAAGGCATTCATTGAGATCCATATTGGAGACCAGAAATTCGAACGCCGGTCAGATGCCGAAGGTTACTTTGTGTTTCACCATGATGAATTAATAGAGGTGGATAAAGTGACCGTATGCTTGCCTGGTTATGGCTATGAGAAAGATTACCCGCTGATCAGCCACTACACGACTCCTCCATTGGTGGTTATCAGTGATGTGGACGATACGCTGATGGAGACAGGTGCTGTCTCTCTGGGGAAAATGCTCAAGACAACTTTGTTTGGGAATTCCCTGACACGTGAACTTGTAGATGGCGTATCTGAGGTCATTCAGGAACTCAATGCCGGTGGGAGAAATCCCGTCTTCTACATTACCAGCTCACCTTGGAATTTGGCTCATTTTCTCAAGCGGGTTTTCATTCGAGCTGAGCTCCCCATGGGGGGATTATTCATGACCGACTGGGGGCTGACCCCTGAGTATTGGATTACCCCCAGTCACGATAAGCACAAAAGACAGGCTATTGATCAAGTCGTGGCTTGGTTTCCAGACTCAAAATATGTTCTGCTAGGAGATGATAGTCAGATGGATCCTGATATCTATGCTGGCGCCTTGAGAGATTATCCCGAAATGGTAGACGGCATATTCATTCGCAACGTATCGGATGACATTGTAGCAAACCGTGTTGCCAAACAATATGCAGAGCTGAATAAAGAATACGGCGAGTTGGCGTTTACGTTCAGCGGGACGCAGGAAATGCGTACCCAGATGCGTAAAATTGGACTGCTTCCGTCTGGTGAATGAAGATGGGTGTTTGCAACTTTCTTGATGCCGTCTATGGATAGGGCATGACCGAATATGATGTAGCTGTGATTGGTGGTGGAAGTGGTGGCTATGCTGCGGCTCGCACTGCAGCCGCTGGTGGGATGAAGACTGTAGTGGTGGATGGAGCAGATGAGCTTGGCGGGCTGTGCATACTCCGAGGGTGTATGCCCAGTAAGACGCTAATCGAGTCAGCTAACCGTAATATCGTGATTCGCGAAGCGGAAGAGTTCGGGCTTAAGGTGGATGGGAGTTCGGTTGACACCAAGAAGATCATCGAGAGGAAGCGCTGGTTGATTAAAGATTTCAGTGATTACCGTGAGGGTCAACTTAACGATGGTAGATTTGATCTGCTTAGGGGCTTTGCCCGGTTCGAAGATGCAAATACCTTGAAGGTTCAGCTTCGAGATGGTGGCGAAGAAGTCATCAAAGCGAAGACCGTTATCATTGCCAGCGGCTCCAGTATTTTTGTTCCGGAGATTCCAGGCCTCAAGGAGGCTGGCTATCTGACTAGTGATGATGTGCTTGATAAAGAGGATGCCCCTGAGTCAGTGATTGTTTTAGGTGGTGGCGCTATAGCGCTAGAGCTGGCGCATTATTATGATGGGATCGGAAAGAGAGTAACTGTGATCCAGCGCAGTGAGCACCTGCTTACGGGGATGGATCATGATGTTGCGGATGAGCTGGAGACCGCATTGAAAGATCGAGGTCTAGAAGTTTTCTGCGGTACAAAGATCCTCAAGGTTGATGTTCTAACAGATGGTGTGAAGCGAGTGACCTTCGAGCACAAGGGGCAGACAGTAGAAGTCGCCGGGGAGGAGATCTTGGTTGCCTTGGGGCGAAATGCAACAAGTGATAAACTGGCTCTAGATAAGGCCGGAGTCGCACTGAATAAAGACAAAGTAAAGGTGGAGGCAAGTATGCAGACGACAGCTCCAAATATATTTGCTGCCGGTGATGTCTGTGGTCCCTACGAGATTGTGCACATCGCTATCGAGCAAGGTGAGAAAGCCGCAGAGAATGCGATGATGTATCTGCGCGGATGTGATCCTACGGAGTACCAGTTGATGGATTACCGTCTTAAGCTCTATGGAATATTTACCGAGCCTCAGGTGGCGACTGTGGGGATCACCGAGATCGAAGCAGCGCGAGAAGGGCGTGAAGTTCTTGTAGAAACGTATCCTTTCAATGATCATGGAAAATCCATGGTACACGGAAGTAAGCATGGTTTCGTGAAATTGATTGGGGATGCCAAGACTAAAGAGATTCTTGGCGGTGCAGTCGTAGGACCTGAGGGAACCGAGTTAATCCATGAGATAGTCGTCGCCATGGCTTTCAGGGCTACGGCTGGGCAATTGGCCCGAATACCGCATTACCACCCGACACTGAGCGAAATCTGGACTTATCCGGCCGAAGATATCGCGGATGCTTGATAGGGTGCTCAATAGAATGACTTCTGTGGGGATAGGCTTTTAGCTTATCCCCATTTGTTTTGGCTTTTCATGGCATGAGGTTTGATTAATGTTTAGATATGGAAATTTTGGAATCCGACTATGAGAAGTTAGGGGCGTTTTATCTGGGGCGTGAATACGACCTGAAGAAGAGTGAAATGCAGGATCAGCTTGTCATGTATGATTCCAAGGATCTGGTTACACATGGAGTGGTGCTTGGGATGACTGGCAGTGGAAAGACAGGTCTTTGTATATCTCTGTTAGAAGAGGCGGCCATGGACAATATCCCGGCCATAGTGATCGACCCTAAAGGAGATATAGCCAATTTGATGCTTACTTTTCCCGAAATGCAGGGTAGCGATTTCCGCCCCTGGATTAATGAGGACGATGCAGCGAAGAAGGGATTGAGCGGCGAGGAGTACGCCAAAAAGACGGCTAAGATGTGGAAGGAGGGGATTGAGAGCTGGGGACAAGGCTGTGATCGTGTGAAAGCATTCAGGGAGAATGTGGATGTAAATATATTTACGCCAGGTAGTCGTGCGGGGATTCCCGTGTCAATTCTAGGTTCCTTGGAGGTTCCGCCTTTCGAGGTGATGGACGATAGTGAGTTGTTAGGTGACCGTATTGAAAGCACGGTGAGCTCCTTGCTGTCCTTGGTTGGCGTGGATGCAGATTCCATACAAAGCCCAGAGGCTGTTTTGCTCTCGACCGTATTCAATCATGCTTGGAATGCTGAGAAGAGTCTCACGATAGAGAGTCTGATCGTAGCGATCATGAATCCGGATTTTGATAAGGTGGGTGTGATTGACTTGGAGAGCTTTTACCCGGCGAAGAAGCGCCAAGAGTTGGCTCTGAAGTTTAATAACCTTCTGGCATCTCCCGGTTTCTCTACCTGGATGGAGGGGCCCAGCTTAGATATTCAGAAAATGCTGTATCAGGATAACGGCAAAGCGCGGATTTCGATTTTCTCTATTGCCCACCTCAGTGACAGCGAGCGGATGTTTTTTGTCAGTATCCTGCTGAATCAAATGCTGGGTTGGATGCGTACTCAGAGTGGGACCACGAGTCTGCGTGCGTTGCTTTATATGGATGAAATCTATGGGTACCTGCCGCCCACAGCAAACCCACCGAGCAAGAAGCCGATGATGACCATGCTAAAGCAGGCACGGGCCTTTGGTTTGGGAGTACTCTTGGCTACCCAAAACCCAGTAGATTTGGACTACAAAGCGCTCTCTAACATTGGAACCTGGTGGTTGGGGCGCTTGCAGACCGAGCGTGATAAAATGCGTGTTCTCGATGGCCTTCAAGGTGCAGCAGCAAGTCAGGATAGTTCATTTGATCGTGAAGCAATGGAGACTTTGCTCGCCGGCTTGGGTAGCAGAGTTTTCCTCATGAACAATGTGCATGAGGATGGCCCGGTGGTCTTCCATGTACGCTGGGTCATGAGCTACTTGCGTGGTCCGCTGACCCGTAGGCAAATCAAGACCTTGATGGATCCCAAAAGGGATGCCTGGAAACAAAAGGAAGTGCCGCATAAAGCGACACCTAATACTAACCCAATGGCCATGCCTGAGAAACAGCAGGGAAGTGTGGCCGCAGGAGCTGTTAGGCCAGTGGTGAGTGATGGCGTGGAAGAGTTTTTCACAGAAGCTCACCGTGGTCAGCACTACACTCCTCACTTGCTGAGACAGGCCACCGTGCACTTCAGTAATGAGAAGCGTGGGATAGATGGAGCGCGCGTCGTGCGATTCATCAATCGTATTCAAGAGGACGGGATTGATTGGGATCACGATGTGGTGGTGAAAGAAAGCCTGGATGCTCTTCAGGAAGTTCCCTCAGATGGTGTGGATTTTGCCGAGCTTCCGGGCTTTGCCATGAACGAGAAAAATTACCAAGGAGTAGAGGATGATTTTGAAGAATGGCTCTACCGTAATGAGCGCCTTGAGCTGCTCTATTGTCCTTTGACAGATCAGTACTCGAAGATGGGAGAGGTGGAGGGACAGTTCCGTGCCCGCTTGGCACATGCCGCTAGAGAGGCACGTGATGAGGCGATCGAAAAGATCCGCGATAAAGTCGAAAGTAAGGTGAAGACTAAGGAGGGGCAGTTGAGCCGGGCCATTGCTGCTGTGGAGCGTGAGAGGACGCAGGCAAATAATGCCAAGTTAAGGGCAGGCGGGAGTATTCTTAACGCAGTGATTGGAGTGTTATTCAGCCGGAAGAAAATCAGTTCTACTAATGTTCGTCGCGGCAGTAGTTCCGTTACCCAAGCGGGTAATGCGATGCAGCAGGCCCGCGATGTCGAGGTGGCTGAAGCCAAAGTAGAGGATATTCGCGCTCAAATCGCTGAACTTGAAGACGAGCTTAGAGATGAAATCCGTGAGCTTGAGCAAAAGTTCGACCCGGCAGCGGTCAAGCTAGAGAGGGATGTGGTGAAGCCCTACAAGAAGGATATCCAGATCGATTCCGTGGGACTGATTTGGATTGGGCTGTAAGTGGCGTTTATCTGTGCTCAAAGTCTTGATCGGCGGGCATTGTAGGAGTATTGGTGGGTATGATCTATTTGGATTCCAATGCGACCACTCAAGTGCATCCAGAAGTGCTGGAGGCGATGCTGCCTTATCTGACGGACCAGTGCTATAATCCGTCCAGTGGCTATCGTGCAGGGAAGAAGGTCAAGGAGGCAATAGAGGAAGCAAGGGTTCAGATGGCGCAGCTTATCAACGCGGAACCTGATGAGATCTACTTCACTGGTTGCGGGACAGAATCCAATAATGCGGTTCTACTCTCGCTGGCTAAGATGGCGGGTGAGAATAAGAGGATTGTGACCAGTGCCATTGAGCATAGTGCTATTTTGAGAGTCTGTGAGGAATTGGAGCGTGAAGGCTTCCTCGTGGAGCGCGTAGGTGTGGACTCTGAGGGGAGACTCGACCTCGATGCCTGGAAGACTGCGGTGTCTAAGGGGGACGTCTGTATGGCGACACTTATGTGGGCCAATAACGAAACCGGGGTGATCCAGCCTATTGCAGAAGCCTATAAAGCGGCCAATGATGCTGGGGTGCCATTCCATACTGATGCGATTCAGGCTGTGGGGAAGGCGCATGTGGATGTGAAGGAGGTGCCTGTCGATTTTCTTTCCATTTCTGGCCACAAGTTCCACGCACCGAAAGGTGTGGGCGCTCTGTACATTCGTCAGGGGGTTGGTTTCGAACCCTTGCTTCGAGGCGGCGGACAAGAGAAGGGGAAGCGCAGTGGGACTGAGAATGTGGCGTCCATCATCGGCATGGGGACGGCTGCAGAATTGATGCGCTCACGATTGGAGATGGACTGTCACGATTGCGTCGGGGCGCTGAGAGATCATCTTGAGCACCGTCTGCTGACAGAGCTCGATGGAGTGCAGATTAATGGCTCCATGGAGCATCGCACCAAGAACACGTCTCATCTTTCCTTTGAGGGCTGCGAGGCGGCAGGTCTACTGATTCTGCTCGATGAGTACGGGGTGGCCTGCTCTGCGGGGAGTGCCTGCATGACAGGGAAACAAAAGCCAAGTCACGTGCAGAAAGCAATGGGCTTTGATGACGCCAGAGCTAAGAGCAGCCTGCGTATCTCGTTCTCGATTCTTACGACTAAAGATGAGACGGACAAGGCTGTCGAGGCCATCAAGAAGGCTGTCGGCAAGCTCCGCAGTGTGCAGGGTGCTGGCGGTGTGGGGCCTGTGGTGGTATACACCTAGACTCCAGATTAGCAAAAATCGGGATGTTTTAGGGTCGTCCAGGCTGTAAGGTAAGGATCGAATGACGAATAAACATCCAGATCTTCCGAGCGGGCATGCTTCTGCTGTCCAGCGAGCGTGTGTCCTCTTGCGTGAAGGGCAAACGATTGACTATGTCAGCAGGAAGGTGGGTATGAGCCGTTATCATTTCCAGAGAGTATTTAAAGAGACTCTGGGCTGTACACCGGGAGCCTATGTGAAGAGTTGCCGTGCGGATAAGCTCAGGGAGAGGTTATCAGAGAGTGACAGCGTTACAGACGCTATCTATGCGTCGGGTTACGGGGCTAGTTCCCGGTTCTATGAAGAAGCGAATGAGATATTGGGGATGGCTGCTAATCGCTACCGAAAAGGGGGAGAAGGTGAGGTCATCCGTTTCGCTGTAGGAGAGTGCTCGCTAGGAGCAGTTTTGGTGGCCTCATCTGAAAAAGGTATCTGTGCTTTATTCCTCGGTGACGACCCTCAGGAGTTGGTGAATGATTTGGAAAAACGATTCGGAAAAGCGGTGCTTTTAGGGGGTGAAAAAGACTATGAAGAAATCGTCGCGAAGGTGGTAGGATTCATCGAATCACCGAGTCAGAAATTTGATTTGCCTCTGGATTTGAGAGGGAGTGTTTTTCAGATGAAAGTTTGGAAAGCTCTGGCTGGGATCAAGCATGGAGAGACGGTAAGCTATGCCGAACTGGCCCAGAGAGTGGGGATGCCCAAAGCAACCCGGGCGGTAGCTAGTGCTTGTGGAGCGAATCCTGTCTCAGTCGTCATTCCCTGTCACCGGGTTGTTAGGGCGGATGGGTCTTTATCTGGTTACCGCTGGGGGGTGGAGCGGAAGAAGAGATTGCTAGATAGAGAGCGTCGTTGAGATGGACCTTTTTGGCTATGACCCGGCTGCGAATCTACTTCCTTGTGATGGGGAGGCTTATTATCACGGGCCTATCTTTGAGGGCGCCTATTTTGGCCAGTTGATGAGGGAGACCGAGTGGCGCCAAGATGAGGCCGTCATCTATGGTAAACGTATCCTTACGGCACGTAAGGTAGCATGGTGTGGTGACAAGCGTTATCGCTATCGTTATTCAGGCACTGTGAAGATTGCGCAGCCATGGTCTCCCGGGCTCAGTCAGTTGCGTGATCGGGTGGGTGCAGTCTTGGGGGCACATTTCAATTCTTGCTTACTCAATCTCTATGAAGATGGCAGTCAGGGGATGGCTTGGCACAGTGATGATGAGACGATGCTTAGGAGGCACGGGGTGATTGCATCTGTCAGTTTTGGAGCGGAACGTAGATTTTTGTTCAAGCACAAGAAGAGCGGGGAGAAGGTCGAATTGATGTTAGAGGATGGCAGTCTTTTAGTGATGAAAGGCACGACTCAGGATCACTGGCTACACAGCATTCCCAAGATGGCTCGAGTGAAAGGCCCTAGGATTAACCTTACCTTCCGACAAATCTTAGAATGAGCTATGTAAAAATCGTCACATCCTTGAGTGTATCAGGGTGAAACATGGTCTTTTTCGCGAAAGGGTTGAGTTTTTACGGCATATTCTTTTTGTATTCTTGACTGATTGAGTATGTAATACCAGTTTCTTCGCCGTTCTAGGACTTAGCCAAGACCTCAATAAGGTGCTGAGCAAGAACACTTACAAACCAATTCATACAACTAAGGAATGGCTGCTAAAATCTACACAAACAAGGACTGCAACATTGCGAGCATCAAGCGCAAGAAACTCGCAGTGATCGGCTTCGGTTCACAGGGCCACGCACACGCTCTGAACCTTAAGGATAGTGGATGCGATGTTACCATCGGTCTCTACAAGAAGTCCAAGTCTCGCGCCGTAGCTCAGAAGCTCGGCTTCAAAGTTGATGACACTGCTGAAGTAGTAAAGAACTGCGATGTCATCATGGTTGCTCTTCCAGACACTGTTATCCCAGAAGTATACGAAAAGGAAATCGCTCCAAACCTGAAGAAGGGTCAGACCCTCATCTTCTGTCACGGTTTCGCAGTACACTTCGGTTTCATTTCCGTTCCTAAGGACGTTAACGTAATCATGGTTGCTCCTAAGGGCCCAGGTCACACTGTTCGTTCCCAGTACGTAAACGGCAAGGGTGTACCAACACTCATCGCTATCGAGAACGATGCTGACGGCAAAGCTCAGAAGATCGCTCTTGGCTGGGCCAAGGGTATCGGTGGTTCCCGCGCTGGTGTTTTCGAAACAAACTTCCGTGAAGAGACTGTTACTGACCTCTTCGGTGAGCAGGTTGTTCTCTGCGGTGGCGCATCCGCACTTGTTAAGGCTGGCTTCGAGACTCTTGTTGAAGCTGGTTATCAGCCAGAGATGGCTTACTTCGAGTGCTTGCACGAGCTTAAGCTCATCGTTGACCTCATGGTTGAGAGCGGCATCGCCGGTATGCGTTTCTCCATCTCTGAGACTGCTGAGTACGGTGACGTAACAGTTGGTCCTAAGATCATTAACGACTCTGTTAAGAAGCGTATGGCTGCTCAGCTTAAGCGCATCGAAGACGGCAAGTTTGCCAAAGAGTGGATGAAGGAATACAAGGACGGCTGCAAGAACTTCAACGCGATCCGCAAGGCTGAAGCCAAGCATCAGATCGAAGAAGTTGGCGAGCGTCTTCGTGGCACCATGAGCTGGATCAAGAAGTCCAAGATCGGTAAGGGTGTTTCTCAGGCATCTTACGTTTCTGCTTCCAAGTAATTCCGCTGAATCAGCAAATTTCCAAAGCCTCTCGGTAGATTCCGAGAGGCTTTTTTGTATCCACGATATCGGCATGTCTTGCTTGATTGGGGTTGAACCGCTAGAGACAGGAAATGAAGGACGGATACAACATCGACTCAGAGATGGAGAATGCATGCTACCGCCTGGCGAGTATCATGGATGATCTTGAGGAGCATTGGCACTTTAGCAAGGTGACCGAGTGGGGGCTGGATGATGAAGCTGGATTGATCCACTGGACTTTACCAAATGGTAAGCAGGTTTCTGCGGCTTGCCAGGTGATGGGTACCTATGACCTTGGTACCGGATCATTCCTGTGGGCCTGGGGGAATGAGTCCATCGATAGCAATTTGAAGGAGGATGCCCAGCGTGTGCACGATTTCGGGCAACAGAACGGCGTCGATTTCCTGACCTTCCGAAAATTGGATTGTGCTGAGGACGATGTGTGGGACCTCATTGCGCTGGCATCACAGATTTGCGATAGTCGTGGTGCTTATTGTGGGGAGATGGATGGTGTGCTGATTTACGTAAGCTTCGGAGATATTAAAGTAGTCAGTTGAACATGAAGGGATACGCGCTATTTGATTTGGACCAGACCATTGTGCCTTGGGATACTCAGTTGCTGTTCTGTAATTTTGTACTCAAAAAGGAGCCTTTGCGTCGCTTGCATGTTTTGGGGTTTCTCCCGTTTTTGCCGTTCAATAAGTTGATCGGCACAGAAGGGATGAAGAGGGTGTTTTTAAATTACCTCTATGGCTTAGATCAGTCTGTCCTGGATGCTTATGCTAAGGAGTTCGTTGATGAATTGATGGAGGGTGGCCTCTACGATGAGATCGTTGATGAGGTGAAGCGCCAGAAGTCGGAAGGGCGATTGACTATTCTTAATTCTGCTAGCCCGGAAATCTGGGTCAAATATTTGGGGCCGGCACTGGGTTTCGATCATTGGTATGGAACTCGTGTAGTCATCAATGGGAAGGTTGATCTCTTCCCGGATATTTACGGCGGTAATAACAAAGGGGCCGTCAAGCTGGGACGTATGAAGAAACATTTCCCGGAGGGCTGGAGTGAGGGGGATGTTTTGCCCAATAGCTGGGGCTACTCTGATAGTCACGCGGATATCCCGATGCTGGATATCTGCGAGCATAACGTAATGGTTCATCCTACCAGCAAGCTATTAGAATATGGCCAGGGCAAAGGGTGGGAGGTAAGAACGCCTAAACGTCCTACTGCTAACAGGACTCAATTTGGTATTGCTTGTTTCAAGCAGATGCTCGGGGTCTATTAAAAAAAGCCCCGCACACTGGATGGTGGCGAGGCTGGTTTTAAGTGATGTCTGTTGCGATTACTTCGCGGTCACTTCTACAACAACAAACTCTTCAGCTTTGGGACCTAAGGACTGAATAGCCATTTCTTTGGTGAAATCACCATCGCTTATTATGGTGATAGTCTGGGCGTCTTTGTTGGCGCGATCGACTTCAATCGATTTCACCCCGGTGATAGTTTCGAATGCCGCACGGACACTCTTTTCACAGCCGCCTCAGACAACGCCCGTCATGGAGACGGTATAAGTCTTGCCTTCAGCTGTAGCCTCCTGAGAGGCTTCTGAGCTTGTAGTGCTTGTTTCAGCTTTCTTCTCACACGCGACAAAGCCTAGGGTCATTGCCGCAGCAAGCATTGGTAATAGTGTATATTTCATCATGCTACTGGTTTGAGTTGCATGGCTAACATCGCACACATTGACGTGAGTGTCTAATTGTGTGGCGATTAGGCTTTATACACGGCTAGATTGGAGCAAGGAGGCCTTGGCGGGGTCTGAGGCAGATAGGTGTGCAATTGCTATGGCGATCGCGTCAGCGGCGTCGTGAGGCGGTGTTTCAGATAATCCTAACAAAGCCCTGACCATAAAGGCAACTTGAGCTTTATCCGCGTTACCATTTCCAACGACGGCTTTTTTGACTTTCTTGGGGGCGTACTCGTAGATTTCGAGCCCGTGATCGGCGGCTGCTATCAAAGCCGCCGCCCTGGCTGCGCCCATGCTGATGGCCGTGCGAACAGACTGCACGAAGATGATTCCCTCGACGGCGACCACGTCAGGCTCGTACTGGGTGATCAAATTAGCCAGTCCAGTCCTGACGGCGGAGAGTGCTCCGGATTGGGGAATCTTGGCGGGGATAGAGATGACCCCGTAGTCAATCGCACGTTGCTTGCTGTGATCGCCTTCGATCACGGCGTACCCTGTATTCCTGACAGCTGGGTCAATAGAGAGGACACGCATGGATCTAACGATAAAACGACTGATCAGTGAGGACTATCGGCGGCGTCTGCGAGGGGCAGATGGACGTTTCTTTCTAATCGATTTGGCCGGGGATTCGTCTAGTAAGGCTGTGTACTTGTAGTCAAAGTTTTCAAGCTTACGGCGCTTAATCTTCTGGTTCACAAAATTTTCTACTGAAGTAGCGAAGTCTAGTTCGTCTGCAGTGAGGATGGTGAATGCATCACCCTCGGACTCGGCACGGCCAGTACGGCCGATGCGGTGTACGTAGTCTTCTGCATTCTCAGGGACTCGGTAGTTGATCACATGAGTCACCGTGGAGATATCGATGCCGCGGGCAGCGACATCTGTGGCCACAAGGATGTTGTAGGTGCCGTCTTTGAAGCCACTGAGAGCTTTCATGCGATCAGACTGCTTGATGTCTGAGTGCATGGCGGTGACCTTGGCATCGCTACGTGTGTTCAGCATGGAGCAGACTTGGTCGGCTTCTTTACGAGTACGGGTGAATACCATGACGGAGTTGAAATCCGTCTGCTTGAGAAGAGCGAGCAGTAGATCATCACGCTGATCCATGGAGACTGGATAGAAGGCGTGGTTGATGGTCTTGGCCACTTCACGACGTGCGATCTCGATTTTAGCCGGGTTGTCCAAGCAGAAATCTGCAAACCCCTGGATGGCTGGAGGCATGGTGGCAGAGAAGAAGAGTGTCTGGCGGTCGGCAAACTCTCTAAGCTTAAACTTCTCTTCACGCTCCTCTCGAGGCTTGTTGAGTGCATTCTTCCATGGGCAGAGATTGACAATCTTGCGAACGATTGGAAGGAAACCCATGTCGAGCATGCGATCCACCTCATCGAGGATAAGAATTTTTAGGTCTCCGAAGCGCATGGTGCCTCTGTAGAAGTGATCTACCATGCGGCCTGGAGTGGCTACTACGATGTCAGCACCGGCTTGGAGAGCTTCTGTCTGGGCTCCATAGCCTACACCTCCGTAGAGTAGGGCCACTTTGCAGCCAGTATGCTTTCCATAGGTCTCAAACTGCTCAGCAACCTGGTGTGCCAGTTCCCTTGTAGGCTCCAAGACAAGAATCTGAGGTTTGCCGATGGGTTTGATTTTCGAAAGAGAGGGGAGGGCGAATGCGGCAGTCTTTCCTGTGCCAGTTTGAGAAGCACCTACGACATCTCGACCCTCCAATACCAATGGGATTGCCTGTGCCTGAATGGGGGTAGGGTTTTCGTAGCCGGCTTCTGTAACGGCTTTAAGAATAGGCTCTGAGAGTCCGAGATCTTTGAAAGACATGAGTGCGAATTAGGGCGAAACTTCACGAAGTGAAAGTAAAATCGTTGATTTCTAGGGATTTCAGAAAATTTTAGCTGAATATCTGCTCTCTTTGATGGCTTTAGATCATGTGTTTTGGCGAACGCGATTTTTTTCGGAATATTCCCCACGGCTGGTACAATGCTCAAGCTTCCACAATGGGAGGTGTATCCAGAAGTTTGTATTATCTGTACTATAGTGTGGTTTTAGCCTCGCATTAAGTGATTAAATTATTGAGATAATTGATAAGACTAAGCAACGATTGTCGTTTTTTGAACAACGGTGCGAGACAGATGGTGCACGATGTGCTATGGATTTCTTAAAGATGTCAGACGAAGAAGAGGATAAAGAGAGAGATGAGATGCTGCAGAGCGGGTTTGCCAAAACCCGCAAGAGCCTCATTGCCCGCCTGGATAACTGGGAAGACCAGCGTACCTGGGATGAATTTTACCAGACCTACTGGAGGTTGATCTACAGCGTGGCCCTGAAGTCAGGTCTGCGATCCGAAGAGGCGTTTGACTGTGTCCAGGAGACCATTCTTTCTATTGCTAAGCAGTCCAAGAAGCAACTGTATGATCCAGAGCAGGGCAGCTTCAAGACTTGGCTCATGAATATGACCCGCTGGCGTATCAATGATCAATTCCGTAAGCGGAAGAAAGATACTGCCATGACAGCAGGCTTTGCCGACGACGAGCGTAAAACAGCTGTGATCGATCGTGTAGAGGATCCCAAGGGGGATGTGCTGGACAGATTGTGGGAGGTAGAATGGAAGAAAAACATCGCTGATGCCGCGCTTGCGAGAGTTAAATCTCAGGTGTCGCCTAAGCAATATCAGATTTTTGACTGCTATGTGGTCAAGCAATGGGATGCCAAGAAGGTTCAGGATCGACTAGGCGTCAGCATGGCTCAGGTTTATCTCGCAAAGCATCGTGTTGGTTCCGTTCTGAAGAAAGAGCTAGCCAAGCTGGAGAAGGAATCTGAATAACCATGACCAACAAGATCCGCCCAGACGTCAAGATTCCAGATCATGAGGTGCTCCGCAAAATCGGCGGTGGCTCCTATGGTGAGGTTTGGCTTGCCCGCGGTGTTACCGGGGCCTGGAGGGCGGTCAAGATTGTCTGGCGTGAGGACTTTGAGGATGACCGCGGATTTGAGCGTGAATTTGAAGGCATTCTCAAGTTTGAACCAATTTCTCGCGATCATCCGGGTCTCGTAAATGTCCTTCACGTAGGGCGTAGTAAAGAAGGTGAGGATGTCTTCTATTACTATGTGATGGAGCTCGGCGATGACATCCGCAAGGGGCGTGAGATCAATCCCGTGGAGTATGAAGCGCGTACCCTGCGCTCAGATTTGGTGGAGGCCAATGGCAAGCCTCTCGACTTGGAATTTTGTCTCGAAACGGGAATCCGCCTCTCCAATGCTCTCGTGCATCTACACAATAAGGGCTTGGCGCACAGGGATGTGAAGCCCAGTAATGTGATTTTCGTGGGTGGGAAAGCCAAGCTGGCCGACATCGGTCTGGTGGCTGCCAGGGGACAGAGAACTTTCGTGGGTACCGAGGGCTTTGTTCCTCCGGAGGGGCCTGGTACGGCCCAAGCGGATATTTATAGTCTGGGTAAGGTTCTATATGAAATGATCACGGGTAAAGACCGCATGCAGTTCCCGGAGCTGCCTGATGAGTTGCCCGGTGGTGAGAAGCGCAAGCAGTTGCTCGCCTTTAACCAAGTGATTTGTGAGATTTGTGAGCCGCGTGTCAGTAAACGAAACATCACTTCTGCTGAGCAACTCAGTGAGGCCTTGGAGAGGCTTCAGAGAGGTAAGCGTATCCGTCTAAAGCGGAACTCCTGGGCCATGAAGGGGGGGCTTGCTGTTCTCCTGCTATCAATGGCCAGTGTTGCGCTTTACTATACCAAACCTTGGGAGGTCGAGCCTAAGCTCACGGACATCAAGAGGAATGGTCAAAACGGAGGAGTAAATCCGGCAGATAGCGTACCGAAGGCTCCCAAGTATGAGCATTGTGCTGTCGTGATCACGACCAAGCCTACTGGGGCTTACGTCTACGAGAATGGCTTGTTGCTTGAGCAACAGACTCCCACGGATTTCAGGGATTATAAACCGGGTACTGAAGTCACTTTCAGATTTGAAATGAGCGGCTTCAAACCCAAGACGGTGACTTATACGGTTCCGGATCAGGACTTGGATGAGGTGAGTGAAGAGCTGGAGAAGTTTACGCCTCCCGTGGCTGATGTTCCTTGGATAGACCCATTGGGGGTAACGTATTTACCTGTCGATGATGCCCACCTGTCAGGCTTCGTCAAAAAGGGTAAATTTGCTCAATTCCTTAAGAAGTACCCGAACGTAAAAGCATTTGAATATGTTCCCTTTAGTCAGAATGGTGAAGTAGGGGAAATCGTCTTAATGACCAGAGAAGTGGCTGAGAATTATACCCATTGGCTGGAGCAGCTTTCCTTAGATAATGGATACTTGGAGACCTCTCAGATGATCATTCCACGGCAAGATCCAGATCTCGTAGTCAGTGGTTTTGGTGATGTGCAGAAGAAAGCGGGTCTTTTACCCACGCGCTGTGAGGTCAAAATGATCCCCTATGCTAGCATACGGATAGCATCTGACCCTGAAGGGGCGCGGGTCTATGTGAATGGCGAGTGGCGTGGAGTTGCTCCTATCCCTGTCGAAAAGATTCGCCCGGGTAAAGTGATGGTGGAAATGCGGATGGATGGCTACAGAAAGCATACTGAGGTCCTCAATCTCGCTGACCGGGAGGAGCGCCGCTATACCGTCAAACTGAAGCGTAATAATGGTGTGGTCTTCGGTAAGCCATGGGAGAATAGTCTCAAAATGAAAATGGTGCCTGTGACAGACACCATGATGGCATCGGCTTGGGAAGTTCGCGTGGCTGACTATGCTGAGTTTATCAAGAGTAGCGGTCACAGGGGGGGGAGAAATCCAGGGTTTGAGCAGGGGCCAGACCATCCAATGGTCGGAGTCAACCGCAAGGATGCCATCGACTTCTGCAAATGGCTCACAGAGAAAGAGAGAAAGGAAGAGCGTATTAGTGACAAGCATCGCTATAAATTACCCTCCGACAGTGAGTGGAGCCTGTTCTTTGGAGTGGAGGAAAAAGAGGGCTTAAGTCCGTGGGAGAGAAATGGTAGTGCTCGTAATAACCCAGTGCTCGCTGATTTGACTCTCTGGGGAGGAGAGTTTCCGCCGAAAGCGCTGGTCGGCAACTTGTCAGACGAGTCAGCCGCTGAAGCTGAAGGGATTAGTAAGGAGCGCAGTATTCAAGGCTACAATGATGGCTATCAGAATACCTCTCCAGTCGGTAAATTTCCCCCTAACAACCTGGGCATGTACGACCTCTGTGGAAATGCCTTTGAGTGGGTGACCGACAACTACAAGCAAGATGATAATACGGGCACGGTCCGGGGTGGTAGTTGGGCGACTTACGCTGAGCACCAGTTGTTGGTGCGCTGGCGCTCTGCGGTTGCTCCTGGTTTGCGAGACAACCAATATGGATTCAGGGTGGTCTTGGTAGATGAGTCTATCAAGGTGCCAGCCTCCGATATTCCGGAAGAAGAATAGTTTATGGTAGAAATTACGGTTAATTATGAAGGTGAGCTGAGATGTTCAGCGACTCACGGACCATCAGGGAAGATGCTTCAGACTGATGCTCCAGTAGACAACAATGGCAAAGGGGAGACATTTTCTCCTACAGACCTCATGGCTACAGCTTTAGGGTCTTGTATGGCTACTATCATGGGCATCGTAGCGGCACGCAGGGAGATCTCTCTGGAAGGTTTGTCCATCAAGGTGGAGAAGCACATGTCTGAGGACATGCCTCGTAGGATAGCCAAGCTTCCTGTTCAAATCACCATGCCGATGCCTGAGGATTCTCCTTTCAAGGATCTCATGATCAATGCTGCGCTCACATGCCCGGTACATAAGAGTCTCAGGGAGGATATCGAGGTGCCCATCACCTGGATCTGGCAATAATCAATTTCTTGAAGCAAGGCGTCCATAGGGCGCCTTTTTTCTTTCTAGATCAAACAACAAAAAACCTGCATGACTGAAGTCTTGCAGGTTTTTTTTATTGGAGAAGTACGCAGACTGGGACTCGAACCCAGGACCAATTGGTTAAAAGCCAACTGCTCTACCAACTGAGCTATCTGCGCATTCGTTGGTGATTAGGGTGCCTTGCGGCGGGCAGAGACGTAGTGCCTCACGCGATAAATGGCAAGAAGCTTTTTCGTTTTTTTGTGAAAAAGTTTGGTGAGCTTAACTGTCTCATTTCATTAAATGATTTATGAAGTGAGACTTGCGCTAGAATTGCATGATTTGCTCGGGGAAGGGGCATTCGTCACAATCGGAGTCGTCTTGGAGGCAGAAGTCCTGGTAAATCTGCAAGAGCGCCTGATGTTGCCACGCTCTCTTGAGGAAATTGGCTGAATCACTACGTTTGCCGAAAAGGCGTATGGCTGCTTTCTGGACCTTCTCATTGGTAGAAGGTGCCGGAAGGCTGAGATAGTAATCCCAAGCAGATGGCTGTCCTTCCAGAATCTGAAGGGGAAGAATGTGGTTAGTCAGTAAGTCTTGGATGCGGTCTTTTCCCAGCAGGCTGAGTTTGCGCTCGGATTTCTTGGAGGTGAGGGTGTAGTGGTGGGACCAGAATGGGTCTTCTAACTCAGAAAGCCATTTCACGAGAGACCTGGGTTGAGTGGAAAGTTTTCTGAAAGCTTTCCAGTGACGGCAAACAAGAGCCAAAGCTGCTAGGCGACGCTGTGGGTGATTGACAGGGCGAATCCCGCTCATGACCCAGGGGATCTGTCGCTCAGTAGACAATTCATGATCGATACGGTGTTGCCACCAGGTATCCCAGAGCTCTCTGAGCCACTGGCGGGAGTCCTCTGGTGCTTTCTCATGGATATCTGGGTGGAGGAAGGCGGCACAGCCGAAGAGTAGGGCTGTAGAGATGTTGCTATGTTGAACAAGGTAGCGGACTGGTAGTCGCTGGGCGATCAAGGTCATGCTGACCTTGTTAGGCCTATACCCCAGTGTTTGAGCTAGTGCGAACCAGAGGGCTTGATCACTGCCGTGAGTCTCCCTGATGTGGGCCAGGTAGCCGGCTTTGTATTGCAGGCGGTGCTTGGCAGCACTTTTCATGAGAGTATCGATTCTCTCGCCTTCCATAAATTGAAGCGGGTGAGAGCATCTGCCAGGGTGTGCTGTGGTGCGTGCGATCGGGGGGTGATTCAGTGCTTTCTCAATGATGTCTCTGGGGATGATGACTTTGGGAACCTCTCGCTGCTCTGAAGTTCTGGTGAAGTGCGTGTGTGGGCCATTCTGGAACACGACATGGAGAATGGTGTCATTGAATGCAGGGTTACTCTGATGTCCGTGTGCTTCCCAGTCTGTGGAGTTTGTGTCAATCTCCAGTGGCCCCGACTTGACTAGGCCATTGATCTCAATGGCTGCGTGGAGAAAGTCCGGGCCTGCGGAACGGTTCCAAAAGCCAAACTGCTTGATGCGGACCTGGTCACCATGAATGGTGGTGAACTCTCTGCCGAAAAGACCATTGTACCAGATAGACTGGAGTTCTAACTCATCAGGAAGTGATAAATTTTCGGTCTCTTGGATTCGGAGGGTATCTGAAGTCTGCTCGAGGAGTTTTTGGTAGGCAGCTGGCATGAAGGTTTATTTTTTGCGGGGTTCGGCAGGTGGTGGAGGTGGTGGGTCGAGAATGGTGATCAGTGATCTGAGTGATTCTGCGGCCGGCTCATCTTTGTTACTTTCCAGTGTTTCGCGTAGCAGTTTCAGGGCATCGGCTTTCTTGCCGATCTTGCGATACATGTCTGCTAGGTGCAGGGTGATGCGAATCTCATCACGCGGTGAGAGATAGGATTTCTCCGCTGAATTGAAAAAGGCAGCGGCGGCTTGCATGTTATCCATGTAGATGTACCAGAGACCACAGACTTCATAGAGGCGGGCATCTTTGGTTTTGGCTGCAGCACTGCGGAGCTTGGTAATCAGCTTGTCAGGGTCATTAGCCCATTTGCTCCAGGCGAGATTAATGGCCCGGTAAACCTTGTCTTCATCACGGACTTCTCCAGATCCATCGAGGTGCAGATAGGGTCTATAGAGTGGGTCGCCTACAACGAGTCCTTGCCAGGACAGAGCGGGCATTGCTGCAGCTGCAGCCTCTACCAGGGTAAAGCCTTTCAGTAAGCGGTCATGTAGGATGTCCAGATTATGGGTGAGGGATAGGTAAGGTTCGTAGACATTTCCTACGGTGGCTGCGGCTCCTTTCTTTAAGAGTGGTCCTACCCAGTGATGACCTGCATTGTGAATATCAGAAGCGCTGTAGGAATGGATATGGATGGCGATGGAGCCCTTTTTGAGTCGGAAGTTGGGATCCAAAAAGGTGCCGTTCACGCTGGAGATATACCATCCGTAGTAGAGAGCGACGTCCCTCATAGGGTAATTGGTGAGGTAGGTCTGTTTGTTGTGATCCACAGTCGTGGGGATCCCGTGTTTCCAGTTCTCTTTCTCGATGTTTTCTATCCAATCATCACCCACTTTATAGCTGGCGCCTTTGTGTGCGAAATCCAAATAGCACATACCCCAGAGGCCTGTTTTCTCGGTGTCGATGGCGTCATCGATGAGTTGTTTGGCGATTTCAAAAGTGGGGCCGTCGATACGACCAGTGAGCATGGTGAAGGGTAGTCGTGTGTTAGCGAACCGCTCAGTGGACTTGTAGTATTTGTTGACCAGAGGTCCGTTGATGGGGGCATCTATGATTCCCAAGGCTGCGAGTTCGGAGTCTACTGATGCGCGGTTGCTAATCTTGAGCTTTGCCTGATTATCACCCTCTAGCGGCACGCTGTTTTGTTTTACACCAAAGGGGACACCGCGTACGGAGACAATGAGGCGGATCTTATTCCTGACTGCGATGGTTAAACCATCCTTGGTTTTTCCCGTCTGCCACCAGCTCTTCTGATCAAAGAGTTTTACTAGAGGTTCCTTGATGAGGGTGTTGTATTCATCCCGGGTAATGTGGCGCTTCTTGGGCAAAGGGAGGCCCACTAGCTGGGTCAGTGGGATCTCTCGTTTGTTGGCATAGTATTCTGCGAGTTCCTTGGACTGGGCATCGTCGCTATTGTACAGAATGATGATAGACTCTTTCTGAATGGCTGACTGCGCTGTGGCCAATGATTGGCACCAGAATAGAATAAGCAGCAAATAGGCGGGAAATCTCATGATTATCAATTGTCTAGCAGGTTTAGTGTCTGAGTCCAAGTATCTATGTGATGACGAGGGTGTCGTAGGCGAAGCGGACATTTTCAGGGAACTTTCTCTGCTCGATACGGTAGTCAGTTTCATGGGAAATATGCGTGAGCCATGTGTTCTTGGCACCCATTTTCCTAGATGCTTCCAGAGCTTCAGCAATACTCATGTGTGTGGGGTGCTCGTAATTTCTCAAAGAGTCGATGATGAGGTAATCTACATCCTTTAGAATTTCCATAGTGGAGTCAGGGATTCGCTTCACGTCTGGAATGTAGGCAATGCTTGGATTGTCCGGGTAGCTGAAATGGTAGCCGATTGTCTCTACGGAACCGTGATCGACTGGGAGTGGAGTGATGCTTAGTTCGCCCAGCTTGAACGGGCCAGATATCGGTTTAGGGTCTGGCTTGACGTATCCTTTGTAGGTGTTTTCCGGGGCAAATGCCCATGCGAACATTCTCTTGAGCTCGCTCATGCACTCATCTGTGCCGTACAGAGGGAGTGGGTCTTCCCTGCGCCAGCAAAAGGCTCTAAGCTCATCAAAACCTGAAATATGGTCTAGGTGGTGATGGGTATAGAGTACTGCATCGACTCTACGCAAATTGTGACGTAGGGCCTGGTGACGAAGGTCAGGGCCTGCATCCACCAGAATGGAGTGAGTGGGGGTCTGTAAATGGATAGAGGCTCTCATTCGCTTGTCCCTCGGATCAGTGGAAGTGCAAGTAGTGCAATCGCAGCCAATTACAGGAATGCCGACTGAGGTTGAGGTGCCGAGGAATGTGATGGTGGGAGTCAAAATGTCAGAGGTGTGGTGATTGGTTGTGAAGGAGTTGTGAGATCCTGAGGTCTGTGCTGGCTTTGTTTTGCAGATGTGAAGTTGATTATGGAGCAGATGCTTGCATAATCGCGACCAACTCGCAAAACGGAATGCTTACGCTACTGAATATAAAAAACCTCGCATTGGTCGATCATTTATCTTGGCAATTAGGCAAGGGGCTCATCGGGGTGACCGGCGAAACCGGCGCTGGCAAATCGGTCATAGTCGGTGCACTCAAGCTGGTACTTGGTGAGCGTGGAGACAAGGGAATGATCCGTACCGGTGAATCCAGTTGTAGCGTAGAGGCCGTTTTTGATCTGGAGAATTCGAAGCAAATCAACCGTTTGTTAGAACAGGCTGGTGTCGAGGCCTGCGAGGGAGATCAGCTGATCGTACGCAGGGTGATGGGGCAAAGCTCTAACAAACAATTCGTGAATAATTCTCCAGTGACTTTATCTGTTCTTAAATCATTGGGAGAGTATCTGGTGGATCTCCATGGACCTCATGATCACCAGTCACTATTTTGCATAGATCGTCAGCTCGCGATGCTGGATGCCTATGCGGCTGCGGACAAAGAGTTGTCTGCCTACCGTGATGTCTGGAAGGCTTGGAAGGCGAAGCATAACGAGTATGAAGCTCTTCGGAAACAAGAGCAGGCCGGTGAGCAGGAGCTTGATCTACTGAGATTCCAAGTGGAAGAAATCGAGCGAGCCGAGTTGAAGCCCGAAGAGGAAAGTGACATTGAAGAAAGGTACCAGCGTGCATCCAATAGCACGCGCTTGGTAGAGCTTGCTACGCAAACGGCAGGAGTACTTGAGCAGGGGGTTAATGAATCCCTCTCTGATGTTCAGCGCATGGCCAGAGAGCTGGAGCGTCTGGATCCGGCCATACGTTCTTTATTTGAAGGTTTGGATAGCGCCATAGTGGAGCTTCAGGAGCTGGAGCGTGGCCTAGTGGACTATGTGGAGGATCTGGATGTCGATGGCAACGAGGCACAAGCCTTGGAGGATAGAATCAATACCTTTGAAACGCTCAAGAGAAAGTATGGTCCTTCGCTGGAGGATGTTGTAGTCCATGGAGCGAAGATTCGCTCAAAGCTGGATAGTTACGAAAATCGTGGTGAACTTCTTGATTCACTAGAGAGCGAAGTAAAGCGGAAGCTGGAGGAACTTAAGAATCTGGGCTTGAAACTCAGTGATAAGCGCCGGAAACAGGCTCCTAAGCTTTCCAAGGAGATTGCATCCCATTTGAAGGAGCTAGGTTTCAAACAGGCTTCCTTTGAGGTGCGCCTGGAGGCTCATGCGTCACCCGATAAGGGGGGGCTGGAATCCGTGGATTTCCACTTTGGACCGAACCCTGGCGAGCCACTCAAGCCTTTGAGGCAGATTGCCTCCAGTGGAGAGATTTCACGTGTGATGCTGGCTGTGAAGAGTGCCTTAGCTGACCAAGATGCAACCCCGCTGATGGTATTCGACGAAATTGATGCCAACGTTGGTGGCGAAATAGCCAGAGCAGTAGGGGAAAAGATGGCTGCTCTGGGTGAGAGACATCAAGTGATAGCGATCACGCACTTTCCTCAAGTGGCGGCAGTGGCTGCTGAGCACTTTGTCGTGGATAAGCAGGTGGAGAAGGGTAGGACCCGTTCCACCATGAAAAAAGTAGATGGTGATGCCAGGGTGGACGAGCTTGTCCGCATGTTGGGTGGCGGTGATGGTGAGAGAGCCAGAGCCATGGCAGATAGTTTGTTGGCGGCAAAGCCGTGAGTCTAAGGTAAAATGAAGTAATGGATAAAAAGGTTATTGGCAGAAGTGAGAAGGTCTGGTTCCCCAACTGGGGGATCGAGAATGTAAACGCGAGGATTGATACTGGTGCCATGACATCCTCACTTCATGCAGAGCATATTGAAGTCTTTCAAAAAGAGGGTGAGGAATGGATACGTTTCTGGTTCGATGGGCATGAGGGAGAGCAAGTCGAAGCCAAAGTTGTCAAAGATACTCAGGTAAAGAGCTCCAATGGTGAGGCAATGCACCGCTATTTTGTGACGACGACCATCGAGTTTGCCGATGGCGCTGAGCAAGAAGTCCTTCTCAGTCTGGCCAATCGTTCCGCCATGAAGCACCCAGTGCTTATCGGCAGGCGTCTTCTCTCAGGAAAATTCCTCGTAGACTCTGGCCTATCCTTTGTGTTGGGGAAAAAGAGAGGCTCAGCGTAGTCAGCTCTACTTCGTAGGCTCTTTGACTGTGGCAGAGATGGGAGCTTTTGCGAGGTCTTTGAAATCCTTGTTGCTTTGAGTTCCGGCAGGTGCTTCACGAACCTCTACCGTCCAGCGAGTCTCATCTTGGTTCCGGTAGGCATAAAAATCTCCCATAAGGCTGAGCCCGGCTGTTCCGATGGCGGTGTATGAGGAAGTGCCGTTTGAGAACTTGCCGTCGGTAAAGTTCACGGTGATGGAATCACCTGCTGATTTTGGAGTGCCATCCGAGTTCTTTTCCATACTGTAGAAGACGATACGGAGTGTGCCGGATTTTGAAGAGGAAGGGTCCAAATGGATTTCTGCAGCAGGTACCAGAGCATTTTCTTCACGGCTAAATGCAGATGCAGGCTCCTGCCACCAGGAGTCTATATGGTCAATGCTAGCGAAGTTTCCCGTGGCTGGTGTGTTTGCGCTATATTCGCGCTGATCTGATGTGTCAAACTGGGTGGAGATTTGGCCGAAGAAGCAATACCCAGTAGCGATGAGGATGAGGAAAACGGTGACCTGGGAGATTCTCTCTACGGCCGAAGTGGGTGTCTTTGGTTTACTTGGCTGAGAGGCTGGAGCTTTCGCTGCGGCTGTTTTCGTAGGGGATGCTCCTTCTGATGGTTGTGGATTGGTTGATTCAGCTACTTCAGCCTGAGGAGTGTGGGTACTGCTCTGGCTTGGCTCATTGGCCTCAGAGATGATGTCATCGACCCCCTGAGAGTCGATATCCCAGAAACTTTCGTCTTCAGATTCAGGTGATGGAGTAGGTTTTTCGTCAGCCATAGAATTTTCTCACTAGGAGGAATGGGTTGGGGAACTTGTAAAGGGAAGCTTGAGATTTGGCTAGAAGGAATCCGCAATTCCTAGACGGGGCAGGACAAAACTAGCGTATTTCAATGAAAATTGATGCCAGAGGAGCTGATCAACGGTTAAAATAGTTGCCAATCAGCCATATGGTGATTAGCTCTGGCGCGTAAGAATTTTTTTATCCTATGGCAGACAAAGAAGATAAGAATCCTGAAAACATTACTGGTGCATTTTACGTTGATAGTCAGTGCATCGACTGTGACCTGTGCCGTGAGACAGCTCCAAATAACTTCACTCGTGAAGAAGACGAGGGGTATTCCTATGTATACAAGCAGCCTGAGAACGATGACGAGCGTGAGCAGTGCATCGAGGCTATGGAAGGCTGCCCTGTAGAGGCAATCGGCGAGGATGGAGAAGACTAATCCAGATAGTCCGAAACGATTTAAAAATAGCGCGCAATCGCTTGAGTGGTTGCGCGCTTTGTCTCTGCGCCAGTGGAGACATGCGGATCCTGTTCTTGATCCGAAACGTAATATTCATACTGCTTCAGAGCATATTGATAAGTTGCTCAGCCAGATGGGGATCTCTGGTGGCTTGGAGGAGGAGCGCCTGAAGCAAGCCTGGGTAAAGGTTGCGGGTGATTTTGTTGCTAAGAATACGAAGCCTGAATCTCTGAAGAATGGTGTGTTGGTTCTGAGCGTGTTACAACCTTCGATGAGGTTTCACCTAGAGCAGATGAAGGGGAAGCTGCTCAAGAATCTCAGATCGGAGCTCGGTGAGGGCGTCGTGAAGCAAGTCAGATTCAAGGTGGGCTAGAAAAACGAGAGATGATCAGGAATTGGATATTTGATTGGTCGGGGACTTTGGTGGATGACATGGCTTTGGTAGTCTGTGCCACCAATCATGTACTACGCCAGTACGGTGTGGCTGAAATTGGTCGTGAAGAGTTCCGCAAGTCATTCAAGCTGCCTTATAGTGATTTTTATCAGGAATATCTTCCTGGGGTATGCATGGAGGAAATAGAAGCCCATTTCCGCTATGGTTTCTCCATTTCAGAAGCTTCTGTACCCAAGCTGGAATATTCAGAGGAGTTTCTGGCCTACATCAAAGAACAGGGAGGCAGAATGTTCGTCCTGACATCCATGTGTGAGATCGCATTTGGAGAGCAGTTGGTGGATTTGGGAATGGAGCCCTATTTTGAGCGTACCTATGCAGGCGTACTGGATAAGCGAGAGCTCATCGGGGATATTCTCCAAGAGCAAAATCTTGCCAAAGAGGAGACGGTTTTTGTAGGGGATATGACGCATGATGTGGATACCGCTCATCATGGTGGGGTCTGGTCTGTAGGAGTCCTCACAGGCTACAATCATCGGAAAACCCTCATGTCCTCCAAGCCGAGCGTACTTGTTAATGACCTCAAAGAGCTGAGGGGGCTGCTGGAGAGTGGCTCTACTTTATTTACTTCCTGCGATGAATGATAAGATTCTTGTTAAACGCTTGAGAGTGCCTACCTACATCGGGGTACCTGACGAGGAGAGAGCCGAACAGCAGGAGCTGAGACTCAGCCTGGAACTCACTCCGATTCAAGGCTTCGAAGGTCTGGATGATGATATCGAGAGAGCTGTAAACTACTACGAGGTAGCTCAACGTGTGAAGTGCGTCGCTTTGGAGCGCCCTAGGAAACTGATTGAAACCTTGGGTGAGGAGATTACAGCCATGATTTTGTCCGAATTTGCGGTCCAAGAGGTCGTGCTGGAAATCGAGAAATATATCCTACCGGATACGGACTGGGTGGGGCTGAGAATGATGCGTAAAAAATAAAGCTGAATATTGAACGGAAATCACTTAGTGTTGTCTTGTAACTCTAAGTAATTCGGAATGTCTAGTATTTCAGCCAGCGCGCATGACTCTCAGATGGCCGCCAATGAGGCAGCCGATGAAGTCGCGGCTGCACGTGTTGACCCGGATCTGGAGCTCGTCAGGCTAGCTCAGTCAGGGGACACTAAGGCATTTGACATGCTCATCGTAAAATACAGCCCAAAGCTGTATGGTTTGGTTTACCACATGACATCCAACAAGGATGATGCGCACGACTTGCTGCAAGATGTGTTTGCCAAGGCCTATCGCTCCGTCAGTAAATTCAAGGGCAATTCGATGTTCTACACTTGGTTGTATTCCATAGCCACGAACATGACTCTGAATTTCCTCAAAAAGAGAAAACGAAGGGCGGCCAGTAGTTTGGATATGGTGGATACAGGTATCCAGAATGATCCCGCCTTTGTGGATTATGGGCACCGGTCAAATCCCAGGAGACAAACAAACATCCATGAGCTTCAAAAAAAATTGAACGAAGCTATGCAGAAGTTGTCTGATGACCATAGAGCGGTGGTTACCATGTTTGATATTCAAGGAATGGCTCATGGAGAAATAGCTGAAATCCTTGGTATATCGGATGGAACTGTCAGATCTCGACTATTCTATGCCCATCAACAACTGCGAGGTTATTTGTCAGATTTCCACGGCAGCGAGTTAGAGCAATAGATAATTTACTAACGAATTTTATCATGAACGACCAAGAACTACAGGATCTTATTCGCCTTAAGCGCTACGAGCAGCCCGAGGAAGGATACTTTGAGTCCTTCCTGGAAGAGTTTCATGAGAAGCGTCAGCAAGAGCTCCTTACCAATTCAGCAAGGAGCCTGTTGATGGAGCGCATCGGTGTTTGGTTTAATCAGTTAGGTGCGATCAAATGGGTTGCTGGTGCGGGGCTTGCCTATGCTGCGGTAGCGATTTCTATCTCAGTATGGAATGTAAGTGATGAGTCCACTCTACCAGTGGCTCACACGGGTACTGCAGAGCAGGCTAGTTCCGCAGAGTCATCTCCTGAGGTGCAGATTATCCCTCTAAGTTTGGCGCATTCAGAGCCTGTGAGCTTTCACAAAGTACAACAGCCAGTGGTGGGTGGTACAGATCAGCTCTTTTAGTACTTGCTGATTTGTTCTTCGGCTTGTTAGCTAGGATCATATGTTTAGACAATTTATCTTAAGTGGAGTCGCCGTAGCGGCATCGACATTAACTCTGCTAGGACAGGCTCTAGATTTAGAGTTTACGCATGCCGAGGGCATGGAAAAGGGGAAGTCTCCCGCAAAAGGTGTGCTGATAGATGATGAGGGCACTTTGGCCACAGTAGCTGTATACGGTACGGATCCGCATAAAGCCTTTTGGGTAGATTCTACTGGTAAAGAAGTAGCACTCACACTTCTGGCTCACGATGAGGTGAGCAGAATCACTTTGCTCAAAGTTCCCAAGCCGGTTAGCGAGGGGAAGAAAGTCGTCAAGCAGATGGGAGAGTCGAGTGATCTCGTGCCAGCTGCTGCACTAACCACTGACTTGGAAACCAAAGGAGGTGTGAGCCGTCTAGTGAGCAAGGTGAAGAGATTTGATGGCAAAGTTCTCCCTCTGACTTTGATGCGTGTAGCGCACACAAAAGAAGGTGTGATGCCTGGTACACCCTTGTTCGACGAGAAAGGTGATCTGGTAGGCTTGGCTCACGAAGCTGTCGTTTCTCAGAAGAGCAACACATATGCTCTACCCGTTGAGGCCCTGAAGCACATCCTGGCAATCTCTAATGATGCCGGTAAAGATAAGGAAGGGGTAGTGAAAAGGTGTTGGGTAGGTCTAGCTCTGGATGCTCAGAGTGACTCGCCCGTGGTCACCGGCGTCAGACCTGAATCTCCTGCTCGTAAGGCTGGAATCATAAAAGGGGATATCATTCTTTCTGTGGCTGGTGAAAACGTCGCTGAATACGCTGATGTGGTCGATTCCTTTTACTATATGCAGCCGAAGAAGGCTGTTACCTTCAAGGTTCTCCGAGGCACTGAAGTTAAAGAATTCAGTGTCGTTCCAGAAGTAAATCCTCTATTCAAAGAATAGAGAATTTTACTTCCTATTGGATGAGGTTCCACCTGACCCCAAGCTTCTGCTTCTTAGTTAGCAGAAGCTTGATTTTTATCTACAGGCACAGGGGGAACCTCGTCGTAGAACTGCACCATGCCAGCAGGGTTGCTCGCGTGTCTGCGTGGGTCATGATAAGCGAATAAATAGGCGCGTGTATCTGAACTCAGTCTTAGAGTGCTGTTGTAGAATTGTCGCTTACTGCCATTCTTGGCGACCAAATGAGCTACAGCCTTAGTACGGTTCTTTTGGTTTACATTCGGTGAGAACCTACGTGATTCCATCGGCTTTAGAGTGTATTTTTTGAAGCCTGAGCCTACAGGAAGTTCGACTTCCAGTCCGTATGGCGTGGCATTGAAGACCAAAAGAGAGCCTCCGGGGAGCTTCTGGGGGCTGGTGTCGAAAGACTTGATGACGGGGTCTTTCCAGCCTTCTTTTTGATTGGTTCTGTTGATGAGTGCCAGGAGAATATTGGACTGGTTCTCGCTGACTGTGGCAGAAGCGTAGCGTTTCAGTTCCATCTTGGCATCTTCACCTGCTACCTGTCGTCTGAGTAGGATATCCAGTCTTGCACGGTAGGAGAGTTCTTGTTCCTGAGTACAGGCGTTCAAGATTAACGGTGAAGTAACCATTTTGCCCGTATCCACAGCCTTGCGCTCAGGAATGTAGACGAGAGGCGGGAGGTACTCGAAATCCTTTCCCATGACTTCGACTGGCGAGCCAGCTGGTATGGTCTCAGTGATGACCTCACCCTCAGGAGTCCTTAGTTTGATTACCTTGGGCTCTTTTGTTTGTTCAAACTTTGCGAGTCGTCGGTGCCCTAGAGCCACCATTCGTAATCCCAGTTTCTTTTCGTGGGCTTCGAATTGTGGTGACTCACCACCATTGGGCTGTTGTTCATCTTGAGCTAGTCCTGATATTGGAGGTATGAACAGGAGACAGCTTAGCATGATTGATTTGTAATAATGATTCATAGCTATTCTGCGGTAATAAGAGATTACCAGGAGGTCAGTTATTTTTGAAGGTGTTAGTTCATAGAGATCTCATCAGGATTGAGCCATCTGAAGGATTCGATTTTGTACTTTCGTCCAAAGTCCTTGTTGAGCTCTGAGTTTAGATCATCGAATTTTACAGTCGCATTGTCCGCACTAGAGTCGATGTATTCAGAGGTCCGTTGAACCACGGCTTCACACCAGGCGGTGGCCATGACTCGTCCCTTAGAGTCACGTGATTCACCATAAGCACGGATACGGAAGGTATCAGAACGAGGTGTGAGTAAGGCTCCGATGGTTTCGAGAACCTTACCTTGGGTTAGGTGAGCTGGCGAGTTGGCATAGCATTCGTTTGGCAAATTCGCTGTCGCAAAGCCCTCAGCACCTCCAGCAACCAGCGAAGCTTTGGTATACTCTTGGCCTGATTTAATCGGGATGTCTCTCAGGCTGGCATTCAAGGCCGCCTTTTGAATGGCGATTTCGATAGGTCCAGCATAGCTGAGGAGGTCTTCTTCTGTTTGTTCTGCAAGAGTAGGAGCTGCATTCGGATCAATCTCGGCCTGTCTTAATCTGCGATTTACAAAGTCAGATAGTGAAATGAATGGAGCACGTCGTTTGACTTGTACTACGATCTGTTCTGCTAATCTATTCAGTTCTTGCTCGTTTAGCTGTCTGTAACCAGTCCAGGTTTCTGAATCCATAGAACCTCCAGGTGTGGTGCCGTTGCCAGCAGGTGCTGAGATGCCCGGGAATGGCGCGGCATTGTCAGCCGTATTCTTCCCATCAATATCCATGCCCATATTCATAGACAGAAGAGCTTTCCAGGCGATGACGTTTGTTGAATTGACGGAGTGATGATTATGCAGTCTCAAGTTTTTAGCTATAGTATCTGCCGCTTTCTCCTGATTATCATTAAGGTTAGCGCCGGAGTCATTGACTACATAGATGTTTGGGTTAGGTAGTGATCCTTTTTCCGTATATGAACTGAGGCTGGTATTTTGTGGTTTGGTAGAGAAGAAAAAATCGTCCCAGAGAGCATGGTTGATCTCATACCTGTAATCATATGCGGCGTAATTGGTTTCCGGATCGTAGGAGTTTTCCCACCAAGTCGCATTGCCAGTAACACGCGATTGATGCAGCCCGTTCCACCACATGCTCTTGTATTGATTTTTGGGAAATGCTGTGTGCTCGCGCGGGGATGTGACTGGCACCATACTTTCTCCAATAATGAATGAAGGAGCACTGAATTCATGGGTCAGAGGTGCCTGTCTTAATTGGCCTATGGAATATACATCAACCTCTGCTGGAGGAATGTCGAATATGGTATAGCGCAGTTCGCCTAGGCTGCTGCTGTTCATGAACGGGGAGGTCTCAGCTACGCCTTCAGAGGTGTACCTGGGTAACATAAAGGGATCCAAGTATCCGGGTTGCTCCTGGTTCTCACTGGCCAAGGGTCCGAATGAATATTCATGCTTAACAGTTGGAATCCAGAAGATCCAGTCCCAGGGTGTTCTACGGTAAAAGGGGGATCTCATGTTAGAAAGTTCCCAGATAGGGTAGTTCCAGAAGGCGTTCGGCAAATTAGCCATATTCTCAGCAGTTTCTCTAAAAGATTTCAGACGCATGCCAATCTTTGTGCGGTTATCTGGAGGTACTGAATTTGCTGAGGACATCTTAAGTACAGGCAGCCAAGGGCGGTTGATGTCATGCCAGCGCCCTTCATTGCCACGTACCCAGTTGTGGATGTCCATCGTATGCACGATTGGGTAATTGGGGCTGTCTGTGCTGCCAGAAATGACCTGGTCATAGCGTGTCGGTCCGTTTGATAGACGCAGGCGGGCAGAGGTCGATTCACCGTATCCAATGTGATAGCCGTTTTGCCAGAAGCGTTTGAATTTGTATTGAATATTTTTGCTGGTGTTGATGGCTGGGCCACCGGCCATGTCTACATAGAAGCAATTGAGATCCATAGGGTCGCTCTCTGCGCTCAGAATGTTATTTTGAATAGCGCCATCACGATATTCGAGCTTCTGTGGGGTGGTGTTTTTAGGTGTAAACACGAGCGACTGTCCAGGTTCGATCTCGACTGGATCCAGGAAAAAGAACATGTAGGCCGTTCTTGCCTTGGCTCCATCATTGCCGAGAATATTACCCCAGTAGGATGAATTCCAATTGTATGAATCGGGTTTGCCGTCTTTGTTCGCATCTTGGTTGGTTTCAATCTGAAGAGTTGCTCTCTGATTAATTTGGACGAAATAACCAGATGTTCTGATGGTGACGTTGTATGGGTTCCAGAGGGTGACTCGAGGATAAAGCAAGAGTGAGATGTTCTTTGATGCTGCAGAGTTGATGACTGGGCGTGCATAAAAGCTGTACTCGACGATGTAAGGGTGTACACCAGCTTTAATGACCTTGGTGGGGTCTGGATAATCTTGCAGCGCTCCACCGCCGTATTTGGCGATCTGGGGATTGATTGTACGATTCTTGCCTGCCATATTTCCTAGTTTGATATAATCACGAAGAATACCAAATTTTGGAGAAAGCCTCTTGAAGCGGTCATGTTCAAGCATCGGGGTTTCATCGATGAGTAAGGTCTGGTTTTGACCGTCCAGTTCACCTAATCCAGCGCTTGAGGTGTTTTGTATGAATGGTGTTAGGTCTTTCTTGAACTCACCTGTGAGGGTGTTGATGATGAGCGCGCTATTGTGGCTGGTGATTTCCTGGCTGTGAGTTTTTAGGAAGTCTCTGGCGAGTTGATTCGCGGAACCATCTGGGTCCAAGGCTCCAGTTCCATAGCTCACATAGCGGTTTGTTTGCTCGGAGTCTTGAACAAGCTCGTCATCGGCGAGGTTGGACAAGGGTTGAGTCTCAGATAGTTTGGCGTATTGGCGTTTTTGGCCCGTATAGAGATTGGCATAACCTCCATCACTAACAGATTCGATGCTTGGTTGCGCTGATACATTCTTGTTATATTGAATAATAGGGGAGGCCATGCCAAGGTCTGTAACGTGGTATGCATAACTTCCTGTTTTTTTGCCATTAGACTTTGTGGAGACAAGTGGAGCTAGCACTGGATCGCCATTATCGAATCCTAAAGCGATGGCGTCCGTACCTTCTGACAGCTCACTGACACGTGGATCAAAGTTACCTTTTTCTGATCCGCTAACAAGCCAGGTCAGGACTTGTTCTTTATGATCGATGTGTCCCGGATCAGAGGGGTTACGGCGGTCAGAGTGATAACCATTTTGCTCTTGATAGATAATGGGATCACCATCTTCTGTCACTGTCGACCATACGCCTACCGTTGATGGGTGGTTAACATCTTCAATGGGTAAAGTATCTGGGTCACTATCAAATACGCTGGCGGTAGCTGTTACCCTTTGGTCAGGTCCAGTGTATTTTTGGAGTTGTGCCAGAGCAATCGTGATTGCCAGGCGCGCATTGGCTTTGGCCTCTGCTTCATATTTTTCTCCTGATACAACTCGTGATGTGTTGCTGGATAGCGTAATGACGCCCATGGCAATCGTCACTAAGAGTATGAGGATTGTTATGGTCGAAACGAGTGCAAAGCCTAATCGATCTACGTGAGTAGAGCTTGCCACTCTACTGGGTTTGGTGATGTACATTGTTTATCTCTGAGTCTGCGTGTATAAGAGTGCGTCTTCCTGATGGTGTGTTATGTAAGATATCCTAATTTAGGATTTTGGGTATGTATAACACGCCTAGAAAGAGTGGGTTGAATTGTTTGGTTGCAGAGATATTCAATTAAACTGCTCCTCGGGACATTTGCAAAATCTGCATCTGATGAAATTCTGCACAACAGCTTATACAGAATAGTGGGAGGCTTCGGTCTTAGGGTTCCAGAATGGGGGGAGATTCATATTCGGTAAGGCTCTTCTGTGATGAATGACGACCATGCTGCTACGAAAAAGGCGCTGCAATTTTTTGCAGCGCCTTAGTGCGATGAGGTTTTGTAAGATGAGATTCAGAGCCTATGGCTGGGGACGATAAATGGGGGCATCCTGGCAGTTTTCATCAGCCTTGATCTTGCTCCGAGCGAGTTTGAAGCCTCGGAAATCCTCCTGCGGAGTAACGGGGTAAGTCACGAACAAGTAGGTGAAGTTCTTGGCATTGGGGAGTGCAAGATCCTGAGGATTGGCCCATTTTCTGCCATCAGGAGAGGCTGCAAGTTTCATTTTAACACCGTTTTCTTTGAGAGAGGGAAATACCTTTGTAGCGTAAGGTTTCAGAGCAAATTTTTCATCGTGTAGATATCCACCAATGTAGCGCTCTGATCCCGCATTGATCATAAAGATAGAGGACTGGTCGAGTTTGATTTTACTGAGATTATACGTATTCACTTTGGGGTCAGTCCACTTTTTGGTTTTGAGCGGTTTGGTCACTGTTACCAGAAGCCTCTTTTGTTCAGGCTGCATCTTATAGGAAAAAGCTTTTTTAAATACTTCCTTACCCTCCTTATTTCTTTTCATTTCGTAAAAATCCAAGATAGGGGTTTTGGGTTTAAGTCGAACAGGATTCCCTAAGCTATTCAGGTTGCAGGAGACTACTTGATAGTGGTCTCCAGTCTTCAAATAGTATCTCGTTGGTGGTCTCTCGTCTTCTGGTCTGATGACTACCTGAAGTCCAGTTTCATGAGAGGGGGCGGACCGGGTTTCGCCTTCACCTTCACCCTCGGTAGGAGTACTGTTTGCATTCGGAGTATCAGCAGGGGCTTTTTTCTTAGGAGCCTGGTGTTTAAAGATCATTAGCTCCTGTGGGCCGATGGGCATGATTTGTACATCAATGTATGGCGGAGCTTTCTCTTCAGGTTTAGGGACTGGCTGAGGAGCGTCCTGTGCTGTCAAGAACTGCGTGGATAGAGCCAGTGCAAGCGTCGTAAACAAAGTACGTCTAGTCATGGATATAATGAGTTTTAGTATTTTAAGTCAGTCAGTTTGAAATCAGTCTTACTATTCTGCTGGTTCTAATTCATTACGCTGAAGCCATCTAAAGCTCGTGATGATGAATCTTCTGCCAGGGTCGTTCTCAACTCCAGCGATAGGGTTGAGTGCAGCCTGTGTGGTATCCGGATTGATTGGTTCCGGAATACGTTGAACGGTCGCCTCGCACCATGCCTTAGCCATGACTTTGCCATCTGTGGAGAGAGACTCTCCGTAAGCGCGGATGGTGAATGTATCTGAGCGGGCAGTAAGGACACTGCCGACTTGTTGGAGAATGTCGTTCTGAGTCAAGTAACCAGGAGCACCCTCGGCCTTGGAGAGCCGTACTGGCTGTGACTCACCATTTGCCTGGTATTCAAAGCTTCCATAGGTTTGCGCATGTGGGGTGCGAGTTGGTCCACCCCAGTATTCAGCACCATAAGTATAATTGTCTTCGGCCTCTTTAGCTGTGGGCAGGTTGAAATCACTTGGTGAAGAGCTGTCAAGGCGATCATTAATGCCTGAGTTGTTGATGGCAGCCTGAAGTGCGCCAAAGAACTCTATCTCGTCGTCCTCGCCGTCTGGTGTGTCCAGTCTGCGGTTCACGAAATCAGCTACTCCAATGAATGGTGCTCTTTTCTTCACTTGGACTACGATCTTCTCAGCCAGCAGGGTAATCTCTTGATCGGTCAGATCACGGTAGCCGGCCCAGAGTAGATCCTCATTAGCAGATGCAGCACTTCCCGCACCTTTCTCACTGATTAGCAAACTGGAGAAGGGGTTTGCTGAGAAGTTGCTTCCATTTCTGGATGGGAGCTTCACTCCATTGAATGAGCGAAGTAACGCTTCCCAGGCCAACTTGCTGGTGGAGTTTACATTGAAGCCACCTTGGATCATCAAGCTGTTAGCCGCCTTGTGGTAGTTAGTTAAGTCTGGGCGGTTGTTTGATGAAGGGTCAAAGGTGTTGAGTACCATGCGTGAATTAGGCAATGGTGTGTTTGAATCCCATTTGTCGTTGTTCCAGGTAGCCGATGGGCCAGAGATAGGAACGGATGAAAGGAAGTATTTATCCCACATGAAGTAATTGGTCTCGTAAGCCATATCAAAGATCATGGGGTTATCTCCAGCTTCGCTGAGAAGGTGGACTTCATCATTGTTGCCTTCAAAGAGGCGGTTGAGCTTATCTTGCCAGCTTTGTCGTTGGTCGCTGAATGTCAGCGAGGTAGTCTGTGGATCTACGTACGGAGAGCAAATGCCTGTACCGATCACATAGGATGGGTGCCATACATGAGGCGTGAACTGAACATGTTGCAACTGGCCGAGTGATTGTGGTGAGATCACTGTGTCAGGAAGCTCGAAAAGAGGGAAGACTTGCTCTGAGCTGGTAAACGTGTTGTTAAAGAATGGAGAAGTACGGAATTTACCGGAGTCTGCGCTGTAGTGTGGTGAGACCTCTGGGTCATTCCAAGCAGGGAACTGTCGTGTTTGCGAAATTGGACCCCAGGAATAGAGGTGGGCGCGGCCACTGCCATAGGCTGTGTTTTCAGCGGTCGACCCTGTGCCAGCGCCTGTGTAGACCTGACCAAACATGTTGTCAGAATCCCAACGGTGAATGTGTCTTGCCCTGACGTTGTTGTGGACGAGTGGGGCATAGTACCAAGGTTCGCGAAGTGCCTTGCCATATACGCGGTTTGAGTAACTTTCGTAGAAGTGCTTCCAGCGCATGCCGTATCCAATGATAGTTTCAGGGATGATGTTCTGTGCGAGATGGTTACCGATAGGTTCAACAACACGAGGCGGTCTGTAGCCTGGCAGCCAGCGTCCGTTGTTGCCTCGAGAATAGTTGTCGATGTAATAGCGCTGGATAGCAGGGAAACTGTCGCGGCCAAGATCGGTAAACTTAGGATTACCGGATCCACCTTTAGCTGCATAGAGGTATACAGACTGTACTGGTTTATCACCATGCCAGAGGATGCCTCCTCCATAGTTCATTCTGATCGTATTAGGGATGTAGTCTTTGCGTAACTGTTTGTTGCTACCATTTCCGTTGCTGTTCTTTACGAAGCGATAAAAGCAGTTGAGGTCTGTTGGGTCTGTGCTGGCACTCAAGCGGTTGCCTCCGATGCCTGAATTGGAGCGGGCAAAGGGTTTGGCCTTGGAGAAGAGTGATGCGCCGCTTGGGTCCGCGGTGAATTGAAGGCACTCACCCGGCTCGAATGTGGTGCCTGGAATGGTGAAGATAATTCTGTCATTTCCGCCGTAACCAAAGTTATAGTTAATTGTGGTGCGGATTTTATCAGTCTGGATTCTCCCATTACCGTCTTTGTATTGGTACTCCATATCGTAGTAATCATTCCCTTTGAACTCGAAGGCGACGTAAAGGTCAGGCGTCTTGAGGCGGACGTTATATGGGTTCCAGAGTACTACACGTGGGTAAATTAACTCATAGATGTAGCGGGAAACTGGATCGTATGAGTAGTTCGTTTGATAGACAGCCTCCATCAAAGTTGGTTGAATAGGCTGTTTGGTAAAGTTGTTAAGTTCAGCAGTTTTGTACGTGCTGTCGTAGTTGGCAAAGGTCATCTCGATCGTCTGAGATCCCCTTTGTCCAGAGAGCTGATCTTTAAGATTGTACCATTCACGGATAGCGCCAAACTTTGGCCCGATGAGGTCACGCTGAGGCATGTCGAAGAGAATCGGGGTGGTGTCATTGATGCCTTGCATGCTGCCGCTGCCTTGGACATCACCGTTACTTTCAAGATAAGCAGTTAGGTTCTTTTTAAGTCCTCCTTTGACAGGGTCTGCCAAGACACTGAGTGACTGGGTGGTGACGTCATGGCGGAGCATTTTAACCGCCTTTTTAAGGTCTGGATCAATAGGAGATGAGCCCATGCTTGCCAAGCTGGACTGGTTTTGGGTGAGAATTTTTGCAATTTCCCTGTTGGTGAGTTGGGCATAGTCAGAGAAGACATTGCCTAAACCAAATCGGTTTGGGGAAAGGACTTGATAGAGAGTTTCATAGTTCGTCATGTCCGGTTGGTCAGAGCTATCATCATCAGCAAGGGAAATGTTAGCTTTGGTGTTTTCATCACTGACCCAGTAGGCGTAGCTACCTGTCTTGTTAGCTAGCGAAACCTTTTCTGCATACACGCTTTTCTCTCTAATGGTCTGCTTTGTTTCGTCTGAACTGTCAGAGGCTGCGTTATAGAGGATGACAGGATTGTTGAGTGTGGATTGCGGGGAGCTCTGATTACCGCTGACCAGCCACTGTAATACTTGATCGGACTTTTCATAATTATTAGCTCGATCATCGATGAGTGGGCCGTCTTGAGTCGGATGAATGAAGGGGGTGTCACTTGTGCTGCCTTTCAGTCCATTGGTTTTCCACACGCCCACCCAGTGCTGGTGTTCGACTCCATCAATAGCTTCTGATTCTGGGTCAGTATCCAGTATGGAAGCGGTGGCGGTGACGCGTTGGTCTGGTCCTGCATATTTTTGCAGTTGTCCAATGGCGATTGACAGAGCTAGCCGGGCATTGGCCTGGGCTTCTGCTGCATATCTGTCTTGAGTGGCTCCTTTGGAGGAGATGGTGGATAAGGAGATGACTCCAAGTCCAATCATGAGCAAAAGCATCATCACGGTGATGGTGGATACCAAAGCAAATCCGTGGCGCTTGAGTTGTTTTTTGACTAGTATATTAGTCGTTGGGTTTACGAGAGCAGGTTTCATCATGATACTAATACGTGTTTACGATGTATTTATAATGTACCACTTTTGTTTTTTCTGTGTAGCAAAGAATGGTTGTTTTATGAATTGATGCGCAATTGTGAAAAATGTCCCTTTGCGTGCTGTGTTACAGGTTATCAGATCTAGCACAGATAAGGTGGGTTCGAAGTGAGATAAGTCACTTCGGTGAGAAGGGGAAGCGGAGATGTACTGGTATCAGTGGCGAGTTATAAGTCGCAGGCAGTGAGTAGCCTGAATTCTCCAGCTTGTAGGTCGTTCAGTTGGTGGTGACCTACTGATTCGCGGTGAAGAGAGGTGACTTTATTCCCCACGGCGAAGAACATTCTTTTGATCTGATGGTATCTACCTTCGCGTAAATAGATACGTACAAGAGTGGGTTCGATGATGTCAAAATGGGTCGGTAGAGTCGTTTTATCCTCGTATGCAAAGTATATACCGTTGCGAAATGTCTCTTGTGTGCTGGGGCTAACAGGGTTCCTTAATCTGACCAGATAGGTCTTGGTTATCTTGCTCGATGGCATGGTGATAGCTCGTGACCAAGTACCGTCATTGGTAAGTAGCAGAAGTCCTGTAGAGGCTCTGTCGAGGCGACCGGCCACGTGGAGTCCCTCGTGTAGTTCCTCAGGAATGAGCTCCATGACGGTGGGGTGCTTGTCATCCTTTGTGGCACTGAGATAGCCGGCGGGCTTATTCAGCATGATATAGACAGGCTTTTTGTCCTGAAGGCACTCTCCGTTCACCACTACCTTAGTGAACTGCTTTACTTCGTGACGGGTATTCATTTGAACCTCGTCATCAACGAGCACGGATCCTGCCGCCAGAAGTCTCTGGACCTCTTTGCGGCTCAATCTAGTACGTGCTGTCAGGAAGCGATCTAGTCTCATTAACGGAGAGCATAGTTTTTTGGGAACGATGCACAAGTGTCTTGCAAATGTTTGGTGACTGTTTATGCATCAGCCCCGTTGCGTAATTTAATTACAGACCCAGCCTGGACCTATGAGGATCTAGGCGCACCCCTTCCAGATGACCGTCATGCCGTATCTGTCTGCCTGCCAACGTGGGATTCAGTGGTAGACTATGAGGAAGGGCGTGACAAAGTAGTGAAGCGTCTCCGTTGCGGATATCCTCGATTTTTCAGGCATCCCGCTGTGGGGAGGCTCTTTGCGGCTGCCTCTGAGCAGCTTGCTGTGGACTCCGAACGTGTGGTTCTGTTCCCGCACCGTGCGGCAGCTCAACGAGCCCTTCGTTTTGTTGAAAAACGAACTGGGGCGGCGGCTAGAGTGGTGTCCTACGATGGCTTGCAGGCCTTGATTGTTCCTGAAGCTGTGTATGCCGTTGCGATGGAATACTGGCGCTATACTGGTGAAGTGGTCTCCAGTAGGCAAGCGTTGGATGTTCTAGAGGGGGGCGGGCTCTGGAAGTATGATTCCAGTGAGCTGAGGCAAAGAGTCGCTGGGTTTGGTGATTATGATGCAGAGGATGTCTTTCTCTATGAAAGTGGCATGTCTGGTGTGTTTTCGGTATTCCGTGCGGTAACTAGTCTTCTGCCTGGCCGTAAAACGCTTCAACTGGATTTTCCCTATGTGGATGTGCTCAAGATTCAGAACCATTTTGGTACTGGGGCAGTGTTCTTGAATGACGCCACAGGTGAGTCGTTCGATGAAGCTCTAAAGCGTATTCGTGATGGTGAGTTTGCGGTCGTCTTCTGTGAGGTGCCCAGCAATCCATTGCTGAGAACAGTTGATCTGGCCAGAGTAAGCGCGGCCTGTAAGGAGGGGGGCGTGCCCTTGGCTGTGGATGATACCATCTGCAGCGTGCTCAATGTGGATGTAGCTCAATATGCCGACATTGTGACGACCAGCCTGACGAAATGGATCTCCGGTAAAGGCGATGTCATGGCAGGCGGTGTCCAGCTGGTGAAAACTAGCCGGTTTTATGGGGATCTGCGGGCGTTTTTTGATGACGATTGCCCGGAAGGGTGTCGACTCTATGCTGCTGATGCAGCAGTGCTTGATGAGAACTCGAAAGGTTTCAGGGAGCGCATGCAGCCAGTGAACGAGGCTGGAGAGGCGATTGCTGATTTTCTAGTCAGTCATCCAGCTGTCGATCAGGTCTGGTACCCCAAGCTCTCGACCACGGAGAATTACGAAGTCTTGCGCCGCGAGAATGGTGGCTTCGGGGGGCTGATATCCTTTACGATCAAAAATTCTAAGCGCTCAGCCAAGGTGTTTGATAGCTTGCAGTTGTCGAAGGGGCCGAGTCTGGGGACAGAATTCAGCCTGGCCTGTCCTTATACGCTTTTGGCTCACTATGATGAGCTGGACTGGGCGGGTGGATGTGGGGTTCCTAGTCACTTGATTCGCCTCTCAGTGGGTACTGAGGGTAGTGAGATTTTGATTTCGAAGCTCGAGGAAGCTCTCTCTGAGGCTTAATCGGCTGTTTTTGTTGATATTCACTTGATTTCGGGCGCTTCTGGCGCCAGCAATACAGCGTAACAAATTTGATTTATGGGACGCGCATTTGAATACAGAAGAGCCTCAAAGGAGAAACGTTGGGATAAAATGTCCAAGTTGTTCCCTAAGTTGGCTCGAGCCATTACCATGGCAGCTAAAGAGGGGGGGGATGATCCGGATACGAACGCTAAGCTTCGTGCAGCCATTGCTACAGCCAAGGCTGAGAATATGCCCAAAGATAACATCGATAAGGCGATTACCCGGGCAGCAGGTAAGGATGCGGATACATTTACCGAAGTGAACTACGAAGGTAAAGGGCCGCACGGTGTTCTTCTTTATGTCGAATGCGCCACTGATAACAATACGCGAACCTTTTCTAACATTCGTACGATCTTCAATAAATCTGGTGGCCAGCTGATGAATAGTGGTGGGCTGGATTTCCTCTTTTCCAGAAAGGCTGTGATTGAGTTCAAGAAGCCTGAAGGTATGGAGCTAGACGAGGTGGAGCTGGAGCTCATCGATCATGGTCTCGAAGAATTGGATGCAGAGGGAAATGAATGCACAGTCTATGGTGATTTCACTGACTTTGGCAGACTTTCCAAGGCGTGCGAGGATCTCGGACTTGAGGTGACCAAGGCTAACCTCCAGAGGATACCTAACAATCCTACTGAATTTTCCGAAGAGCAAATCGCTGAAATTGAAGAAGTCATTGATAAGCTGGAAGATGACGACGACGTGCAAAGCGTCTACACTAATATTGCCTAACACGACCAGGCTATTGCAGGGGCTGGGTAGAGAATCTGCCCAGCAATCACGATGTTGCATTGTGATTTCCTGATCTATCGCTTAGAGTGCAGAAATAGCTGGTTCAGGAAAAACTCAATCAGCGGTAGTTGGATCTCAATGAAGAAGGTACAAAGTCCAAAAGCAGCGGAAGCATCCAAAATTTTGTTGGTGCTTGCTAGTGCTGTTCTAGTGGTGGCTGGAATGAAGGCTGCGGCAGACTTCATTGTGCCTGTGTTGTTGGCATTTTTCATTGCCACGGTCAGTTTTCCTATCACCAATTGGCTGCGAGAGCATGGTTTCCCTCGATTTCTAGCAGTCGTGGTCACTGTGCTGGTGGACTTTGCCTTTCTGGCTGGGGTTGTGGTCGTTGGGATTATTTTGGTTAGTGAGCTGCAGACCAAGTGGAGTAATAAGTATCAGTTCATTACCCGCGACCGTATTACGGTGATGGCTGAATCCACTAGCAGTTTGATGGATAGGTGGGGGATCAAGGAGGCTGAGGGGGCGAGCAGCCCAGCAGAGGCTAGCGGTGCTGATGAAGCCCTGGATGACAGTCTACCCAGTGGGGGGGCTCCTATTCCTGTACCTGCAGACGCCGACAATAGTCCAGTGAGCGGGGATGTTGTGGCAGGAGATCTGCATTCACCGATTGGTCCCCAGACTGATGGAGTGGATATGCTTTTTAATCAGCTGCTCAAGAGTCTCAGTGTGGGCACTGTCTGGGCCTTGGGGACTGACTTCTTGTGGAAGATGATCAGTTTTCTAGGGACCTCCTTTGTGGTGCTTCTCCTGACTGTTTTTATGCTGAGCGAGGCGAGGATGTTTGGCCGGCGATTTAATGCGATTTGTGAGGCGCAGGGGCCCAATCTGCAAAGAATGCTCAGCGCCACCAAAGACATCCAGCGTTATCTGGGTATCAAGACCATGATTAGTCTAATGACTGGTTTCCTGGCGGGAATGCTCTGCTGGGGGATGGGTTTGGATTTGCCGTTACTGTGGGGGATTTTAGCCTTCGCTCTGAATTTTATACCTGCTGTGGGTTCTGTGATCGCTGGTATTCCTCCTGTGCTGTTGTCCTTGTTGCTGACGGGAGATTGGAAGCAGGCCACGATGGTGGGACTAGGCTATCTTCTTATCAATGGATTCCTTGGAAACTTTCTTGAGCCCATGCTTCTTGGGAGGAGATTTGGTATTTCTACCCTAGTTGTCGTTATCTCTGTAATTTTCTGGGGCTGGATATGGGGACCCGTGGGTATGCTCCTTGCGGTCCCATTGACCATGCTACTCAAGGTGGCTATGGACAATAGCTCCGATTTTCGTTGGATCGCAGTGGCGATTAGCAAGGAGAATAAGGGCTTCGGTGTTCACGATGAGAAGCTCATCAAGGAAGCTGTTCAGACGGCTGCGGAGTCCAAGCGTAAAAAACTGGCGCAGCAAGACGGGCATTTGGAGGCCTAGGTTTGCTTGTGTACTGCCAGAGGCATTATGGCGCCTCAATGCTGGTTACTGATTTACCGGTTCAGTGTGATCCAGAGTCTGTCAAACTCAACCTGAAATCGCTCTAGTATGGAGGGGTGGTTGGTGACTGTGATGTTTTCGTTATTCTCGGTGCTGGCGGCACGTGTCCAGTTGTAGCTCCCGTTTAGTAGCTTGATCCCGTCTGAAATGGCGAATTTATGGTGCATGTGGGCTGACGTACGGTCATAGACGCACTCAATGCCATACTTGGAGAGGTGTTCGAGGTCTGAGCCTAGGTCTTCAGATTTATCGTCATCTGAAATAACGCGGATTTTTACTCCACGTTGGTGGGCTTGCTCGAGGCGCTCTACAATACGGTTGTCCGTAATGGTGAAGACGCAGATGTCTAGTGTGCGTTGGCTTTCAGCAATGAATCGGCGGATCCTGTGAAGGCAATCTTCTCCGGGGCTAAAGTAGGCGTCGGATTTGATTTCATTCTCCGAAGCGTAGAGAAGTTTGATGACACCCTCCAGCCATTCCATGGAGGCAGGTTCACCGATTTCACCAATGACTTTGGTGGCTAGCCGGTAGGCAAGTTTGCGAACAATGGCCTGTTCAGCCGTATTCCCTTGGATGGCTTGGAGCAGAGCCTTGAGCTCCTTGCGCTCACTGCGTGAAATAGCAAAATCTTCCAGTGAGGCTTCGAGAGCTCTTTGAATCTCCTCCATGGGATAAGGTGAAGAAGGTAAAGATTAGTCGTTCTTGAGAACGCGGATGAAGGCATCCTGTGGGATGTTGACCTTGCCGATTGCTTTCATCTTTGCCTTACCTTTCTTCTGCTTCTCCAGAAGCTTGCGCTTACGGGAAATGTCACCACCGTAACACTTAGCGGTTACGTTCTTACGCATGGCTGAGATGGATTCACGGGCGATGATCTTTCCTCCGATGGCGGCCTGAATGGCAACCACGAAAAGCTGTTGTGGAATGACCTCCTTAAGGCGTGTTGCCAGTTTGCGGCCGTAGGATTCTGCCTTGTCACGGTGAACAATGGTGGCAAAGGCGTCTACTGGTTCGCCGGCAATGAGCATGTCCATTTTGACCATCTTGGCTGCGCGATATCCGTTGTGCTCATAGTCCATGGAGCCATAACCGCGGGTCATGGATTTGAGGCGGTCATTGAAATCAACGAGGATCTCGGAAAGAGGAAGGTTGCAGGTGAGCATCACTCGTAGATCATCGATGGTCTCGGTGTTCTCCATTTCACCACGTTTGTCCATGACGAGTTTCATGAGGTCACCGATGTAGTCGCCTGGAGTCATGATGTAGACGCGCACCATCGGTTCGCGGATTTCTTGGATGGCTTGTGAGTCAGGGAGCATGCATGGGTTGTCCACGATGATTTCTTCTCCGTTGGTGAGGCTTACCTCATAGATAACGGATGGATAGGTGGAGATGATGTCCATGTTGAACTCACGGCGAAGGCGCTCCTGGATAATCTCCATGTGGAGCAAGCCAAGGAATCCGCAGCGGAAACCAAAGCCGAGTGCGGCAGAGGATTCGGCCATGAAGGAGAAGGCTGCGTCGTTAATTTGTAGTTTGGCTACCGCGGCCTTGAGGGCTTCGAAGTCTGAGGTGTCCACCGGGTAGATGCCTGCGAATACCATAGGCTGGATCTCTTTGAATCCCGGCAAAGGATCTGAACAAGGATTAGAAGACTCGGTCATGGTGTCACCAATCTTGACGTCACTGGCTGACTTCATGTTGGCAATGACATAGCCAACATCGCCCGCGACGAGTTCGTCACGTTTGGTCATAGCCGGGGTGAAAACACCGACTTCCTTGATCTCGTAGTTGTTCGGGGTGTGGAAGAACTTGATCTTGGTGCCGCGGCGCATGCTGCCGGAGATAACTCGTACGTAGGATACGACACCTCGGAAGTTGTCGTACACGGAGTCGAAAACGGATGCGCGGAGCTTGTTGTCTTCGGGTTGCACGGGTGCGGGAATGCGCTCTACGATGGCTTCAAGAATATCCTCGATACCGATGCCATTTTTCGCGGATGCGGGAATGGCTTCTTCGGCGGGAATGCAGACGATGTCTTCAAGCTGCTTGTGAACCTTTGGGAGATCGGCGGAGGGGAGGTCGATCTTATTGATGACCGGGATGATCGTTAGCTCTTGTTCGTTTGCGAGGTGCAGGTTGGCCAGTGTCTGGGCTTCTACACCTTGGGCGGCATCTACAATGAGTAGGGCGCCTTCGCAGGCTGCAAGTGAGCGAGATACTTCGTAGGAGAAGTCAACGTGACCGGGAGTGTCCAGCAGGTTGAGCTGATATGTTTTCCCGTCTTTCGCCGGATAGTACATGGAAACCGGGTGAGACTTAATGGTGATGCCACGCTCACGCTCAAGATCCATGGCATCAAGAAGTTGGTCCTGCTTCTCGCGCTCTGAAATCGTCTGGGTGAATTCCAGTAGACGGTCAGACAGGGTAGTCTTGCCGTGGTCGATGTGTGCGATGATGGAAAAGTTTCTGGTGAGCTCTAGTGACATAGATCAGTCTTCTGTAATCGGTGCGGGAACAAACCCCAAAGTAATAGGAATTTACAGTAAAAAATGACTTCGGGATAAGGAAATACCTCGAAAAATACGGGTAGTCACCTTCAACTACCCGTTCGAAGACAATCACTTACTTGCGGATTTCCCAGATCTCACAGATTTGGTTCTCGCCTGCAGTAGCAGAAAATCTACCAGTTTGACCTAAATACACCGCGTGAACATTGCCTTTTTGCTCCAAGAGGTGGTGAACCACGGAGGCTGTTGTAGCTGATCGGCGAGCGGAGAGTTCACGGTTCTGGTCTTCATCGCCAGTTTTAGAGGCGTAGCCAACAATGAGAATGTCAGCGTCTGGGTTGATATCCGCCAGTCTGTCTCTGATGTCGGCTTGGTCTGCAAAGCCCACGGTAGATTTCCCGGTTTCAAATTGAACGCTCTTTACGACGCGGGCCTTGAGCTGCTCCCCGATACGAGTGTAGGCAGACTTGAGCTGATCTTCATTCAGGTCATCCAGCTTTTCCAGCTCACGATAGAGTTTGGCTGCTGCTGGAAGTAGCTTATCAGCTGACTGCACGTAGAGTCGCTCTCTGTCAATTTCGGCCCGTAGCTGTTGTAAGGTCAACTTGAGAGTCTCGTTCTCCGGCTTGAGTTTAGCGAGCTGGTCCTTAAGGGACTGGACTTCACTCGGGCTGATCATGGTGTTCTTCAGGGCTGTCAGCTCGGCGACTTTGGTCTCCAAGTCTTTATTGCGGAGTAGGGCGTTATTGAGTTCTTTGCTAATCTCCGTGAATTGGGAATCTTCGGGTCTGGAGCCGAGTTCGGCGATTTGTTGGTCTTTATGTGCAAGCTGGGCGCTAAGATCGCTGATTTGCTGTTTGAGGAAAGTCACCTGGCCCTGCTGAGATTGTACCTGAGAGAGTTGGTTGCGTAGTTTGGTGGACTCTGCACCGTGCCTCTCGTTGATCGTGATGCTGGCTTCAAGCTCTGCTCTTAGCTGGCGTAACTCACGGTCCTTATCGCTCAATGATTTTTGTAAGTTGTAGGCGGATTCCTTGAGGGTGAGAGCGTCTTTACTGATCTTGTCAGCCAGTTCGTCGAGGGATTCGTGGTTCTCGGGGATATTGTAGCCCTGTTCTCTCATTTCACGTTCCTGTTCTTCCACTCTTTGCTTGAGTGCGCTCAATTTATCGTCTGCGCTTCCTGGTTGGGATTGGTCGTTGATATTGAGAATAACGAGAATTCCAACAAGAATCAGGAGCGCGAGTAGCACGATGACAATCGTGTTTTGCCCGCCAGATGTTGTCTGGGTGGGTGTATTGGGTTTGGTATCAGCCATAATGGATCTAAGTAGGTGTGCTGCTACTTAAAGTTTTCTGCTGCATCAGGCAAGAAGAGAGAGTGCAAGATCACAGAAGACTGTTCCGATAATCGTGGATTGCCGTGATTAGTTCGGCTGGGTCATCAATGAGGTAGTCCGGGGCTGAACTGGCTAGAACTTGTTTAGCATTAAATCCCCATGATACAGAGATGATGGGGACTCCTGCACGCTTGCAGGCTTTGATGTCGCGGACTTCATCGCCTACGTAAAGAAGGTGCTCAGGCTGGCAAGAAAAAGTCCGGCAAATGGAGCGTAAGTGTTTTGCTTTGCCTGTTAACTTGGATGTGGAGCTCACAAAGCTGAAGTGTTCTTCGAGTCCATGTGATTTGAGGAAGAGATTGACGTTTTCCTCACTATTTGAAGTGAGGATCCCGCAGTGGATCTCTTGCTCCCGCAGGAGGGGGAGGATATCTCCAATGCCTTCAATTAAGGGAAGAGACGCTATACGCTCTTTCAGGAGTCGAGTGCCTTTGGAGATGAGAATAGGGACAAGCAGCTTGCTGATACCCAAATGCTTGAGCAGCTCATTGAGCTGCATTTCTCGAAGCGATGGAATGTGTTCCTTCTCTACCTCCTTGAATCCATATTCCGATGACAGATGGTTGAGGATGTTGCGGCCCTCTTCCATGGTATCTGCAATGGTGCCGTCAAAATCAAAAACAATGGTGCGAAGGGGCATGTGTCTATTTTCTGAGAACTAAAGTATTTAGGCGCATGTTGGGATCCACGTCGCAAGAAAATGGGGAGTGTTCGCCGTTGAGGTGTTTGTGGAGCGCCACATAAGCAATCATTGCAGCGTTATCTGTGGTGAAGGCTGGCGAGCACACTTTTAATTTAATGCCATTTTTGACACATGCTTCCTCGAAGGCGTTTTTTAGTGCCCCATTGCAGGATACCCCTCCAGAGAGTGTAATGAACTTCGAGTTCTGTTGCTTGGCTGCTTTGATAGTCTTCTTGACCAAAACCTCGATGACAGCGGCTTGAAAAGAGGCGCAGATGTCAGGGATGGCTTCTTCTGGAGGTCTGCCATCCACGGGGTTCAGCTCAGAAAGGGTATACAGTACAGCAGTCTTAAGCCCCGAAAAGGAGAAGTCCAGATGAGGTTTCTTGAGCATAGAGCGCGGAAAGTCATATGCGTCAGGGCTGCCGGATTGAGCCTGTTTCTCGATATGTGGGCCTCCTGGGTAGGGGAGTCCGATCATTTTTGCTACTTTGTCGAAGGCTTCCCCAGCGGCATCGTCTAAAGTTTTGCCCAAAAGGGCGTAGTTGCCGTAGCCATGAGTTTGAATGATCATGGTGTGGCCGCCCGAAACCACCAGAGAGGTGTTTTCCTGAATGCCTTGCTTGCTGTCGATGAAGGGAGACAAGAGGTGTCCCTCCATGTGATTGATCGAGAGGAATGGCTTCTTGCTGGCGACTGCCATGGCTTTGGCTGCTGTGTGCCCGATGAGGAGTGAAGAGGCTAAGCCTGGGCCAGCGGTTGCAGCAAAGGCGTCAATCGACTCAAGTCCAATGCCAGCTTGAGCGAGGGCTTTGTCGACGAGAGGGCGTAGTGCCAGAGAGTGGTTACGAGACGCGAGCTCAGGGACGACGCCACCGTATTCCTGGTGAATATCAATTTGAGAGCTGATCTCTGAACTGAGAATTTCAGCTTCTAGGCGGTTTCCTCTCAGGATGGCGACTGCGGTCTCATCGCAGCTGGATTCGATGGCTAATATGGTGGCGTGACTCATTCTCTGGAGAAGCCAAGGTAGTATAGTTCACCACCAGAAAGCAACTGCTCATAGGTAAATGCTGGAACTAATGAGGAACAAGGCATCCTTGTCTTTACAATTAGGGCAGGGTCTGGCATTTGCAGCCCGTCATGTCAGAGCTTCCAAAAGCATACGAACCGCAAGAGGTTGAGATTAATTGGTATCAAAAATGGTTGGAGAACAAATGTTTCTCCGCAGACGTGAATTCCTCAAAGGAAGCGTACTCCATCGTGATTCCGCCACCAAACGTCACTGGTATTCTCCATCTTGGCCACGTCTTGAATAACTCTATTCAGGATATTTTGGCGCGTCGTGCTCGTCAGCAGGGCAAAGAAGTTCTCTGGCTCCCGGGTACAGACCACGCAGGTATTGCTACCCAGACCAAGGTTGAAAAGAAAGTGCGTGAAGAGGAGAATACGACTCGCCGTGAACTTGGTCGCGAGGAATTTCTCAAGCGTGTCTGGGATTGGAAAGACAAGCATGGTGGCATCATTATCAAGCAGCTCAAGCGTCTCGGCTGTAGTTGTGATTGGGATCGTGAGCGTTTCACCATGGATGAAGATTACTCCGAGTGGGTATCCAAAGTATTTGTAGATCTATTCAATGAAGGTCTTATTTATCGTGGTAAGCGCATGGTGAACTGGTGCCCAGTATCATTGACCGCGCTTTCTGATGAAGAGGTCATCCCTAAGCCGCAGCGCTCCAAACTCTACTTCATGAAGTATGAGTTGGTGGACAGCCCGGGTGAATTTCTCGAGATTTCAACCACCCGTCCTGAGACCCTCATGGGGGACATCGCAGTGGCGGTGAATCCTAAGGATGAACGCTTTGCCAAGTATGTCGGGAAGAATGTACGCCGTCCATTCCCGGAAGCAGAAATCCCCGTGATTGCAGACGACCACGTAGACATCGAATTTGGTACTGGTGCGCTCAAGATTACTCCTGCGCACGACAAGGCTGACTTTGAGATCGGTGAACGACACAACCTCGAAATCATCGACATCCTTCATCCGGATGGCCGCATCAATTGCCCTGAGGTTCCTGAGCTAGATGGCCTCGACCGTTTCGTGGCTCGTAAGAAAGCCGCAGCTAAGCTGGAGGAAATGGGGCTGCTCATCAAGGTGGAGGAACACGAAAATAACGTGGGCTACTCCGAGCGCGCTGATGTGCCGATCGAGCCACGTATTTCCATGCAGTGGTTCCTTAAGTATCCTGCGGTGCAAGAGGCTACCGACGCTGTTGCCAATGGTGACATCACTTTCCGTCCTGAGCGCTGGAATAAGATCTACGCTCACTGGATGAACAATCTCCAGGACTGGTGTATCAGCCGCCAGCTTTGGTGGGGTCATCAGATTCCGGTATGGTACCGCAAGGACAAAGCTTTTGATCTCAAGGAGGCTGAATCTCTCGACGTCAAGGACACTGAATCCGGTGATATCTATGTAGGCACCGAGCCGCCGGCTGATGGCGATAACTGGGTACGCGATGAAGATGTGATGGACACTTGGTTTAGCTCCTGGCTCTGGCCTTTCGCCACCATGGACGAGCAGACTCGCGCCAAGTTCTACCCGACCACTGACCTCGTTACTGGTCCGGACATTATTTTCTTCTGGGTAGCTCGCATGATCATGGCTGGCTATCGTTTCGAAGGAGAGCTTCCGTTCAAGAATGTGTTCTTCACTTCTATTATCCGAGATATCCAGGGGCGCAAGATGTCCAAGTCTCTGGGTAATTCCCCAGATCCGATTGATCTGATGGAGAAGTACGGTGCAGACGGCCTTCGTTTCGGTCTAATGCGCATCGCTCCGATTGGCTCTGATGTGAAGTTCGATGAGACGATGATTGAAGAAGGGCGTAATTTCGCCAACAAGCTCTACAACGCCTGTCGCTTCCGTCAAATGCAGGGCGGGGAAGCCGCTGATCTCGTTATCGACGAAAGTCTGCCAGTTTATCACCTCGATATTCTTGCCAAGCTCGATGAGCTCGATGAGAAACTTGAGAAGGCCTATGCGAGCTATCGCTTCAATGATGTGACTCAGCATCTCTATGAGTTCTTCTGGACCGAGTACTGCGACAAGTTCCTTGAGTCTGCTAAGTTTGATTTCCGTTCCGGTGATGACGCCGCGAAGCAAAAGACTCTGGGTGTCATTGATCTCGTGCTTTCCAAGTATCTTGCTCATCTGCATCCGTTCATGCCTCATATTACGGAAGAGCTTTCGGCCAAGATGGGCTACGTGGCTGAAGGGGAGTTCCTGATGACTAAGGCTTTGGATCACAGTAATGTTCTTGATGGAGTCTCCGCCGAGGCGATCACACGCGCCAAGGAAATTACTGCTGCAGTTCATGAAACAGCTGGCCGCCTCCGTAATCTCAAGGCCGAGTATCAGCTCGCGGCGAGCAAGGACGTAGTATTTGTCATTAAGCCTGTGGCAGACTGGGTGGCCGCTGAGTGCGATACGCTCGCTTTACTTGTAGGTGCCAAGGAAATGCAACTTCAGGCTGATTTCGATGCGCCAAAGGGTACACCTGCATCAGTAACACCAATCGGTGAGGTGTATATGCCTCTCGAAGGTTTGATCGATATGGACGCTGAGAAGGCTCGCCTTGACAAGGAAATCGATAAGATTGCCAAAGAGGTTGAGAAGTCATCCAAAAAGCTTTCTAACGAAAACTTTGTAGCCCGTGCCAAGCCTGAGGTGGTTGCTGTCGAAAGAGAGCGACTTCAGGAGTGGGAGGCTAAGTTGGCTCAGCTCAAGGAGATGCGTTTAGCCCTTGCTTAAGTGGTTTGATCTCCATGCTTTTCATGCTTGCGGTGCTGATTCGAGGACTTTAATGATGTTTAAATTTTAGTTTTCTCAGCACCGGTACATGAAAAAATTCAGTGATATCCAAGACATTACTCCCGAAGAACTCGAGCTTCTGGAGGCTGCTGGTTATACTGAATTAAATGCCCTGCAGGGAATATCCATTGGCGATTTCGAGAAGGAGATCACGCGAGCAAATGATATGCTCAATATTGCCAGCGAGACGCCGACTAGAGAGAAGCTTGCTGCTTGGTATGCTATCGCTGAGGTTGAGTTGCCAGAAGCTCCACAAAAGCCGGCCTATGGTTCTCCCCCTGAACCTCAGGCCAAAGTGCCGGAGTTCGGAGAGGCGGTTGAGACCCCTGTGGCGGTATCTATTTCACAGGAGTTTATTGAAGCAAAGCAGATTGATTTGTCTGGTTTGCCTACGGTTGGCGATTCATTGGGGATGTCCAGTGGTTTGAATCCAGTCAAGGAGAGGGGGGTTCAGAAGCAAGAGGCAGATGCGCCAATTGCCCAGTATCGGGTACAGGCTACTAGTGAAAGCAAGACTGATCACGAAAAAGTGATTAAGCAGCTTGAGAAAGACAAGGTGCTCTCGATGGATGAGTTTCGTGTCAAAGGGGGCAAGGTTGCTCCGTTGGAGCGAGCTTCTGGCACGGATATTACAAAGACGACCCTTGAAGAGACCAACCGCGGCATTGACCCCAAGTCCAGAAGGTATATCCGAGGGGTGCTACACCGTGAACCCGCCAAGGTTACCTTGGCTTCTATCGCGCTACTTTTTTCTCAACTACTGGTGATTCTGAGTGTCTTGCCCTTGCCGCTGATCTTTATCGATAGGGACAAATATATCTGGGCTGCGTTCTGTCCATTGCTAGCTATCGTGGCACTCTTTGTTTGGTTTTTTGTGGCACGAAAAGCCCAGTGTCCTGTCTGCCGGCAACATCAATATGTACCTAAGGCGTGCCTCAAGCACAACAAAGCGCATAGACTGCCACTGATTGGGCATATGGCCTCTACGGCCATTCACGTTTTGATGTTCAAGTGGTTCCGTTGCATTTTCTGCGGTACATCCATTCGTCTTAAAGAGTAAATGAACCAGATTCTCCACCTAGCTTGCAATGTGGAAAGACTCTGATATAGCTATCAATCATGTCTAAGAGCAAATTCAGCTTTTTTCGTTTTCTAGTCGCCTTGTTAGTAATCGCAGCAAACGTGGCGATGGGGGCATTTGTCTATTTTGCGTGGCAGCCCAGAGATTTGAGTGATGTCGATGGTCGAGATTCGAAGGTAAAAACTGCTGAAGTGGTCGATATTCTCGAAAAAATCCAGGCGGCTAAGAATGGTCTCTATGAAGTGACTATCACCGAAGAAGACTTGAACCTTTATCTGGCTTCTAAGCTTAAGCTCGCACAGAGTGGCGTTATTGATGAGTATGTTGATGTGAAAGGTGTCTACGTGGACCTCAAGCCAGATACGATGGAGATCATCATTGAGCGTGAGATTAATTATGTGGATCCATCCGCAGAAAAAGGGGATGACAAAGAGGCTGCCTCAACAATCCCGTTTCTTCCCATGGATAATACCGTATCCATGAAGCTAAAGATCTTCACAACTGTGAATGAAAAAGGGGAGACGGTGCGTGTTGTTGAATTTCCCGGAGGCTCCTTTGGCAAGGCTCCTGCACCAGGCCAGTTCGTTTTGGCTGTGAAGGATAGCTTTGACCAAATCGCTAAGCATTTTTCCAAGGAGGTCGATCTCGCTTATAACCAAATGGTACGTCTGGAGATTGGAGATGGCTTCATCACCTTGGACCCAAGGCGTGAGGTTAAAGAGGCTGCAGCTCCAGCACAATAATGCTCACTCACTGCTCTGTTGCGATGAGTCGTCACTCGCTAGTTGTACTGGCTTCTATGTCTGCGCTCATGCAGCCATTGCTGCATGGTCAAGAGTCGGCTGACGATAAGGCCCGGGTAGTGCCAAAGGAAAAGTCGATTAGTTTCAATCGACAGCTCATTGTGGAGGGGCGCAATGATCGATTAAGGACAGCTATTGCTGATGTTGTCGATGATACAGCCTATGATCTATACAAGGCATTGGGAGTGGCTCCTGATCATGAGAATGCGCTGCCTATCAATATTGATATGTATGAAGCTGGCAATGCCAGCCGAGGGCTGAAAGTGCGTCCTAGTATCATTCCATTGGCGGGCGGTAAGTATCGGATCGAGTTGCTGGTGGATACGCGTGCCGGTGTCGAGAGGGAGGTATTGCAACGGGGGCTGATCGAGGTCTTGATTTATGAGCTAGGTGTCAGAAGTAATAAAGATCAGCTGGCTCCAGAGAAACAGGTGGTTGTTCCACCGTGGCTTGTATATGGTCTGTTTGAGTATATTCAATGGAAGTCAGGAGATAGTGAGCGTAGGCTCTATGATATCTTGAAAGAGAGGCCAGAGCTTTATTCCATAGATCAGGCGTTTAGGACGAATGGTAGAGATGTTCGTCAGTTTGATGATACCAAAGAGGCGTTGTTCAGGGCTTCCTCTTGCGCTTTTGTTAGTTCGCTTCTCAGGCAGAAGAATGGGGGACAGGCGATGATTTCCTTTTTGAAGGAGGTATCGCTCCATGAGGGGGAAATGGAAAACTTACTGCGCAAGCATTTCCCGGGGCTCAATGTTGGAGCCAAAGGTCTGCAGAAGATGTGGAGTCTGCAGGTAGCTGATATGGCTTCAGCCAGATTGCAGGATGTTCTGAGCATTGGTGATACAGACAGGCGCTTGTCTGAAGCTCTATTCTTGACGCTGACGGATGGCGAGGGGGTAAGCAGGCAGCTCCCCATTGATCAATTCAAGGAGCTGGAAGGGGCTAGCAGGGAAACACGCTTAAATGCGGTGAATGTCTCCAGAAATGAAATCATGCAGCTCAGTTACCGTTGCTTTCCAGCATACAGGCCACTTTTGTATGGCTATATCAAAGTGCTCGAGGATGTGGCCCTTGGAAACATGGAAGATGTCCAGCTGCGCTTGGTCAATCTGTATGAGGAGAGAAGGTTGATGAGGCTCTCCAGTGAGCGGGTCAGAGATTATTTGGATTGGTATCAATTGACTCAAGCCCGCGATATTAAGGGTGATTTTTCCGGTTATATGAAGCTCAAGGATAGGTTGGCGCAGGAGCGAGAAGTGAAAAAGGATCCAGTGATCGACAAGTATCTTGATGAGGTTCAGGCGCTCTATCAAAAAATGGAGCAGTCTGAGAGAGAGGAGTGATGATTAGCAGTTCTGAGATAACAAAAAACCCAAGGTGAGTTGCCTTAGGTTTTTTGGTTGAGAAAAAGTTAATCAGCGGTGCGGATCTCAGTCCTTGCGCTTGAGTTGTGGGAAGAGGACAACGTCACGGATAGTCGGTGCACCAGTGAGCATCATGATGAGGCGGTCGATACCGATGCCTATACCGCCAGCTGGTGGCATGCCTGATTCCATGGTCTCAACAAAGTCATGGTCAACCTTTTGAGCTTCGCCGCCAGCCTGCTCTTCAAAGCGCTGACGCTGGAGGATTGGGTCGTTTAGTTCGGAGTAACCGGGTGAAATTTCTTGGCCGTTGATGATGAGCTCGTAGACGTCAATCACTTCTGGATTCTCTGGGTTGAGTTTGGCGAGAGGGATGAGCTCTTTGGCAACGTGAGTCACAAAGCATGGGTTGAAGGTGTGTTCTTCAATGAGCTTTTCAAAAACTTGCTGAGTGACTTCGTAGTCTTCCATGTTGGCAGAAATCTCCACTCCCAAGTCGGCACATTTAGCTCTGCGCTCATCAGGGGTGAGGTTGAACCAGTCATCTCCTGCAGCTTCCTTGATTAGGTCGTGGTATGAAGCGCGCTTCCAAGGGCGTGAAAGGTCGATTGTTCGGGTGGTCTCGCCTTCTTCGTTTTTGTGTTCGATCTGAAGGCTGCCGCAGAACTTCTCTGCCAGGTGGCATGTCATTTCTTCTACCAAGTCCGCCATTTGCTCGAAGTCTGAGAATGCCCAGTAGGCTTCAAGCATGGTGAATTCCGGATTATGGCGTCTGGAGATGCCTTCGTTACGGAAGTTACGGTTGAGTTCAAAGATTTTGGTGAAACCGCCGCAGAGTAGGCGTTTGAGGTGCAGCTCTGGAGCAATGCGCAGAGTGAGGGGCATGTCCAATGCGTTGTGGTGGGTGTTGAAGGGGCGAGCTGCTGCACCGCCTGCCACATCGTGTAGCATAGGTGTCTCCACTTCAAGGAAGCCACGCTGGCTGAGGAATGCGCGGATTTCCGCGATCATCAGGGAGCGTTTCACAAAAAGATCAGCACTAGCCTGATTGGACATGAGGTCCAGATGGCGCTTACGGTATTTGGTTTCACGGTCTGAAACACCGTGCCATTTGTCTGGCATGGGTCGCAGAGCTTTGGAAAGGACAGTGAGCTTCACTACTTTGACGGAAGGTTCACCTTTACCCGTAGTGAAAGTTTCACCCTCAATCCCGATCCAGTCACCCATATCCATGAGCTTCCAAGCGGCCCATTCGGACTCGGAGATTCCCTTTTGGTTGAGATAAATCTGAATGCGTCCGTGGACATCGCCGATCGTGGCGAATACGGATTTACCCATGTCTCGGATGGCAAGCAAGCGACCAGCGATTTTCACCGGTTTATCATTCTCGAAATTCTCTTTGAGTTCACCAGGAGTGGTGGATACTTCATATTTGCTGCCGAATGGGTCAATGCCCAGTTCACGGAGCTTTTCGAGTTTCTCACGGCGTACAGCGATGAGTTCTGCTTCGGTGGATTGTGGCTGAGTTGTCTGCTCGCTCATAGGGTGGCGGAGGATAGGGGGCGAGACGGGATTTGCAATGCGGATTTTCCCTAAATTGCAAGTATTCGTAAGGTGGGGAGGGCTTTCCTGACTTGGAAGATCACAATATGATTCCAAGGCTCTGCTTCTAGGATGATTTTACTCTTGCTGAGATGGATATGAATGTGTCTAATTCGCCTCATGAGCGCATTATTGCGCTCGGGGGGATATCCTCGTTGGCGCTATTGCATCAACGAGGATATATTTTTAGATGGGCATCTCTTCATCGCCCGGGACGGGCGGAAGGAGATCCTGACGAAGAAGAAGACGTTCGATGTTCAAGTCATCCAAGAGGTCGTCTGGTGTTTGTGCGATGACACTGCAGTAAGGGGTAATTCTGTCTACTTCTGCGATCGTGCAGTGAACCATGGTGGAGACAATATCTGCATCGTACTTCTCACGTTCAAAAATGTTGGTGATACGGAATACAACACGTCTCCTGTCCAGATCGTACTCTAAGCCACCGAGATTCATTTGCTTATTGGCACGGTGCAAGAGTTCAAGAAGCAATGGCTGACGCAGCTCGTCGATATCCATGGAGGTTTCACCCACGACGCTGAGTGCGTTGAGCTGGGTAAACACCTGGGCAAACAGATGAACCCTAGTGTGGTGGGCTTCAAAAGCTGTGGTGATCACTTCTCTTCCGGCAACTTGTTCGTGGTGCCAGCCTTGCTCGTTGAAGGCATCTGATACGGAGGTGAGCTGTAGTGATGGTGGCTTCATAAGTGTGTGCTTTAAACTGTCCGAGGCTAGTTGGCTAGTCTTGAGGTGACCGCTTTTTTGAGTAGTGGGATTTTTGTCTCTGAAATGGGGTTTAAGGTCACCACGACACCGGCTGTTTTTTCTTGGTTGCTGTGTAAGATGAGATTGTTGTCTTCTATTTCCGCAGAATCGATGTCTTGCCAGAAGATGACTTGAAGGTCGGCCTGTGGTTTGAAGAAGGGGAAAATCTCAATACCTAGAGGGGTGAGAATGATGTAGGCGTGTCTGATGCATCTGAAGGCTACACGTAGACAGATGAATGCTGGAATGAGGAAAAGGAAGCTAAGCCACCAGTTCTTTTGGAAGTAGTAATCATTCCAGCCAAGGTTGAGAAAGCCGCAAAACAAAGTACCAATCGTGAGCATGAAGAAAACAGCGGCGGCGAAAAAGAAGCCTGTGGCTTGTCTGGCTCTTGTGAAACGAAGCTCTTTCTCCGGCTCTGCAATGCTTTTGGTACCTGAGCCAATCAGCTTGGAAATCATCTTCTTGCTAGTTTGTTCTGAGGTCTTGTTGGACACTTGGTTCTTGTGTGCGTGCTTGTCTCTCAGTTCAATATCAAATTGAATCAAGAATTGAAAAGGATAAGGCGTGACTGCTTTGCAGAGTATGGCAAGAAAACTGTTTGTGGAATGGGTGTTTTTAGCGTCCAGTAGTAATGATGAAATTCAAATTATTACTCACTACTTTATTGTGTGGCGTGTTTTGTAGTTCTCTCTCTGCTGAAGACGGTAAGGAAAAGGATGCAAAAGAGGAGGGCTGGATCCAGCTCTTCAACGGAAAGGATCTCACTGGATGGACTCCTAAGTTCAAGGGTCACAAGCTTGGTGAAAACTACAAGAACACCTTCAAAGTCGAAGATGGCAAGCTCATCGTCGATTATAGCAACTGGGAAAAGTGGGATGGTTCCTTTGGGCATCTTTTCTACAATAAAGAATTCGGCCACTACATTCTGCGTGCTGAGTATCGATTTGTAGGCACACAGGTCAAAGGTGGACCTGGTTGGGCGAACCGAAACAATGGTTTCATGATTCATGGCCAATCCGCTGAATCTATGAAACTCGAGCAGGATTTCCCAGATTCTATCGAGGTTCAGCTGCTAGGTGGTTTTGGAAAAGGAAATCGCGGCACTTTGAATATTTGTACTCCAGGGACTCATCTTGAAAAGGATGGCAAATTGGTCAAAGGGCATGTGATCAATGCCAATGGACCAACTTTCCATGGAGATCAGTGGGTAACTGTAGAGATTGAAGTACACGGTAGTGAAGTGATTCGCCACAAGTGCGACGGCAAGGTTGTGATCGAGTATAACAAGCCTCAATTAAATGACGGCACTCTCCTAGAGAAAGGTACGATCTCTATCCAAGCTGAAACGGCGCCTATCGAGTTCAGGAAGATTGAGCTCAAGCCTCTCAAAAAATAGACTGTTTTAATAACATAGTCACTAAATGTTTAACCTTCCTCGGCATGGCCGAGGGAGGTTTTTTATGAAATGTAGGGATGGAAAGTATCTGTGCTTGGTATCTGTGTGTAGTTTGTTAAGCACGCCCTGTAGTTCAACTGGATGCCCAAAGGGAAGTTAGTAGCGGAATGGCTCAGGAATCGCTTAGATGATAAGCAACGATTCTTGGTTTTATGTATACTTATCGGGCTGGCATGTGGTATTTCCGCGGTTTTATTCCATTGGTCAATTCATCACCTCTTCGAAAGCCTATGGAGGTTTGCTACTTCGCTTGGCGGCTGGAAATTCTATGCCGTGATGGTGGGCGCACCAGGGCTTGCAGGACTCGTTGTCGGTTTGGTGGTTAAGTTTTGCTGTAGTGATGCAGCAGGTAGTGGTATCCCGCAGACTAAGTTAGCCTATTATAACCGCGGTGGTCACATCAGCAGTATGACTGGCTTCTGGAGATTTGTACTGAGTAGCATCTATTGCGGATTAGGGAACAGTCTTGGACGGGAAGGACCCACAGTTCATATGTCCTCAGCCATTTCATCACGTCTTGGGAGATGGATGTTCAATGATAAGAATCGAGTGCGGTCCGCATTGCCTGTGGGGATGGCGGCTGGTATTGCGGCAGCTTTTAATGCTCCTTTGTCCGCGATTACCTTCGTGTTTGAGGAGCTTCTGGATAACTTCTCGATGAAGGCTCTTGGGGGCATTGTTGTGGCTGTGGTTATTGCTGCGGCTGTGAGTAGGACTTTGCTTGGTGAAGACCCGATTCTGGATAGCCATTTTATCAATGAAGAGTTTATTACCTCACCATGGATGGTCGTAGGTATTCCGATGGGAGTGATTGCAGGTTTGTTAGGTCATGTCTTTGTCAGTTCTGTGCTAGGAGTCAGAGGGCTCTGTAAGAACCGTTTTGCAAAATGGTCTTGGCTTACGCCAGCAGTCGGTGGTGTTTGTTGTGGCTTGGTTGGTTTGTTGGCATTACAGCTGACAAGTGGTTATGGTGATCCCCATAACTCAGTATTCAGTATTGGATATGAGAGTTTAGAGAGAGCGTTTGAAGATAAGCTCGTATGGCAGGTGATCATTATCTTGCTGGTCTGTAAATTTGTGGCGGTAGTTCTAAACTATGGTACCGGAGGGTCCGGAGGTCTATTTTCGCCGACGCTCTATTTGGGGGGGATGTTGGGAGGCCTTGTGGGATTATTGGTCGTGTTGTCGAATGGCTTTTTTGATTTCCCGGACTGGCCTGGAGCGCACCAAGTGATCGGTGGTTGTGTCTTGTTGGGGATGGGGGCCATGTTCAGCGCAGTCGTGAGATGCCCATTTACCTCGCTTATTATCATCTTTGAAATGACGAGAAACTACTCGCTTATCCTGCCTTTGATGGCTGGGAATATGCTGGCTTGGTCAATTTCAAGGAAGCTCAGGCCGGTAGCTATTTATGATGCTTTGTTGGTTCAAGATGGTGTAAATTTAAAAACCTTTGCAGCTTACCGCGGTTCTCAGGATTACCGTAAATTGCCGGTATCCACCATCATGACCTACGATGTGACCACCCTTGATGTCTCCAAGACAGTGGAGGAGACAGTGAGGGATTTTGGAGCCCAAGGCTTGATATACCACTCTTACCCTATTCTCAATGAAGAGGGGGAGCTTGAGGGGATCGTGACTCGGCATGAAATTGAGGAGGCAGATGCAGAAACCTTGATTGGTTGGCTTATCACAGATCAGGAACTCTTGACGGTTCCGCCAGAGTGTTCGATTCGTGATGCGGCTCAGTTGATGATCTCCAAGAATTACCAGCAGGTGCCAGTGGTCTCTCTAGCTCAACCTAAGAAACTATTGGGTGTGATCACCCTGAATGATATCGCTAGGCAGCAGAATGCATCCGTTTTGTAGGGGAGTCTGCTAATTATTGATTGCCGTCTACGAGAGTTAGGGGGATGGTTGTTCTATGAGACAATCTGTGCGTGACATGCTCCATGGCGGAGTGGATCACTCTAGGCTGGAGGCTAAGTATTCCAGCCTTCTGAATGAGAAGAGAACATCCATAGGCTATCCTGTGAATCAGGACTGGGATTTCAGTGAATTGTTTAAATTTCTGGAAGTCCCAGTGAATAACGTAGGTGATCCCTTTCAGCATTCAAATTACAAACTGAACACGCTGGAGTTTGAACAAGAGGTCATAGATGCCTTCGCGCATTTCACCCAAGCGCCAGATGATCAATGTTGGGGTTACGTAACTAGTGGTGGAACGGAAGGTAATATGTATGGACTCTATTTGGCCCGTGAACTTTACCCAAAAGGAATGGTGTATTTCTCGGAGGAAACCCACTACAGCGTTGCAAAGATTTTGAGACTCCAGCATACGCCGAGCATCATGCTTCGCGCCCAGGAGAACGGGGAAATGGATTATGAGGATTTAAGGGAATCTCTTCGGATCAACAGACACCTGCCACCCATTCTCTTTGTTAACATCGGTACAACCATGAAGGGGGCGATTGATAACCTGGATAAGATCAAGGAGATCCTCAATGACTTGGCGATTCGGGATTATTACATCCACTGTGATGGAGCCTTGCATGGCATGGCCATGTCTTTCATAGACAATCCTCCCGCCTGGAACTTTGCGGATGGGGCCGATAGCATTTCTATTTCTGGTCACAAATGGCTGGGTGCTCCCATTCCTTGTGGCGTGGCCTTAGCGAAAAACTCTCATGTTGAGCGGATATCAAGGGCAGTGGAGTATGTAGGGGTTATGGATACTACGATCACTGGCTCACGAAGCGGGTTTAGCCCGTTGATGCTCTGGTATGCTCTTCGGAGGCACGGAGAGGCAGGTCTGAGAGATATGGTGAGAAAAAGCATTGAGTTGGCCAGCTATGCCGTGGAGAGATTTCAGAATGATGGTGTCGAAGCGTGGCGAAATAGTAATTCACCAATCGTCGTCTTTCCTAGACCTGGTAAAAAAATCATTGAAAAATGGGCCATCGCGCCGAGTGGTGGCATCGGGCATATCGTCTGTCTTCCTCACATGGATAGGGCGGTCGTTGATGAATTCATCGAAGATTATCTAAGCGAGAAACAATCAAAAGCATGAAGCAAATTATCATACCTACAGAAGGGCATGTCGGCGAGTTGGCCGATGTCATGGAAGCTCTGGGTGACATTAACCTTCTTGATATCGATGCCAAGGAGGATGACGATCATGGCTTTATTCTCATTAGTGTAGATCGCTATGATGATGCTCTCAGGCGTCTGCGTGCTGTAGGCTATCGCCCGGTGACGGAGGATGCCCTAGTAATCAGGCTCAAGGATGAACCTGGAGCGTTGGCTGCCGTGGCAAAGCGCTTCAAGGAGGCGGAGATCAATTTGAGAAGTATACATATTCTCAGACGCCGCAAAGAATATGTGGATGTCAGTCTGGTAACAGATTGTAATGAGGCCGCTGTAGCAGTTGTAGAGGATTTGGTTGTTAGGAAGAGTTAGTCTATATGTTTAAGTTGGAGAGTAAATATTCACCTCAAGGTGATCAGAGTCAGGCTATTGCTAAACTGGTGAAGTCTTTGCGATCTGGAAATAGGCACCAAACGTTGCAGGGTGTAACAGGCTCTGGGAAGACATTCACCATGGCGAATATCATCAAGGAGGTGAACAAGCCAACCTTGATTATGAGTCACAATAAGACTCTAGCAGCTCAGCTGTATTCTGAGTTTAAGACCTTCTTCCCCAGCAACGCGGTTGAATATTTTGTAAGTTACTTCGATTATTATCAACCTGAGGCTTACATCCCGAGAACAGACACCTACATCGAAAAAGACAGTTCGATCAATGATGAGATCGAGCGTCTGCGTCTCAGTACAATGGGTAGCCTGATCACGAGGCAAGATGTTATCGTTATTGCTTCAGTCAGTTGTATTTATGGTTTGGGGTCTCCTGAGGATTATCAGGACATGATGTTGCCCATGCGCGTAGGGCAGGAAATTGGGCGTGATGAGTTTTTAGCCAAACTGGTAGATCTACTCTTTGAGAGAAATGACATCAGCTTTCAACGAGGGCAATTTCGCGTTAGGGGAGATGTAGTAGAAATTCGTCCTGCTTATCTGGAGGATACTGCCATTCGTGTTGAGTTCTTCGGGGATGAAATTGACAGGATCTCTGAGATAGATGCGATCTCTGGCAGCAAGAGGGGGGATATGGGGAGTTATACTTTCTTCCCGGCCAAGCAGTTCGTTACCACTGGTGAGAGAATGAAGAAGGCGATCGTGGCCATCCGCAAGGAGATGAAGGAGCGGGTGGCTTGGTTTGAAAAAGAGGGGAAGCTTATCGAAGCGCAGCGTCTGAGGATGCGGACGGAATACGACATCGAGATGATGCAGGAAATGGGGTTCTGTCAGGGGATTGAGAATTATTCACGCCACATTACGGCCAGAGAGCCAGGGGCTACGCCATACACCTTGCTGGACTTTTTCCCTGACGACTATCTGTTGCTGGTGGATGAGAGTCATGTGACCATACCACAGGTTGGGGGCATGTTTGAGGGTGATAAGAGTCGCAAGACGGTTCTAGTGGAGCACGGCTTCCGCTTACCCAGTGCTCTTGATAACCGGCCTTTGAGATTCGAGGAGTTTATGAAGCATACCAACCAGCGAGTCTATGTTTCAGCCACTCCGGGCCCATTTGAAATGATCAATTCACGGCCTGAAAATAAGCGCTTCATTCCATGGAAGCGTGGTGAGCAGTCTGCTAACATGGCGATTAAGCAAATTCGTGGACAGGTGACTGCCAGTCCTTCTGCCGAGACTTTGGATGAGTTTGAGGTTTCCAAGCGTGGTACATCACTGATTGTTGAGCAGATTATTCGTCCGACTGGCCTGCTGGATCCAATATTAACTTTAAAGCCGTTGAAGGGGCAGATTGATGAAACCATCGAACTTTGCCGGGACAGGGTTGAGAAGGGGGAGAGAGTTTTGGTGACAACGCTCACCAAAAAGACGGCGGAGGACCTCACAGATTACCTTCACGGGGTTGGGTTGAAGGTGAGGTATATCCATGCTGATATTGATGCTATTGAGAGGGTCGAGATCTTGAGAGCCTTGCGAGCAGCAGAGTTTGATGTGCTCGTGGGCATTAACTTGCTCAGGGAGGGCTTGGACCTTCCGGAGGTCTCTCTCGTTTGCATACTGGATGCAGACAAGGAGGGGTTCTTGCGTAATGAAACTAGTTTGATCCAGACCGCGGGACGTGCCGCAAGACATGTCCATGGTGAGTGTGTTCTGTTTTGTGACAAGATTACAGACTCTATCCAGCAGCTGTTGGATGTGACCGAGTACAGGCGAAACCGCCAAATCGAGCATAACAAGGAGCACGGGATTACGCCCCAGAGTGTCGTGCGGGCCGTTCAGCAAAGCCTGCACATGCATTCAGAACAGCAAAAGGAAGCAGCCGGTCTTAATCAGTCAATCGTTGCTGAAGATGAAGCTAGCTATAATGCGCTTCAGGTTCTCTCCGAGTTAGAGGAAGAGATGAGAGATGCTGCGAGTAAGTTGGAGTTTGAGAGGGCGGCGCACTTGAGGGACCAAATTTCCGAACTAAAAAGGCGCGCTGGAAATTCCAGCAGCGCCTCTGATAAAAAGAAAGTGGATTACCGAAACCCTTAATAGCTTCTATTTGTCCTCTGCGGCTTCCTCGTCACCGAAGTAACTTTTGATGTAGCCAAACTCTACGAGGGTGTCTTCCCAGGATGCGATATGCGCTGGTGACAATTGGTAGACGCGACGACCTTTGGCGAGCCACTGGTCAGCAGCAGAGACGTCTCCCTTGTAGTAATTGTAGGCAGCATTCGCATAGTAATAGTATGGGGAGTCATCCATGAATCCCTGCTGGTTAGCCAGCTCCGCAATGACTTGTTCATGCTTCTTCTTCTCATCCTCGTTCTCTGCTTTGTCTGCAAGACGGATGTGGCAGAGCATGATCTTGAAATCCACGAGTCTCTTCATCCCGATGTCTCTATCCGGGATGTCAGGTTTGATGGTTTCGAAGAGTTTAAGTGCATCGCTCCATTTATTGGTAACGAAGTCAATTTCGGCCAAGTTGAAGAGAATATTGTATTTGGGACCGACTACTTTAACAGCCTGGTCAAAGCTCTCGCGGGCAGAAGCAAAATCACGGATCTCTACATAACAGGCGCCCTTGAGTACGAGAGCCTGAGGATCATTTTTGAAGATCTCATCCATTTTACGTACCAGATCGAGAGTTTCAAAGATACGCTTGTTCTGGAACAGTTTGGCGGCTTCATTGCGCATCTTGAGGTACTTGATGCGTTCTTCCTTCGGGAGGTTCTCAAAGCTTTTGCTAATTTCTTTAAGGAGGTTATCCGCCTCAGCTTTATTCATGTTGGGTTTGGCCTCAGCCTTCTTATTATCCACAGCCTGTGCAAAGGCTGAGCATGAGAAGACTAGAGATAGCGTTATGAGGGAGCCGATTTTCATGATGCTGGGTATTTATGGTTTCTGGTAGGTAATAAAATCTGAATATGATGATTTATCAAGGAGGGTCTGCACTGTAGAGCTTATTTTTTAGAATATACTGCTGAACGGCCGGATTCAACCACGCGATGCTACTTGCCGACTTTGGATGATTCCGAATCGCAGTGGCTGAGGCAGGGTGAATGCCCTGTAAAAGAGTGCACTGGTATTGCTCGTATTCTTGCGGTTTGTCTTGATTGCGGGTGTACACAATAAATTTGACCAGTGAGGCAAAGTGGTCAGGCCTGTTCCAGCGTGGCAGAGAGTTCCATTGGTCGGTTCCCATCAGCCAGTATAACTCAGCAGCCGGGTAAAGGGTTTTGAAGTGTTCCGCTGTTCTCCAGGAGTATGAAGGAGGTGGTGAGCATAAGTCGAAATCGTCTACCTCTGCCCATTCGAAGCCCTGGGTGGCTAGTTGGCACATGGCTAGTCTGTGTGCATCTGCTGTGGGAGACCCACCCATTTTATGAGGCGACTGCTTGCAGGGGAGAAAGATGACTTTGTCTAGGCTACATCTTCTCTTGGCTTCTGCTGCAATGTAGGTGTGTCCGAGATGAATCGGATCAAATGTCCCTCCAATAAGGCATATTTTAGTTTTCTGAACGGGCATCAGCAGGTAGGAAGTGGGCGTGAATTTTTTAGAATGTTTCTGGGTAGCACTCAAGTTAGGTCTGACTTCGTTTGGTGGTCCAGTTGCTCATTTAGCTTATTTCAGAGAGGAGTATGTTATCAAACGCAAATGGGTGAATGAAGAGAGATTTGCTGAGTTGATAGCTGTTTGCCAGTTTCTTCCAGGACCTGCAAGTAGCCAATTGGGGGCTGCTGTAGGATATGAGAGAGCTGGCTGGTTAGGTGGTTTCTTTGCTTGGCTGGGATTCACGTTGCCATCGGCTCTATTAATGACGGCCTTGGCAGTTGGGTTGTCTTCGGTTGAGGAACTGGTAGGTAATGGCTGGGTGCATGGTTTGAAGGTGGCTGCTGTAGCTGTGGTGGCTGTGGCAATATTTGGCATGAAGCGAAAGTTGTGCCCGACCTGGCCGAAGAAAGGGGTGGCTGTTGCTGCCCTGTTGGTTCTGATGGTTGTTGAACAGGCTTGGATGCAGCCATTGGTGATCTTGGGTGGATGTGTGGTCGGTGCTATATGGTTCTCCAAGTATGCGAGAAAGACCGAAAGGTTGGAGAATGCACGCAAACCCTATTTGGCAATCGGGACCATTTTAGTCATGGTCATGGTATTGGTTTTATTGCCTTACTTCATAGGTGACTCAGAGGGGGGCAAAGCTTTTGCTGGAATCGTAAGGTCTGGAGCACTGGTCTTTGGTGGAGGTCATGTCGTATTGCCATTGCTGGAGGCAGAGATGGTCTCTACGGGGTACATGGCAAGAGATACGTTTCTAGCTGGGTATGGAGCGGCTCAGGCCGTTCCTGGGCCTATGTTTAGTCTGGGGGCTTACTTGGGTGGGGTCTTGTCGCTTGGTGGTAATCCATGGTTGGGTGGGGTTCTGGGAACCTTAGCTATTTTTGGTCCGGGACTAATTCTGCTGTCAGCAGGTTTGCCTCTATGGAATAGAATCAAGCATATACCGCGAGCGCAGGGGGCGGTTGTCGGTGCCAATGCTGTTGTTGTAGGGTTGTTAGGAGCGGCTCTCCTTCACATGATAATGGGAGGTGTTCTACATGGTTGGGTCGATTATCTCCTTGCGGTAGTCTACTTTGTCATTATTGGAACGAGAAAGCTGCCTATATGGCTGGTGATTGTCATCGCAGCTGTATTAGGAGGTGTTATTTGGGGATGAGTATCCGTTCATTAGTAGCTTGGCTGCGAGAATGTTATCGCGAAGACAGGAGTCGTGCGGGTGTACGTGATTTTTATGGCAGCGATGTGATGCATCGCAGGATGACCCGTGATGAGGAAAAGCTACTCAATGATCTGTTGGAATCGGAGCATTTGCCGCCGCGCTATGCCGAGAAGGCTAGTGCTTATGCTCAACTTCACAGTAAAGAACGAGATCTGATATATGGGGCTCTGCTTGTATGCGGAAAATCCATGGGGAGGGTTTATCGAGCTCCATTAATCATAGTAGAAGCTGAATTTCTACATGAGGATAGCTCAACTGGATTCTCTTTGAAATCAGGTACATGGAGGTTGAACCCCTGTGCGATGGAGCTACTGGATGGCAATGATGGTTTAGAAGCTGAATTGCTTCAGGTCTTGTCGAGCGAGTGTCTGAGCCATGAGGTTGTCGGGGATATACGTCGTTCGATAGAGGTGCATTGCACAGGGGTAGAAACGAGGAACTTGTTAGATTGGCCCTATTTGTTGAAGTCAAAGCAGGTAGAGGATGCTGGTCGCGACTCAAGCATTACAGTATTGCCTGCCTGTGGACTAGCCAATGTGACCAAGTCGGTATCTGCCCGAGGGGTTTTGAATGAGTTGGGGAGTATGACTACCTATACCGATCAAGCTTTTTCGCGGCCGCTCAGAGCTCTCTATAGTGGTGAGCAATTTAAGAACAAAGTGGATGATACGAATGCTCTTATGGTGCCTACTACCTTGAGCATACCGCAAGAGCGCATACTGAGATCCGTCAGGTCGAATGCTTTGACTGTTTGCTATGGACCTCCAGGAACTGGAAAATCCTTCACTTTAGCAGCAATAGCCTTGGACCATGTAGCAAGGGGGGAGAGGGTATTGGTAGTCTCAAGAGGGGACCACGCAGTCGATGTCCTGCATCACAAAATAGATAGCATGCTGGAAGCTGGTGAGGCAACTGTGCGAGCTGGGAGAAAGCATTATCTACGAGAGTTAAAAAGTTATTTGGAACTCTGCCTGTCCGGAAGGACCGTGGACGGAATTGAATTGGTGAACTTGGGACAAAGGGAGTTAGAGATTGAAGAACAGATCGCTCGAATTCAAAAGGTGGAGCGTGATCTAGAACGTGAGTTTGCAGCTTCTATTTCTCGTGGAGCCGTCATGGCTAAACCTGATAAGGGATGGTTTGATGATCTGCGTAATTATTTGTCAAAACGTTCTGTAAGTAAAAGGCCGCTGCTGGCTGAGATGATGATGTATCTTGAGCAATTACATGCAGAGCGAGAAAAGATGGTCAGGGAGTATGGTCGTCTCGAGCGTCAGTGCCGGCTCGTAAAGATTCTGGACTCTCCAGGATCACGCAAGGATCTGAAAGCCTTGCTGGAGGGAATGCGGAAACTCCAAGGTCACAGGCAAGAGGAGATTTTTAAAACAATAGATTTCAGTCTCATTTACGAAGCTTTGCCTATTTGGCTGACCAAGTGCGACGACCTGCATCGTGTGCTACCCTTAACCAGAGAGCAATTCGATGTAGTCATTATTGATGAAGCAAGCCAATGTGATTTAGCTAGCGTCATGCCTGCTTTACAACGCGCAAAAAGAGCTGTTATTGCAGGTGATACTAAACAGCTGAGGCATGTCAGTTTTGTCTCTGAGAACCTGTTACGACAGCATGCGATGAAATCATCCATAGATGCCGAGACGCTGGAGTCCTATCATTACAGGAAGAGAAGTCTGATGGATGTGGCTTGCGATCAAGTTTATGCTGCAGATCAAACAGGTTTTCTTGATGAACATTTTCGCAGTCATCCTTCGATTATATCATTCAGTAATAAGCGTTTTTACCATGATTCTTTAAAGCTGATGAGAGAACAGCCTTGGGTGAGTTCTCAGGATCAACTGTTTGGTCACCGTTGCAGAGGTGTTAGGGGTGGAGATGGAGTCAATCAGGCAGAGGTGCACGCTATAGTCAAGGAGCTGAGGAAAATAGCACAAAAGGAGATCATGCTGCCAGTGCATGCATGTTGTAAAGTGGGAGTGCTGTCTCCCTTCAGAGCCCAAGTGGATGCCATTATGCAGGCTGTCCAAGAGGAGCTGTCCAGTAAGGAGCTTGATCGATTAATGAGGGGGCATCAGCTGGCGATAGGTACAGCTCATCAATTTCAGGGGGAAGAGCGAGATGTGATGCTCATCTCGCTATGCCTTACTTCAGCTTGTAGTCAGCAGACACGCCGCTTCCTGGAGCGTGAAGACGTATTCAATGTATCAATAACGAGAGCCAAGCTGTTACAGCGTGTGTATTACTCGATTGATTCATCGTCTCTCCCGTTAGATAGCTTGTTGGGGGATTATTTGAGGCATGTCAGTGAAGGTTCTAACAATTATTTTTCTAGCGGTTCTGAGGCTATGGATGCTTTTGCCAATGAGGTGGCGATGAGGCTCCAGAAACTAGGTGCTCAAGTCATTCAAGAGGGGGTAGTAGCTGGAATGGATGTGGATCTTGTGTTGATCCATAGATCCAAAGTTCTAGGAATTGATTTGGTAGGGTTTCCGGGAGCTATGTTAGGCGCTATAGCGCAAAGAAAAGCCCAGCTGTTAGGACGGACTGGCTTGCGGATGTTACCTCTTGGCTACGTGGAGTGGCAGAGTAGAACAGAGGATTGCCTGCGTTTGATTAGTGGTCAGCTAGGACTTAAGCTTATTTCTTGATCTTACTCGTGCTGGCCGAGGAGGATGAAGTTCTGTAGGCACCAGGGGCTAGACCTACTGTAGCATGAAATTGTCGTGTGAATGCAGACTGATCGCTATAGCCGCATTCTTGTGCAACTTGAGCGATGGGCTTTTTTGAAGTCGTAAGCAAACGTGCTGCGGCTTCCAGTCTAGTTTTACGAATGAACTGAGAAGTGGTTAACTTGAAGACCTTGCGCATGCGTCTGTCCAGCTGTGTAACGGAGAGGTTTATCTTCGCGGCCATTTCAGCGATCTTCAGGTCGTCGGAGTAATGTTTGTGAATATACTCCACTGTTCTGAAGAGGCCTGCGAATTTGAGGTCTTCGTCACAGGGAGTCTGCAGGTCACGTGAAATGGATGCGATGCCAATGATATTGCCATCTTTGCCTTCCAGAGGGAACTTGCTGGCTAGGTACCAACCGATTCCGCCTTTGCTATTCGTGACGAGTTCCACGCGGTCAATGATATCATTTCCCGTCTCATAGACGATATTGTCCTGGTCGCGGTAAATATCTGCCAAGTGCTTCGGAAACAGGTCATAGGCGGTCTTGCCAATGATATCATTCACAGATTTGAGGTTGAGCCGGTCTGCGAAGGCCCTATTTGCCGCAATGTAGCGATGATCTCTATTTTTTATACAGAACAGAATATCAGGAACTTGTGCAAATAGTCTTTCTCCGATGATGGGAGTGGCTAGTTGGGATAGGAACTCTTCTCTGTATTTATTCGGCATGGACGTGAGGTAATAGGATGAGTCACTAAAAGTGCAATTTGAGAGTATGGCGACCCTTTTTTGGTCCGAAAATGATATTCTATGCCATTTTTGCTCCAAAACCTGAAATGAAATGACAATACGATTTCTTGTAAAAGAAGTAGCTTCCCGACATGACGATTTCTTCTGCAAGTGTAATGTTGGAAGGTGCTGAGCAAGAAATGCTTAGCAATGTTGACGTGGCAAAATCTATCGATAAGGTGGATAGTGCTCATATGTCTATTTCTTCCGTAAGCGAGCTTCTGGAAACAGTGAAGCAAGGCCAACCTAATGATAATGAAATGGCTAATGCTGCTGTACAGCTTGCAGAGCTTATTTTGAAGAATGCCAATAAACGTCAAAAGCTTTCTGAGAAGTATCAGGCCTGGAAAATGGCGCGTATGATGAATGACCCACGTGGTAAGGCTTTGACCTTGGCCATGGCTGATCAGGTGTTCCGTCCTGCGAATCATGCCCGTTCTGCCAACCAGATGCGCTATCTTATCGAGGAATATGGTATTCCAGAGTATTTGCCTATCCATGAGCAGATCGCTATGCGTATTGGCGCCACCGTGTCACAGGTGGCTCCTGATATCGTGATGCCTGCCGTCACCACTAAAATGCGTGCAGAGAGTGATCAGGTGATTCTTCCCAGTGAAGATGCCAAGCTGAAGCCACACTTGGCGAAGCGCAAGAAGCAGTCGACTCGTATGAATATCAACCAGCTCGGTGAAGCTATTCTTGGTGAAGAGGAGGCGGCCCATCGCATGCAGCAAGTCATCGATCGACTTAAGAGTCCTGATTGCGAGTACATTTCTGTCAAAATTTCTGCGATCTTCTCACAGATCAATCTCGTAGCCTATGACTACACACTTGAGGAAATCAAGAAGCGCCTGAGAGAGCTTTACCGTGTGGCTAAAGAGCACACCTTTGTGCGTGAAGATGGTTCTGAGTCACCAAAGTTTGTGAACCTCGATATGGAAGAATATCGTGACCTTCGGCTTACATGTGATGCCTTCTGCCAAGTACTCGATGAAGAGGAATTCCAGCAGATACGTGCAGGTATTGTGCTACAGGCCTATCTTCCGGATTCTTTTAAAGTTCAGCAGAGCCTCACTGAGTGGGCGAAGAAGCGTGTCAGTGAAGGCATGGCATCCATCAAGGTACGTATCGTTAAGGGAGCTAACCTGGCGATGGAAACTGTGGACGCCAGTGTTCATGACTGGCCACTTGCCACCTACTACAGCAAGAAAGAGGTGGATGCGAACTTCAAGCGCATGGTGCACTATGGATGTGAGCCGGAAAACGCCAAGGCCGTACAGCTTGGTATTGCATCTCATAATCTATTTGAAGTTTCCTACTCCATGCTGGTTCGCGCCAAGATGGGTGTAGAGGAATATGTGGAGTTTGAAATGCTCGAGGGCATGGCGAACCATCAGGCGCGTGCTGTCCAGGATTTCGCAGGAGGCCTACTTCGCTATGCTCCAGTCGTGAAGAAGGAAGATTTCCACTCAGCGATTTCCTATCTCGTACGTCGACTTGATGAAAACACACACGAGGAAAACTTCCTTCACGATATCTTTGGAATGACTCCTGGTGGCCAGAAGTGGAATAAGCAGAAGAAAATGTTCCTTGATGCACACGCCATCAAGGACGAGGTGAAAGATACTCCAAACCGTGTTCAGGACAGGAACTCAGAGACATTCGAGGTTGATTACGAAGCTGAATTCGAAAACAGCCCAGATACTGACTGGTCCCTGCTGCACAATCAACGCTGGATCATGGCCAAGATTGATGAAGTCAAAGCCAAGAAGATCGCGACCATTCCTCTGCAGATCGGTGGTGAGGAGGTACTGCGCGACACTGTAGGTATCGGTGTTGATCCATCCAAGAACGAAAAACTTTACGAATACTCATTGGCTGATGCTGATGATGTTCAGAAGGCACTTGATGTTGCAGAGCAAGCCCAGCCCGCTTGGGAGGCTCGCAGTATCGAAGAGCGTGCGAAGATTCTCAAAGATGTGGCTGTTGAAATCGGTAAATGCCGCGGTGAATCCATTGCCATCATGGTGATGGAGGCAGGCAAGGCAGCTCCGGAAGGTGATGCCGAAGTCAGTGAGGCGATCGACTTCGCCACCTACTATGCAGACAGCCTCAGCTGGGATGGCATGTTCGACGGTACTCAGATCAAAGCTCTTGGTACAGTAGTCATCACACCACCATGGAATTTCCCTTATGCGATCCCTTGCGGTGGTGTACTGGCCGCTCTCATGGCTGGTAATACTGTCATCATGAAGCCCGCTCCTGAGTCCACTCTCACTGCTTGGGTGATGGTTCAGCAACTCTGGAGAGCTGGTGTTCCTCGTGACGTGCTGCAGTTCCTGCCATGCCCGGACAATGAGATTGGACGAAGCCTGGTGTCGAGTGATCGTGTGGGGGCAGTTGTCCTCACCGGTGCCTATGAAACTGGACGCCTGTTCCAGGGGTGGAAGCCAAAGATGAGATTGTATGCCGAGACTTCTGGTAAGAACTCACTCATCATTACGAATGCTGCCGATCCAGACCAAGCTATTAAGGATCTGGTGAAGAGCGCTTTTAACCATTCTGGGCAGAAGTGCTCTGCGGCCTCACTAGCAATCATCGAGGCAGATGTTTACGACAATCCTGCATTCATTCGACAACTGCGTGACGCAGCCGCCAGCTTGAGAGTAGGGCAGTCGTGGGATCCTTCATCTATTGTTACACCAGTGATGGTCGAGCCGGAGACTAGCCTCTACAAAGCACTAACCACGCTGGAGGAGGGTGAAGAGTGGTTACTTGAGCCCGTTAACCTTGAAGGCAATCCTCGTCTCTGGAGTCCAGGTATCAAACTAGGTGTTAAGCCTGGAAGCTGGTATCATCGCACAGAGTGCTTCGGGCCGGTTCTCGGGTTGATCAGAGCCAAGAACCTCGAAGATGCAATCCGTATCCAGAATGATTCAAGTTTCGGCCTTACAGGTGGAATACACACACTGGATGACCGTGAGATCAAGATCTGGCGTGAGCGTGTGGAAGTCGGCAATGCTTATATCAACCGCCCGATTACGGGAGCCATTGTGCGTCGTCAGCCGTTTGGTGGTTGGAAGAATTCTTGCTTTGGTCCTGGCGCCAAGGCTGGTGGTCCTAACTACGTATCCATCTTCGGTACCTGGACTCAGGAGGAAGTTCCTACTCAGCTTGCTAAGCCGAGCTCCGAGGTAGCATCATTGCTGGTTCAGCTCAGTAACGAATTCTCCACAGAGAAAGGCTTGCTGGAGAGTGCCGCAGGTAGCTTCGCAAAATGGTGGAATGAAGAATATTCCATCGAGCATGATCCTACCGGCCTCCATGGAGAGACAAACCACTTCCGTTACGTGCCTCTGACTCGTGCTCTTCTGCGTGCAGACAAGATGAGTGATATTGAGATCGCTATCGCCATGCTGGCAGCTAAAACAGCAGGTGTAGAGATGGATATCTCACTGAATGAGTCAAAGGGCTGGGTAAGCCAGTTCGCCGCGGGTACTGTCACAGTGGAAAGCGAGGATCAACTGATCAATCGTCTACCCGCAAGTGTGAAGGTGGATGGTGAGATCTATTACAGTAGCCTTCGCGCACCAGGAGCTAGTGAAGAGCTCTACCGTGCAGCCAATGACACAGCCTTACAGCTGATTGATTGGGATGTTTTGGCCAATGGTCGAGTGGAGCTGATGCACTTCTTCAGAGAGCAGTCGATTTCTGAGTGTACACATCGCTATGGAAACATCATACCTAAAGCTGACAGTTTCTAAGCGACCTGTTGACTTTTAAATAATCAATGAGGCCCACCTCCAGACTGGAGGTGGGCCTCATTTTTAATGATTGATGTTATACTAATAGCCTGGCGTGACGTTTTGATTATCCCTGTCCATACTGCTAATTGGTTTTGAGTAGCCGTCGGTGATTGTGGAATTACTGTCACTTGTGGGTGCAATCTTTCTGTATGTGGGGTTTTTAGCATCCTTAGTGAGATCCTTTAACTCATAGACTGGGGACTCTTTAGGGTGAGGCTGTGAGTTATTCCACTGCAGCGTCAAAATAGCTGCAATGACTACGATAGCCGCAGCAGCGATCGTGGAAAGCCTGTTGACTGGATCAGAAAAGAAATTTGTTTTTTTCTGCATGGAGACAAGCTCGTCATCTCTACTATCTTCACCGGTAGCTTCTAGAAGAGAGTGATGGATTGTTTCATTAGGCAGGATGGCCATCATGAAGGTAAATAGAATGCTTTGAAGTCTTGATGTGGGAACTCCTAAAATAATGGATAGAGCTTGGTCCAGACGTACGGCTGGGCACTCCTCATTCTCTAGGCCCCATTCTATAAACATTTTTTGACGTCCTTCATCTTCGTACAAGCGATACGACTCTATTCCCTTACGTGGATCAGGAACTCTGAAGTTACTCAAGACCGACTTGGCATCCGGGTGGATTTGGTCGCTGGCCAAGGCCTGTTGCATTCTGATCCATCCTTGTAGGAGGTGATAGACTTCATCTTCAGGGATTTCCTGGTAGCTGGTGAGGCTGCGCGGTGGTTCTATCGGGTCTTCATGATAATCAGAGAGCTCCAGTTGATAGTGTATATTATCCTTGTCGATGATGACGGTGGGAAAGAGGTCGGAAAAAAAACGCGACAATTCGTCGTGCACCAGATCAGATGTCTGTTGTCTGGGGCAGTGTTTCAATGGCTTAATGAGTGGTGAATACGTTTCACCTTCACTGCCATCAACCGCTGGTGGAGGGGGGGATGCGATCATTACAGTGTTGCTGTATTAAAATTAATTTGAATGGGAGTTCAAACTATCGGCGATGCATCCCTTGCTGTCAAACTGCTGTTTATCTCGCCACTGAAAATCACAAGGTGCTCAAAAGGATTAAATTACTAATAAGCCGATGTGTGTGACAGCGGGTAGTGGCGCCATGACCCATACCTAAGGTATACAGGGCAAATAAGTCAGTATTAACTGATTCGACAAATTGCACAATATATATGCTTAAGATGCATATACTACTAACTAAAGGCAAATATGTGACTGACTTTAGTGATGTGCAAATAGTCGTAAAGCTGCGTCAAAAAACGCCCGATTTGGCCACTCGGCTACTGGATGCTGGTGACAGCTTGATGAATGAAGTTCAACAGGTCTTTGCGACCAAGTTGGCTATTGGCAGAGGTGACAAAAGTTCTGGGAAGTCCAGTGCACCACTCAGACATCTCTTCGAGAAATGCATCCATATGTCTCTGAACAGCTCCAGGTTTCATCTTGTCCGCTTTAGTAAATACGAGGACAAAAGGAATGCCTGAATCTAATAGCCATCGCGTGAACTCAAGGTCGATCTGTTGTGGTGTGTGTCTGGAGTCAATCAGACAAAACACGCAGGCGAGACTCTCACGATTCAGCAGATAATCTGAGACGAACTCATTAAATTTTTCCTTTTTCTTACCAGAAACTTTGGCGTAGCCGTAACCAGGAAGGTCCACGAGATTCCATTTCTTGTTCATCTGAAAGAAATTGATCAATTGGGTCCGTCCCGGTCTTTTGGAAACTTCCGCAATGTTCTTGCGCTGGTTGGCTAGAGCATTGATGAGGGAGGACTTGCCAACGTTAGAACGGCCAATGAATGCAAATTCGGGGAAATCTGGCTCAGGGCAGGTAGAGAGGCTGGATGCGCTGGTGGTGAATGTTGCAGACTGGATGTTCATAGTAAATTACAAGGGCATGCAATGAAACAGAGGCATAGCATGATGCTTAATATGAGATGTGACAAGCGCTATCCCATAGGTTTTGACAGCTACTATTGGTGATGTAGCCTCTCGAATCATGACCGAGCAAATTTACCGTCAATATGCCAATTTGGTACTCAAGTCAGGGGTCAATCTTCAGAGGGGTCAGAAGTTGTTCGTCCAACTTGAGGCTTGTCATTGGGACTTTGGTAGAGTGCTCGTAGACGAAGCCTATAAGCTAGGTGCGGGATATGTGCTTATGGAGGCAGGTGATCCCGCAGAACTTAAGGCTCGTGTCACCCACGGTGCAGAAGAATCTCTGAGCTATGTTCCGAGCTGGATTAGTCAGAGGAATAAAACGATGGTGGAAGAAAAATGGGCACGATTGTGCTTTTTCGGCTCACGTGATCCTGATCTGGCAGGGAGCCTAGATAGCGATAGATTAGGGATAGTTCAGAAGCATGGTCGCTTGGCGACCCATGCTATTGCAAAAGCATGTGGCGCTGGTGAAATTTCTTGGGCTGGCGCCGCTCTGCCGACACCTGAGTGGGCTGTTAAAGTGTTCCCAGGTCATGAGCCTGAGAAGTCATGTTCACTACTATGGAAGGAACTCATTAAAATATTAAAGCTAGATTCCGATGATCCTGTCAGGGAGTGGTCAAAGATTAGTCAGGTGACTTCACGTCGCGCAGGCCAGCTTACAGCAATGAAATTTGAAAGTCTTCGATTTCAGACCGAGGAGACGGATCTGACGGTTTATTGTCACCCTAACAGTATGTGGATTGGTGGTGGTAGTGAAACCGTGGATGGAGTAATGACCATTCCAAACTTGCCAACGTTTGAAACATTTACAACCCCTGATTACCGCAGGACAAGTGGAGTTGTGAAGGTGACGTATCCAGTCGAAGTGCTAGGTCTGAGTGTCGAGGGGGCATGGTTTGAATTCAAAAAAGGAAAGGTCGTCAGCTATGGAGCATCAAAATATCAAGATGCACTGGACAGGCTATTTGAGCTTTGTCCACAGGCTAGATTTCTTGGGGAGGTAGCTCTTGTCGACAGCAGTTCACCCATTTACCAAAGCAAGCGGGTTTTCCATAGTATTCTCTTCGATGAGAATGCGACTAGTCATATTGCGCTTGGTAACGGTTATGTCAGTGCCCTGAGTGATGTTCAAAGCACCGAAAAAGAGTACCTGTTAGGTGAGGGGGTTAATGTGAGTCTAGTGCATCACGACTTCATGATTGGAAACGATCAGTTGGATGTCACAGGAACTACTTTTGCGGGAGAAACGGTTCCGATCATGCGCAATGGACAGTTTTCCCAGGGCTTTAGATAATCTCTCTCTGCTGACTCAGTAGTAGAGGGGTATTCGGCTATTCGATCTCAATCTTGTAAAACTGAGTAGGGGAGATGAGTTCACCCAAATCGTAAATCGTTTCTGATAAGGTGGGGTGAGCTGGTATGTTCGACTGCACTGTGGTCCAACTTGCCTCGAGCAGAGTAGTTGATGATTTGATTATATAGGTAGCGCCTGGCTTGGATGGCCATGATAGGGTGAAGTGACCTGTCGATTGGTCGAGAATTGGGCGTGCCTTGAAAGTCGATTTGGCGCTCAGTGGATCCGTGCCTGTTTTAAACTCTGTCCCGTCATCGCTGCCGTCGCCGTCAGAGTCTATTAAATCGGGGTTGGTTTCACCTGCATCAACAAGGCCGTTGTTGTTAGGGTCTTCAGCGTTGTCGTCTAGTTGGTCATTATCTAAGTCTACACCTGGAAGGATAGGCATGAAGAAGGGGTCATCCGCATTGTTTGATTCAAAAGTAGGCCACTGTGCGCCTGCTTCATTAAGGCTTATAGCCATCTTTCTGGCCATTTCCATGACGCGTTCAGGCTCTGATGATGAGAGGTCAGTGGATTCTGAAATGTCATCAATAAGATTATATAGTTCGTAGTTGTTAGAAGCGTAATTGTAGATCAGCTTCCATTCATTCTCACGATATATGGTAAAGTAATCCGACCGGTGGTCGTGGGGGAAATGAATCAGTAGTTGCTGCGGCCTGTGAGTTCCTGAATCTCCTTTGAAGTACCCTGTTAGATCAAATCCATCGACATGGTTCTGGACAGAGGTTTTCGCAAGTGCAGCAAAGGTAGGGTAGAGGTCAAACACGGCAATCAAGTCGTCTTCTTTGGCTCCTAGAGGTATAGGTGTAACTTGCTGGTGTTCATTTTCTGAATCAGGGTTGCACCATGCTACGATGAAAGGTTCGCGTATTCCACCCTCATATTTTGATCCTTTTTTGTGTCTCAGAGGAGCGTTTGAATTATTGACGTCACCCAGTGGTGCATCTCCACCATTGTCGGACATGAATACAATAATGGTGTCTTCGGCGACTCCCAGTTGCTCTAGTTTGGCCATGATGTCACCTAGTGACTTGTCCATTCCTTCGATCAAGGTTGCGTAGGCTAGTTCTCCGCCTGTGAGGGTGGGGTAATTCGCGGTAAAGCGGGAATCTGCCTGGAATGGAGCATGTACAGCATAGTGCGCCATGTAGGCAAAAAATGGAGTGCCGTCATTGACTGATTGCTCTATGGCCTTGTTCATTTCAAGAGTGAGGGCCTCAGAGAGGTGAGTACCTGTGTTGTGGTATTCATCTAGTCCGGGTACTGCATGGCTTCCTCCAGCACCGTAGGTGCCTGTATAGGAACCGGGGTGACCGATCTGGTTACCAGCGATGTTGACATCAAAGCCTATATTGAGAGGTTCGCGAGCATAGGCTGATGAACCGAAGTGCGCTTTACCCGCGTGAATGGTCCGATAGCCCGCCGATTGTAGGAGGCTGGGCAGAGTGAGGTAGGTGGATGACAAACCGCTTCTCTCCCAATTGCTGGGTGAATTGTGTGTAGTAGTTGTATTATTACCTGTTTCTCCACCACTTGGGCTGGTCCAGTTCGTGACGTGATGTCGTACTGAATTTTGGCCGGTTATCCAGCAGTTTCGAGTTGGTGTACAAACAGGCATCGCATAGGCATTGGTAAATTTCATGCCTCGGTCCGCCAATATCTCCATATTGGGGGTGCGGTATCTCTGGTTGAGTGCGGTGATGACTTCATTGCCACTGGAATCGTAGAGGAATGGTTCAGAGGTGTCCTGCCATCCCATATCATCAACCAAGAAGAAGATGATATTAGGTCTGGATGGGCCTGCCCCAACTCGGATATTTTGAGTAGAGGAGCCAGCGGCGTTCGTTGCTGTAAGGGTGTATGTCGTGGTTGTTGACGGTGTGATAACAGTGGTTCCTTCAATGTCTGTCGTAGATAGTACGATGTTTTCGTTTTGGTCTTTGATCGTGACGGAACTGGGTGCACCACCGCATTTCCAACTTACGGTTGCGTTGGTGTCACTGGGATCAAGATAATAGTCTGATGAGCTGAAGCTATCAATGAAGGGACGTTGAGGGTGGTTGTTAGAGATAATTTGTATCCCGCAAATAGCTGAACGGGTGTCGCCACTACCTGGGTTGCCGGTGAGAGTGAAGCTGGATCCGCTCAATCCGGAAAACGATGTCTGGTTGACTCCTTCCTGGATCGAACCTCCGAATGTACCATTGTCTTGGATCGTTTTGGTAACTGCATCAATGGTGTAGTTCATCGTTCTAGAGTTACTATTGGAATCACCGAAGATAACCACTCTATATCCTTCGGTAGTGAAAGCCGTAGGCAGATTGTTAATCACCAGATTTTCTGTGCTGCGAATTCCGTACCAGCCCTCATACATGACGTGGTCATCTGAACCAGAGATCCATCCATTGCTGTTGGTGCCAGCATAGCCTGAAGTAACCGAGAGTGTGGCTCCTGAACTGGCGCCATCTCCCTTCAAGATGGATTCATTTGTAAAGCTGAGTCCCTGAGCATTCGTACCTGTGCTCTTAAAGTTATTCCAATATTCACTTCCATTCGTGCCAGCTGAGACAACGGATCCGTCGGGCCTAGTGTTGAAGCCTGACACAGTTGTATCATTTGCATGGAAGCTGATATTAATGATGTCTGCGTGTGCGATGATCTGCAGACAGAGAACAAGTGTGAGGCTGAGTTTCATGTCGTGTGTTGTGTATGCGTGAATGATGTGATTCCCATAAGGAATCACGCATCCGCCATAAACGTTAACACACAGAAGATAATACTCAAAAGATTGGCTTAGCGATTCATACAATCACGAACGGATTTTTGGTCTAGGACTCCTTCAAATATATAGAGTTCATCAATGGCTTGCAGGCTATTAGGGTAGGCATCGTGTTCACCACCACCTACTTGGAGTGGCTCTCTTTCAATGGTGTCGACCAATAGCTTTTTACCTGAAACCCTGCTGGCCATGCTCCATGGTATTTCTTGACCATCCACATAGATGTTTACTTCAGGCTCGCCTTGGTCATTAGAGCCGCCTGTGAAGGTGACTGCCAAATGGTGCCATTTGCCTGGGCTTAGGGCATAGTCACTGTTCAGCCATGTAGAACCGAGGGATACCCTGATTTTCTTTTGATCTGGCGGACCGACAAGTCCAAGTTTCCACTTTTTATTGCCGGGTGCTGCTGGGGAACCCCAGAGAATAATTGGGGTAGGCGAAGTGACTTCAGGAATATCAAGCCCCTTGCGCAGCTTTACCCACATCATCACGGTTCGTGGTCGATTACTGGGGATACCTTTCCATGTAGAGATCATGAAATCTCTCTGATGAGTGAATTGCACAGCTTCATTTTTAATGCCGTCTATCAATCGGGGATTTTCGTTTCTTTTGCTCAGATAATTCATTTGAGCAGAGGCGAGGATACCTTCAGAGTGGAGGGTTTTTCCGCCAGTAAGGCTGTCTCGGTCAAAGGAGTAGTGAATGTACGGGATCTCCTCGGGTAATTCAGTCAAGTAGGCGTCTCCCGAATAATCGATCTTTTCGAAACCGCCCAGAGAGTTGCTGATCAGTGATTCCAGATCATGGAGTTCACGGGTTTGTCTGAGGCTTGATGCTCCTAGGTAGGATTCCACTCTGACCTTGCCAGAAATGACATGGACTTCATCCGCCTCTTCCTCAAGTGAGGTAACTCCGAAAACCGTACCCAAGTCAGTCACCTTCATTTCAGGCGTGTTGACGATGAAGCCAGGTTCTGTGGTTTCGACCCAAATCTTACCGTAACTCATGTTTACTGTATTTTCTGAGGTGAGGGTGAAGTCGGCAGGAGCTTGTACAATGGCACGGTGGTTTTTCGGAAACTTCACTTCTACGCAGCCTTGCTCAACGACTAACCGGTCGCCTGGCTGTATGCTGGAATTGGGAGATCTTTGTGTCGAATCGTGATCCCCAGGAATCAATTGATAAATGGTTCCATGCGAGGAAGCTAATCCAAAATTCTGCTCACTCTCGACTGTGATGAAGTAGAAAATAGCGCCCAAGAGTAATGAGGCAGCAATACCGATCGCGGATGATAGGAGAAACGCCATTTTTCTCTGACGTCTGATGATTTGGTCGACAGAAGCAGGCTCCGTCTCAAAAGCGATGATTTTATTCGTGCTCTCGTGAGCGTCCGCCAAGAGAGTATCAATCTCAGCATAGCGCATATAAAGACTCCTTGCCTGTGGATCTTCGAGGAGTGTGTTCACGAGAGCTTCCTCCTGCTCAGCTGGCAAAGTACCGTCTAAGTAGGACTGGATGTTCTTATGCAGTTCAGGACAGGTCATGGTTTGAAATCTTGAGGCATTCGGTTCTCGATGCACTTGCGAAGAGAGTTTCGAAGTCTGTGAAGAGTGACACGCAGTGAGGATTCGGAGCGTTTGGTTCGGGAGGAGTGTTGAGCCAGTGAATCGCCTTGTTCATACCGGGCTCGTACTATTTCTCGATTCTTCTTACTCAGTTTGGAAAGACAATGTTCTAGAGCTTTTGATTTGAGCTCCAAGGAATCAGTTGAGCTGGAAGATTTCTCGATAAGGAGATCAGTTAACTCGGCTTTCTGCAGCAGTGTAGAACGTCGGTTCGTCTTCTGCATATGCTGTAAGACCTTGTTTCTGGCAATGGCAAAGGCCCACGCCTTAAAGTTTGTGCCCGGGATGAATTCAGAGCGTTTTTGCCAAGTGATCAAGTTGGTCTCTTGAAGGATGTCAGGGACATCTGCGCCGTAGCCGGGCATCAGGGATCGGATGAAGCATTTCAGGTCGAGCTGGTGCTTGGTCAGCTCCACGACAAAATGGTCATCTGATTGGCCAGAACTATGGTGTTTGAGTGCCATCACTACCAGTGTATCTCACAATTTTCGAAACGTTAACAAGAAGCTGCGCGATTTGTGGTAGAAAATCATCAATAATTTCAAATAGTCAGTAAAGATTGCTTTTCTTTTGCTAAATGTTTTGTTACTAAGAGTTACATGTCAAAGTGTGTCTTTGTTTTCCCCCGATTGATGGCATTGCTATTGATGTTATTGCAGATCTCTGTGAGTTCAGCAGATGAAGCCACTCTGAGCATTTGGCAACGGGATATCACTACGTTTCGAGTTAATATTGCCGGAGTAACTGCACAGGAGAGGGTGGACTATGCGCTCTCCAGAATAGAATCCACGCCTCCTATCGAGCTTCATAAGGGGCCTAGATCTGTATATAAGACTCAAGATGATGAGGCGTCGGTTGGCTTCTATTTCGGAGATCATTTCATATTTTATCTCCGAGAAGGAGATTTGGCGCCTGGTCAGAGTCTTAAAGAGGAGGAGGAAAAGATTTTAACCAAGCTGACGGCTTATGCCGAAGCCCAGGCGCGACAGCGTGAGCCTAGGAGGATCTTGATAGGCATTGTGGCTTTCCTGGTATTCACAGTGATCTTTGTTCTCTGCATGGTGATTCTTGCTTTTTATCGGAGGTGGATTGAGCGCCTTTTCTCAAAGGAAAAAATTGTCGATAAGAAAATTGTCATCCTTGGAGTCGATTTCAGCAGTCATATTGCAGAAATGATCAAAAGGGGACTTTTGACCTTGAGTTGGGTATGTCTGGCCGTTCTCAGCTACATTTATGTCGTGCTACTACTGCGGGCATTTCCCTACACGGAGGTATGGGGACAAAAGCTGGGGCGTAAAGTGATCGGTTTGATAGGTGATTTACTTCTTGGTGTTCTCAGGAGTATTCCAGACTTGTTCACCCTATTGGTTATTTACGTGATCATTCGTTCACTCATCAATTTGGTGAAATATACCTTTGAAGGCATGGAGGGATCCAAGCGCAGAGGACGCTGGATGGACGAGGATACGAGGAAAGCGACCAAGCGCGTCCTTATCATTCTTATCTGGGTTTTTGGTGTTGTCGTGGCGTATCCCTATATTCCGGGGTCAGACAGTGAGGCCTTCAAGGGAATCAGTGTGCTTTTGGGGCTTATGGTATCCTTGGGTTCCACGGGACTTGTAAACCAGATCATGGCAGGCTTTGTTGTGCTTTACTCTGGGGCTATGAGGAGTGGGGAGTACGTACACATGGGCGATGTGGAAGGGACTTTAACAGAAGTTGGGCTTCTTTCATGCAAGGTGCTTACACCTAGGGGTGAGTATGTATCGATACCTAATGCGGTCATCATGAATGGGAAAACGGTAAACTATTCGAGGCTGGCAAAAAAGGATGGAGCTGTTTTTGCCACTTCCATCACTATTGGATACGACACGCCATGGAAGACGGTTCACAGGTTGATGCAAGATGCTGCCTCTAACACGACGCAAATCAAAGACAGTCCTAAGCCTCGCATTATTCAGGAAGAGCTTGGGGATTTTGCGGTTAAGTATACTCTTGTGTTTAATGTCGATGATCCGCAAAGAAAGCCAGCCATTCTGACAGAGGTTCACACGAAGATCCAAGACGGCTTTGCGCGGGAGGGAATCCAGATCATGTCTCCACATTTCAATATGCAGCCGGAGGATCCTGTTTTACCCCCAAGAGACTAACTAGTAGGGATAGAATCCAACAAAAATTATAATAGTAAGCAAGCAGTACTGCAGTTAGATTATAGCTATGAGTGAGAATGCTATTTGGAAAGGCCGGCCATCACAGTGGGTGAATTTTATGGTGTTTGCCATTTGTGGGCTGGTAGTTGTGGGGGCTGCTATATGCGCTGTTTGGCTGTGGTCATGGCTTTGGCTGCTCATTCTCCCGGCTGTCTCTTGGGCAAGTTGGAAGTACCTGGAGGTCCGGTTTCGTGTCTACGAGCTAACTAGTGAACGACTGCGAATTTATGAGGGTGTGCTTAACCAGACAATCGATGAATTGGAGTTATATCGGGTAAAGGACATGACTATCGAAAGGCCATTTTGGCTGCGTATAGTAGGGCTGGGTACGCTGGTTCTGATCACCTCAGACAGGTCGCATCCAGAATTGCACATAGCAGCTATCAATGATGCCATGGGGCTCAGGGATCAGATGAGAACTTTGGTAGAGGGTCTCAGGGATCGCAAGAGAGTCCGTGAAATGGATTTTAGCTCAGATGGTGAGGGTGGAGAATTTGAGGAATTTGACTTTGAGTAGAATTTAACTATAAAAATCTACGCGATTGGCCTCCTCTTGTGGAGTGGTAAGTTTCAGGATTTTGTTTACGGGGAGTCTCGCTAGTCGAGTGTCTCCCATGCGGCTCAGAAGTATTTTTTGAAGGTACTCCTCTAACGATTGTCTATTCTCGCTGGCTTGATTTTTCCAGATTGTGCAAACCTTTTTGGGGATTTGAATCCGTAATGTCTCATAGTTTTGCTTTTCCATGAGACATAGAATGACATCGCTCTATGAAATGCGTGTGAAACAAAGATGAAAAAAACGCTTACCCGAAAAAGCTCAGGTAAGCGTCTAAAGTGATCGTGTGAGACTTCGTCGTTTATTAGAGGAAGTACTCTACACCAGCGCGGAAGAGCGGCTGGTGCTTGTTACCCGGAACGTTCTTGGCGATATTTTCGCCGCGGCGCTCTGTGTGTCCCATTTTACCAAGTACTCGGCCACAAGGGCTGGTAATTCCCTCAATTGCGTAGAGAGATCCATTCGGGTTGAAGCGGATATCCATGGAGGGGTTGCCCTCTAAGTCAGTATACTGGGTAGCAATTTGTCCGTTGGCAGCAAGTGCTTTGATTTCTTCCTCTGTGGCGTAGAATTTGCCTTCACCGTGTGAGAAGGGGATGTTGTGGACATCGCCTACTTCTGTATTCGCGAGCCAAGGTGACTTGTTGGAAGCGATTCTTGTGGTTGCGTAGCAAGCGATGTGGCGGCCAATATCGTTAAAGGTGAGGGTCGGTGCACCCGGTTGTGGGTCACGGATTTCGCCGTAAGGTACGAGACCAGTTTTCACTAGTGCTTGGAAGCCGTTACAAATACCCAGTACAAGTCCGTCTCGCTTGTGAATCAGATCGTGAACTGCGTCTTTCACCTGTGGGTTGCGCAGAACGGTAGCGATGAACTTTCCGGAGCCGTCAGGTTCATCACCGGCAGAGAAACCACCAGGCAGCATGAGAATTTGAGATTCCCTGATTTGCTGGGCGAATGCTGCGAGTGATTCCTCCACAGCTTGCGATGTCAGGTTGCGGAACACGAGGATGCTAGAGTCTGCACCTGCTTGTTCAAATGCCTTAGCTGAGTCGTATTCACAGTTGGTTCCAGGGAAGGCTGGCACGATCACACGCGGCTTGGCTGCTCCTGTGATCAAATTGACAGACTTGCGAGGGGAGAGTTCGCCTGCATAGTTGAAGGTCTCCAACTCTGAGTGCGCAGCTTTGACGTTACTAGGGTAGGTTGACTCCAGAGTTCCGGTCCAAGCCGCTGCCATTTCTTTAACAGGCATGAGGACATCGCCAACTTTGATGGAGCCACAGTCACAGGTGTGACCGATCTTGACCGCATCGAGTGCTTCAGGGAGAACCTCACCTTGGGCTACTTCTATGATGAAGTGGAAATAGCGCTCACGGAAGAGCTCTTCGCTATCGATGGTCAATTCAGCGCCGATGCCATTACCAAATGCCATTTTTGAGATACCCACTGCAATGCCTCCTTCAGCGAGGGAATGCATGGCTCGTACTTTGCCGTCAGCATTGAGCGCATAGAGGATGTCAGCGTATTCCTTGAGCTTCTCAAAGTCAGGGAGGTAGTGTTCGTCACGAGGAGTGCTTACGAGGAAGATCTCGCTGTCTGTAGATTTAAACTCAGGTGAAACCGCTAGAGTGGTTTTACCTGGAGCTACAGCAAAAGAGACGAGGGTAGGTGGAACATCGATTTCGTTGAATGATCCAGACATGGAGTCCTTGCCACCAATGGCGCCAAGGCGAAGTTCGTTCTGAGCGGTGAAAGCTCCTAGCAATGCGGCAAACGGTTTGCCCCATCGTGCTGGATCTGTACCGAGCTTTTCGAAGTATTCCTGCAGGGTCAGTCGAATATCACTGAGATGTGCACCTGCAGCCACGATACGGCAGACAGACTCAGTGACCGCGTAGAGAGCACCATGGTATGGAGACCAGGTTGCGATATTCGGATTGAAGCCCCATGACATGAAGGAGCATGTCGTGGTGTCCCCGCTGATAAGGGGAAGCTTGGCAACCATCGCGTCAACAGGAGTCAGCTGGTGCTTGCCTCCAAATGGGCTGAGCACGGTGCCAGCACCGATGGAGGAGTCGAACTGTTCGCCGAGGCCTTTTTGGCCACAGGAATTGAGGTCACTGAGAGCGGTTTTGAATTTTTCCTCTGTGGAGCCAGCAGCTTCAACGGGTGGGATGGCTTTCTCAAGTGGGCTTTCAGGGCTTGGAGCCGTGACAGTGACATCTGCATCCATAGTGACACCGTTCGTGTCTAGGAATGCTCGTGAGAAGTTAACGATGGTCTTGCCGCGCCAGTTGATGACGAGTCGTCCAGTGTCAGTGACGTCAGCCACCTTGGAGCATTCCAGGTTTTCCTTGTCACACTCAGCCATGAAGTAGTCGATCTCGGAAGGGTCGACACAGATGGCCATGCGTTCCTGCGATTCAGAAATAGCGAGCTCAGTGCCGTCGAGGCCGTCGTACTTTTTCTTAACGGCATCAAGATTGATCTCAAGGGAGGGAGCAATTTCACCGATCGCAACTGAAACACCACCTGCACCAAAGTCGTTACAGACCTTGATTTTCTGAGCCAGTTCAGATTTGCGGAAGAGTCGCTGAATCTTGCGTTCAGTAGGAGCATCACCTTTTTGGACTTCAGCTGAATTTTCGAGAGCGGTATCAGTGTGCTCTTTGGAGGAGCCTGTAGCTCCGCCTACACCGTCACGGCCTGTACGTCCACCGATCAGGAGAATAACATCACCAGCAGATGGGCTTCCGCGGAAGACATTCTTCTTGGGAGCTGCCGCTACTACTGCACCGATCTCCATGCGCTTGGCAACGTAGTTCGGGTGATAGACCTCTGAAACCTGTCCTGTGGCGAGGCCGATCTGGTTACCGTAGGAGGAGTAACCGTCTGCAGCGCCTTTACAAATCTTGCGTTGTGGAAGCTTGCCAGGAATGGTCTCTGCGAATGGAGTGCGTGGGTCTGCGGCGCCGGTCACACGCATGGCTTGGAACACGTAGGAACGACCAGAAAGCGGGTCACGGATACAGCCGCCGAGGCATGTCGCAGCACCACCAAAGGGTTCGATTTCTGTTGGGTGGTTATGCGTCTCATTCTTGAACATGAGAAGCCACTCTTGTTCTTCATCATCCACATCGACAGGAATGACAATGGAGGCCGCATTGATCTCTTCAGAAACTTCCACATTGTCGAGTTCGCCAGTTTTGCGAAGCACTTTCATCCCCATGAGCGCGATATCCATGAGAGTCTCTGGGCGAGTCTCGATCTTGTCGCCATAGACGTCTTCACGTGTCTCTTGGTAGCGGACGTAAGCCTTCTGTACGTATTCTGCGCCATTCTCGAACTCAACCTTGTTGAGTCGTGTAGCGAAGGTGGTGTGACGGCAGTGATCAGACCAGTAGGTGTCGAGCATTTTGATTTCGGTGATGCTCGGGTTACGCTTCTCTTGATCACGGAAATAACTCTGGGTGAAGACCATGTCAGCGAGGGACATGGCGAGTCCCATTTCAGAGCGCTTGACTGAGAGTTCCTCTTCAGTCGCGTCGATAAACCAGTCAAGGATCTCTACATCAGCAGGAACATCAACTTTGAGAGCGAGGGACTCAGGAAGCTCCATAGAAGCTTCACGCGAGTCTACGGCGTTGATGACGTATTCTTTGACTGCTTCAAGTTGCTCTGCTGAGAGTTCCCCTTTGAGAACGATGACTCTTGCCGACGCAACGAGTGGGCGCTCGTTGTGTGTAAGGATCTGAACGCACTGTGCTGCGGAGTCAGCGCGCTGATCAAATTGGCCAGGGAGATATTCCACCGCAAAAGCTATTTCATCGGAGCCGGTTTCCAGTGTTGGTGAGGCGGTTTCCACCTGTGGCTCAGAGAGAATGAGTTGCTTGGCGTTTTCAAATTCCTCATCGGAGAGGCCGTCGACATCGTAGCGCTGGATGACGCGTACGGATTTCAAAGCTGTGAGAGCTAGGTTCTCACGAAGGTCGTGTAGGAGTTCTTTAGCTGGGGTATTGAACTCGTTTTGTTTTTCGACAAAAACGCGGTGCATCTTGAAGTGAAATTGTTGGGATGATCAGAAAAGGGCGTAAGGGAGTGAGTAGGCGATGATTGGGGGAAGGGCAAGTGGGATTTTGTCTAATCGGGCACTTAGATGGAGGGAATGAAAAAGCCCCCACCTTAGAGGTGAGGGCTAGTGATTGTCATTGGTTTGCGGGGTACTTCTAGTGCTCCATAGGGTTTTCACCAGAAGCATCACCCAGGTGAGCGCTTTCGGCTGGCAAGAAGCGCTTGAAGCGGGTCTTGTCGATTGCCTTCATGTAGGCCTCCTCTGGGCTGACGATGCCTTCACGGAGTTTGTCCCAGATAGCTTCATCCATGAACTGCATGCCATCAGCTTTACCCTGAGTAATCACGTCATAAAGCTTCTGGGTCTTACCTTCACGAATGATGGAAGATACAGCAGGAGTGGAGAACATGATTTCGTTAACCGCCACTCGACCAGGCTTGTCGACTCGTTTCATGAGCAGCTGGGCAAGAACGCCCTCTAGGGATGCGGCCAGCATGGTGCGCACCTGTGACTGCTGGTCAGCAGGGAAGACGTCAATAATACGGTCAACTGTCTTACGGGCATTGTTGGTGTGCAATGTGCCAAAGACTAGAAGTCCAGTCTCAGCAGCAGTAAGCGCCAATGAAATGGTTTCAAGGTCACGCATCTCACCAACGAGCACAATATCAGCATCTTCACGAAGTGATGCACGAAGCCCGTCAGAGAAGGTGGGGCACTGCATAGGGACCTCGCGCTGAGTGATGATGGATTTCTTGTTTCCATGAACGAACTCAATTGGTTCCTCTACGGTAATGATGTGCCTGTTGTAGTTGGTATTAATGTAATCGAGGAGTGCTGCCAGGGTTGTAGATTTACCTGAGCCTGTCGGGCCTGTGACAAGGACGAGGCCTGAACGGATGGTGGCAAAGCGTTTCACAACCTCTGGGATGCCGAGTTGCTCAAGAGAGGCAATCTTGGTTGGGATGAGACGGAAAACTGCTCCTAGCCCATTCTTCTGCTTTAGGTAGTTACAGCGGAATCGGGACTGCTCGTCCATTTCGTAGGCAAAGTCGAGGTCGCCGCCATTCAGGTAGTCTTCAAATGGTCCAGGCTCGCAAATTTCAGCGAGCATTTGGCGGAAAGATTCGCCCTCGAGGACGGGTTCGTCGGGAATGGCGGAGACGCCGCCATGAATACGGAGTTTTGGTGGAGAGCCTTCTGAAAGGTGCAAGTCAGAGCCACCATGTTCTACAAGGTACTTAAAATATTTGTCGATAATTGCCATATGATTACAGCGGTAAAAATTTAAAAATGATTAAGATTGGAAGTAAGACTGCATGAGCGCTTTGTCTTCACATCTGAAGAGAGCTTCTTCCTGTGTGATGAGACCTTTCGCGTACAGATTCTTAAGTGACTCATCCATAGTCACCATGCCAACATTTTTACCTGTTTGCATGATGCCTGGCAGCATGAAGGTCTTGCCGTCACGAATAGTCGCTGCAGTAGCTGCAGTGTTCACCAGAAGCTCCAGGGCGAGCTCACGGCCAGTTCCATCAGCACGAGGTACAAGCTGCTGGGAAATGATGCCTCTCAGTGATTCAGCCACCATGATGCGGATTTGCTCCCTTTGGTCGGTCGGGAAAACATCCAAAATACGGTCCAGTGTGCGAGGTGCATTACCAGTGTGTAGTGTCGCTAGAACCAAGTGTCCAGTTTCCGCAGCGGTAAGGGCAAGGGAGATGGTCTCCAGATCGCGCATTTCACCAACCATGATAATATCAGGATCTTCTCGAAGTGCGCCTCTCAAGGCTCTTGGATAAGACTCGGTGTGCGTGTGAACTTCACGCTGGTTGATATGGCAACCTTTGGATTCGAAAACATACTCAATCGGATCTTCAAGGGTGAGAATGTGATCTTGCCTGTCCTTGTTAATGAAATCGACCAATGCCGCCAATGTGGTAGATTTACCGGAACCCACAGATCCTGTTACGAGAATCAATCCGTTGTGATAACGCGTCAATGGGACAAGGTGTTCCATGGGTAGCTGGAGCTCCTCCATACTGCGGATACGCGTGTTGATGATACGAAAAACGATGTCGTATCCGAGGCGCTGTCTAACTACGGATGCACGGAAGCGGCCAAAGTCATTCTGATAGGCAAAGTCAACATCACCGACTGCCTCGAGACGCTCCATTTGCTCTCTTGTAAGGAATGAGCGCATGAGTGTTTCGGTCTGTTCTGCCGTCAGTGGTGGAGCATCTTCCCAGACTGGTTGGAGTTTGCCATAACGCCTCCATGCTGGTGGGAACATTGTGGCAAGGTGAATGTCCGAGCATTCGTATTCGACGCCGATCTGGAGATAGGTGTCTACGTGGTTATATACAGGAATATCTGACATATGAGTTTTTGAGTAATTCGGTAATTGGGCTATAAACTCAGTTTGGGTTCGGTGATTTGATGAATTGGCTGTGATTCCGGTATGGTGGTTTTATTGGAGTAGTCCGCGCGGCCAATTCTTGATGTGTAGTCAAGATGTTGGTGCTTTGCGCGGAGGAATGTTATCTCTTCATTTCATCACACATGGTATAGAGTGCACTTAAGAAAACAGGGAAATAGAATATGACACGCAAAAAATGACCCAAATAGGTGAAGTTTTTTTGGATGTTTACATAGGCATCTGGTTTTCAGGTGGTCTGGATGAGATGTGCGTGGAGCTTATGGCAGCATGCTTGAGGTGTGAATAATTAATGTTGACGTATAATTTAGATGTATTAAATGTGTACCCATGAACACGTTTAGTGCTTATGTTATGTCCCAAGTGGAAAAATTACTTCGTTTTCTGGCCTCGATGAAGTCCAGGCGTAGCATGAATCAAGTGGCTGAGCAGTTAGAGTTGCCTTTTGGGGTGAAGAGTCATTTTCAGGTTAATTCGAGTGTGCGACGCAAGCATCGCTGAATAGAGGGGTAATTTTGGCATTGTGAACTAAATCTCACCAATACCTATTTAGGCTTTGAATTCATCGAGCCAAACGTAGTAGATAAATTTTCACATTTTCCGCTTAGTGTACGGACCCTATCTGTGTATAAGCACCATCAAAACCATGGAAAAACCTTTATCATCTATTAATCCGGGTATGCGCTGGAGTGCCCGTAATGCAATCGCTGCTTGTGCAGTGGGGTGCATGTTTTACAGCGCGTCCATTACTGGTGGGTACTCACAAGAGTCTGATAATTCTTTGGTGCAGAGGGAGGTTGCAAAGAGGTCGAAGAATTTAGCCCAAGCAAAGCAGCACCTTTTGTCAGGGGACGGTCATTACAAGAAGCAAGAGTATGCTGAGGCTGTCTCTGAGTATTCTAAGGCCTTCGATGTTGTGCCTAGCGCAGGGCTCGCAAACGATGTGCGCTTTGTTGTGGCGGATAGATATGCTCAGGCGGCAACTGAGTACGCCAGGGGTCTCGCCAAGAATGGCCAATACGACCAAGCGCGTGCACTGCTCGACAAGGTTTTACAAGATGATGTAGCTCCTGGTCACGTTGGAGCGATGACACTTCTCGCACAAGTCGATGACCCAATCCGCTATAACACCGCCCTCACCCCAGAGCATGTTCAGCAAATTGAGAAGGTGGCTCATGGCTTAAGAAGGGCAGAAGGGTATTTCATGTTAGGTCAATATGACCTTGCTTTGGTTACCTACGAGGAAGTTCTGCAACTGGATAAATACAATAAGGCTGCAAGACGCGGCATGGAGAAAGTAGCGAAGACTATCTCCGACTATTCCGTATCCGCCTCAGATCATACGCGTGCTGAATTCCTTAAAAAAGTAGATGAAGCTTGGGAGACTAAAGTGAACCCCAAGATTGATTTAAGTGGGATCAATACTCCGGGAGGACTCAGCACTGATGTGGTCAATGCGCAGAGAATCCGGGGGAGTAAGTTTAAGCAGATGGTAATTCCTGTTGTCGATTTTCAGGATATCGACATTCAGGAGGCCTTGGATGTTCTTCGTCATTGGTCCAGGCAGTATGATACTACTGAGCTAGATCCAGATAAAAAAGGGTTTAACTTTATCCTGCGTGCAGGTGATCCAGGCTCTGATGTGCACAAGGGTATCTTCAGTAAGAAAATTTCCCTGCAATTGCGTAATGTTCCTATGGACAAGGTCTTGGACTATGTCACCAGGGCTACAGACACTCAGTGGCGAGTTGAGGACTACGCCGTAGTGTTGACGCCAGGTGGTATGCTGGATTCACAGCTTGTACAGCGGAGCTTCACAGTGCCGCCTAGCTTTATGCAGGATGCTGTATCTGGTGAAGGTGCTGCAGAGGACGACCCTTTCTCTGCGGAGACGAGTTCAAGTGTTCTTAGGCCTCAACTCTCAGCTCAAGAGTATTTGAAGCGTCTTGGTGTATCATTTCCGGAAGGAGCTACAGCCAGTTATGTTCGTGGCACAAACCAACTTAGTGTGCGTAACACGGAGACTAATCTAAACCTTATTGAGGATTACATCAGAAGCATCCGCCAAAGCGAGAGCGTACAGGTGATTGTTAATTTTACGATTCTTGATATCACCCAAGAAAACCTTCAGGAGCTCGGTTATGACTGGCTACTTGGGCAGCAAAATCTGAAAAGTAACAATTATTTCCTCGGAGGGGGAACTACTGGCAATGGTAGTCAATTTTCTCCTGTTGGTAATTTCGATGGACTTGACCCTGTCACAGCAGGGAATCGCAGTGGAGAGACGATGTTTAATAACAATGCCATTGATGAGCTGATTGGTGGATACAAGGTTCCTGGTACAGTGCCATCGAGGGCGCCGGGAGCACTACAAGTCACAGGCTTCATCAATAACTCGACTTTCCAGATGATCATGCGTGGCTTGGACCAGAAGAAGGATGAGTCCCGCATGTTCAACCCATCGGTGATTGTTCGCCCAGGAGAGCGTGCACGCCTCTTCTCTGGTAACCAGTTAGTCTATCCTACTGAATACGAGCCACCAGAGCTTCCCAACCAAGTAGGGGGCGGGAACGGTGCCTTCCCGGTAACTCCAAGTACGCCTACAGCGTTTGAAACAGTCGACCTAGGTTTTGATTTCGAGGTAGAGCCCACGGTAGGTGAAGATCGGAACTACATAGAACTTAGACTTAATCCAGTCTATACGCAGTTAGATGGCTTTATTGATTACGGAAGTCCAATCAGTAGCATTATTACTGATCCGATTACAGGATTGCCTATGAGCTACAATCTTACGGGTAACAATATCCTCATGCCGGTCTTTAGCAAAATCAGGCTCAATACCTCGGTTACCCTGAGAGACGGAGTAACGATGGTCGTGGGTGGTTTGCATCAATCGCGCATTGATAAGGTGGAGGACAAGGTGCCTGTGTTGGGCGACATTCCATTCATCGGCCGATTCTTCCAATCCTCAGGATACAGGCCTACTAAGCGGGCTCTGGTGATGTTTGTGCATGCCAAACTTGTCGATCCTACGGGGAAGGCATGGGCTGACCGCTAATGTGGCTTTTGGTCTGGATATAAAGAGACTTTGGAGTTATTGCTAAAGTCTCTTTAGTCGCAATTTAATTATATATCAAGGTGTCAAAGAAAACGCGAAAACCTACTCTGGAAGAGATGGTGGAGGACTTGCAGCGTAGCAGCAAGAACCGAAGGGACGAGGAAGAAAAGCCCAAGCTAGTGGTACGCGCTGATGGGAGTGAGATGCTTAAGGTCCGTAAGCGGAAGAGGCGTAGTCATCAACCGCGTAAAGAGGCGGCTAAGCGTAAACGAAAGCAACGTTTTATCCTAATCGCTTCTGCGATGATGCTGTTCTTTGCGGTGGCATTATCTATTGCCGTTTCTTTGGGATACCATAATAGCCAAGGCTTTCACGATAAAGTGAAGCAGCTAGTTCAGGGTAAGACAGGAGCGTCTGTGGAGATGGGGCTCTTAACTGTTGGTCCCGGGGCGGCTGAAATGGATGAGGTGAGCTTGGTGTGGAAAGAGGGTGAGGGAGCGATCAAGAGTCTCGAACTGAAGAAACTGAACACGAATTATGGTCTCAGTGGATTCTGGGGCGGTAAATGGAAAATGCGTGGCATCAATTCCTCGGAAGGTAGATTGATTCTGCAAGATTCCCAGAGCGCCTCAGATGATATGGTGGCAGATTCTCAGATCAAGTTCGAGTACGATTACATTCGCTGCTCAAACTTGAACATTCATTTCGGGGAGCTGACCAAGACACCTGCTATTGAAGGGTCTGATGTAGTTTTGAAGCAGTCTGAAAATGAATCCACTCAGATTAGTTTCAACGGGGGTAAACTGAACTTTCCCTCTTTGGAAGGCCTGCAGATAGAGAATGCTCTAATTCAGCTTCATGACGGGAGAAAAGACATCAATGTCCGTCTAACAGATGAGAAGAAATTTGGCTCAATCACACTTGAGGGGAATACGCCTTTTACATCATCTGGCACCACTCAACTAGATGCCCAGTTAGAGGAATTCCCCATCTCGAAGATACTGCCTCAGCATGCCCAGCGCTTTTTCGAGGGTAGAATCAACTCAGAGGAAGCTAAGCTCGTGATGGCACCTGGAAAATTGTCTCAATTGGAATTTGAGTCTTCATTTCAAGGTGCTGTACTAAGGATGCATGGGTTTCCGTTTTTCAAAGACCTTGGAAACTTATTAGGGCACAAGTGGTATGAGCGCCCTCGTTTTAACCGTAATATCCAAGGTGACATCCATCGCAAAGGGAATACGCTCTACGTTACTAACTTTACGGCTGAAAGTTCTAAGCATCTTAAGCTTAAAGGTGAATTTATGATCGATGAGCACGGCAAAGTCTCTGGACAATTTAAAGTGGGTATTCCCGCGGAATTGGCTAATCCATTCAGAGACAGGCTTCCAAAGGAGATGTTCTCCAAGGCTGTTGATGGTTTCATGTTCACTGATATCCAATTGAGTGGCGATGTGCACGAGGTGAAGGATGATTTTAAGTCTCGTGTGGATGCTATGGTGAAAGAAGCAGGAGCAAAAGTTCCTGAGAGTCAGAAGACAGCACCTCAAGGCGACGATTCCAAGAAAGAGTCCAGTATTGAAAACGAATACTTTGGAGAGTGAGAATTGGTAATCTAATAAGTAGTAGGATTTCGCAACTCATCGCTGTGTTGTTGTGCAGCGTCACACTATATACAGTGCTAGATGCGGCTGAAGCAGCCCCCAGCAATTCAGACGTCAACACGCTCATAGATAGACTCAAGTTCCAGGAGAATCTAGACTGGAATGATTTTTTGATAACGGATCATCTTCCAGAGATACAGCGGGATGAACTTAATAAGAAGATCCAGTCTCAGATAAGGAACAAGATTCGGAAGGAATATCACTTTGAGGTTCTCGATAAGAAGGTTCTTCGTGATGTGTGTGCATTTATTATCTGTGCCACTGACGAGAGGAATCCAATTTTTTCTGAGATCAGCGGACTCACTTTCTGTAAAGTCAAAGATCAATGGAAGCTGACCCCATTGATGGGGAGTTTTCGTCACACAGGCTTCAATCTCTATCAGTTAGAGGCTGAAGCAAGGCAGCGTGAACTTGAGAAATGGGTGTTCAAGCAACAGGCGGTTTACAAATCGAAAGTCCAAGGACAACAGGAGAATAAACTCTTGAATAAAATTAGTGAGTTTAGCTCGGAGTCCGCTTTTCAAGCGAAGGAGCCTTCTGCTCTGGTGTTGTATTTCTTGAGTATGGTTAAGCAGGCCAATTTTCATGCTATAGCAGCTTGTCTGGGGGTTGATCTCGCAGAGTCATTTGGTGATGATGAGCTACAAGCAATATATTCGCTTGTGGAGGGTTTGAGTGGTGGAAGACAAGTGGGCGATTGGGCCAAACTACAGGAGCAACCATATATAGCAACCGTTCTGGAAGATGACGATAATGAGATGGTTTCTGTAGCCATGTTTTTTCCTGAGCTTGAGCCTAAGGAGCAAATTCTTGAATTCTCTGTAAAGAAGATGGGTAGTAGATGGGTGCTCGAGTTACCCGATAATATGAGCTTGGATGATGAGGGTAAATTTTCTGATGCAGATTTTCGCGGTTGGAAACTCAAGCGTGAAAACCGAAGTCGCCTAGATGAAGTATCACCTTTGATTATCAGTTCATTAAAACCTGTGTCAGCTGATTCTTCCGGCGTGCTTTTGGAGCGGCTTCTTAAAGCATTAAGTGAAGGTGATTTTGCGACATGGTGCTCCTGTATCAAATTCATGGATGAGGCAGACAAGGCAGTGAGACGTGATGAGTTAATTGCTGCGGCTGAGTCATGGTCAGAAATCAAGAAAAAGAGCCTGATGGCTTTCAAGTTGGTCTCTGTTCGTGAAGCTGAGAATGTTGCCGTTGCCAAAGTTCTTGCTGTATCTAAACAAAGGCCGAATGACTACGTGATTGATTATCTAGTGCTGTGTAAAGCTAATCAGCAGTGGCATATGGTAATGGAGAAGAGTTTTGAAGGTGATGATGCGGAAGGGTTACGTGCCGCTCGTGATAAGCTCATTAAAGAGATTAAAGATGAGGGTGATGTGGATGTGGCCCCGCTTCTCCTTGGAGAGTGTCATGTGATAAGCCTTGCTAATTTCGCTGATTGTACGGGAGTCGATCAATCTGCAGTAAAAGAGAGTTATCTCAGATACGATGATTCACTGATGAAGGAGGATTATGCCAATGCTCTCAAAGTTGCGGCGGCAATTAAAGGCACGGAACTCCAAACTCTAGCTGCGCTCGGGGCTGACCTCAGAGGCAGGCAAGACAAGGACTCGAAGTATGAGTTTATTGTCGCCCATAAAGCAGCCCAAATGTGTGCCGCTACGATCCGTCTCACGAATCGTCGGTCTAGTGATGTAGAGTATCTTTTATACTTTTACTGTAAGGATGGAGAGCAAGTATTGGTGCTGCCCTACCTTCAATATCGATATGAGCAAAGTCGTGGCGCCAGATTGTTTAATGCCAAAGTTCTGGAGTTCGTAGAAGGTCTCAAAGATCAAGGAATAAAAGATTCATTTATGAGCTTAATTAATAAGCACAACGAGCTGGTTAACGAAATGCGGAATGAGTAGTGTATATGGATAGGGTCACAGATGTATTGTCGATAGGTCACCGAATTGAGGATGCAATCAAGACTGTCATCAAAGGTCAGGATGGACTCATCCGTAAAGTCCTCTGTTGTCTTGGGGCCGGTGGTCATATGCTTCTTGAAGACTATCCTGGTACAGGCAAGACGACATTAGCCAAAGCGGTTGCAAGATCCATGGGGGAGGATGGTTTCCAGCGCATCCAGTTTACGCCGGACCTCCTGCCATCGGACATTCTTGGTGTGTCCGTGCTCGATCCTCGCTCTGGGGATTTTAAATTTCATAAGGGTCCAGTATTCGCAAATGTTCTGTTAGCAGACGAAATCAATAGAGCCTCACCTCGCACCCAGAGTGCTCTGCTGGAGGTGATGTCTGAAAAGCAGGCCACAATCGAAGGAAGACGTTATCAGTTTGACGGTGTATTTTTTGTCATCGCAACTCAGAATCCTGTGGAATTTAGGGGAACATATCCTATTCCTGAGGCGCAGATGGATCGCTTTGCTATGCAGTGTACTATGGGCTATGTTGATATGGATCACGAGGTTGAGATTTTGAGTGATCAGCAAGGAAGCTCACACCCTTTGAATGCACTGAACCAAGTCGTATCTGTGGATGATGTTGTGGCTTGGCAGCAGTCAGTCTCAGCAGTACGTATCAGTGATGAGCTAAAGCACTATATTGTACGATTAGTGGGAGCTACGCGTCAGCATAAGGACGTACGTCTGCCAGCTAGTCCTCGTGCCTCACTGTCTCTGATGAAAGTGTCTCAAGCGATGAGTGTCATGAATGGATCAGACTTTGTCTCTCCGGAGGTTATTCAAGAGGTTGCAGCGGATGTAATCGGTCATCGTCTGGTGATTGATTCAGAGGCCAAGTTTGCTGGAATTAGTGGCCGCAGCATTGTGGATGCTCTGTTAGGCGAAGTGGCTGTCCCTTGTTGAGTAACTGAGAACTAGGGGAGAGTGCCTTGAAAAAACTTCTGCAAGCTCGTTTATATCACCTCTATAAGCTGGGAGGTAGCGTGCAGAACAGTGCTCGTAAGCGGGTGACGCCCATAGGTTATCTGGTGCTGCTGGCTTTCCCTTGTGCCAGTTCCTTTGCTGTGGTCTATGCCAGAGCATCATTGATACAGATGATGAGTGTATTTGGGGCAGTCTTGGTGATTGCTTTTTTTCTTACTTGGTTGAGAAATTCTCGAATCCGAATAAGTCGCGACTTGCCTCGTTTGGCCAGCGTTGGCGAGGATTTGGTTTATACTGTCCATTACGAGAACCTCAGGTCAGGTAAGCTTGCTAATTTTCTTCTGGAAGAACTGCCTCCCGATCCAAGTCCTAGTAAGGAGCTGTTTTTGGGATCAACTGAACCGGGTGAGGAACAGCGGAATGCATTTGACCGTACCTTTATTGCTTACCGCTGGATGTGGCTGGTTAAGCAGCGTATTTTTTTTGATAGTAAGGCTACGGTTTGTGAGTCTGTTAGAAAAGGGGAGTCAAAGCATTGCCTGATGCAGATCACTCCTAAGCGGAGAGGGGTGATCAAGCTTTCGAATATGAGGGCTTTGCTTCCAGATCCTTTAGGAGTATTCCAGCGGATACAGCAGGTCGAGCAAAGCACAGACCATCTCATTGTTCTGCCGAAGCGTTATCGTGTAGGTGACCTTCATTTGAGTGGGAGTTCCCGTAATCAAATTGGAGGTGAAGCGCTCTCGTCGATCAGTGGGCATGCAGGTGAATTTGTGGGGCTTCGTGAATATCGGCCTGGAGATCCGCTCCGGCATATTCATTGGCCAAGCTGGGGGAAATCCGGGAAGCCCATTGTCAAAGAGTATGAGGATGTCTTCTTTCCTCGCTATGGGTTGTTTCTGGATACCGTAGTTTCTGCTGAAAAAGCGAACCTGTTTGAGGAGGGGGTATCCTTGGCTGCGTCCTTTGCCTGTGCAGTAGATACGCGGGAGTGCTTGCTGGATCTGATATTCATGCAGCAAGGGGCGAAGGTGCTTACAGTTGGCCGTGGAGTGGCGAAGGTGGAGAATATGTTGGAGACACTGGCCGGCGTGGAAATTGACCTAAAGCCTAACTGGCAGGAACTCGAGAAGATGATTCTTCAGCATACCGAGAATCTCACGGCCTGTATCGCTATATTTTGTGATTGGTCAGAAGACCGCCTCAAGATGGTCCAGAAGTGGGAGGCAGCAGGCTTAAGCCTCTTGCTCTTTTATGTGTGTGATGATGAGAAGCTAGCTCGTGAACAGTTGAAGGGGATGGCCAAGCGTTTCAAAATAGCACCTGTGGATAAGATCCAGCAGGTGCTATACAGTCTTTAAAATATCTTTAGAGAAGTGGTGGTTATTTGATGACACCCGTCTTCTCAATCTCAGATCTCTTGTCTCTGAGCTTTTTGAGTAGCCTCTCTACAATCTCAGGCTGTTCGCTAGCCCGATCAATACGCTCGCCAAGATCTTCTTCTACGTTGAAAAGAAGCGGCTGTTTCTCCGAGGCTTTGAAATTGTAATTATTACCAGTCTGAGAACCGATCCGGATATGTAGCTTCCAGGGCCCTACACGAATAGCGGACGGTTTGTTGTCAAAATAGCTGTAGATAAACTCAAAGTCGTCGACCTTCTGGGAGTCAGAGCCCAATAGATACGGGCTGATGTTTCTCCCATCTAGTTTCCGGTCATCTGGCAGTTTTGCTCCTGTGATAGTAAGTACGGTTGGCAGGACATCAAGTGTGCTGACCGGGGCTAGAAGGCGTTGAGGCTTGATGACTCCGGGCCAATAGAAGATTCCTGGAACTCTGTGACCGCCTTCCCAGGTAGAGCCTTTACCGTCTCTGAATGGCTGGGCATAACCTACATGAGTTCTGGCTTCGCCGTATTTGGGGTGATTCTTGAACTTCAAATCACGGAAGAGAATCCATGGGCCATTATCTGAGGAGAATACGACTAAGGTGTTTTTGTCGATTCCTTCATCCTTGAGAGTTTGAAGAATGCGCCCAACGGAGTCGTCGACCTCAGCCATGACGTCGCCTAGAAGACCGCGCTTGGATTTACCTTTGAATTTTTCGCTGACGTATAAGCCCAGGTGCGGCTGGTTATGGGCTACATAGGCGAAGAATGGTTTGTCTTTGTTCTGTTTGATGAAGGATACTGCGGCATCGGTGTAGAGTCCGGTGAGGGAAGTGGATGCTTCATCATCGGACGGAAGGTTTTTAGCGACTTCACTGTAGCCCTTGACGGGCTTGTTTCCCGATGGATCAGATTTTAAGAGCTTGGCGTTATCGTAGTCGTGGGAGACATTGGTGCCAACCCAGGTGTCAAAGCCATGAGCGAGAGGGAGGGCTTCAGTACTCATTTGATTGCCCTTGTTTGGATTGCCTAGATGCCACTTGCCAAACATGCCAGTCTTGTAGCCATTGGCTTTGAGTCCCTCAGCGATGGTGATCTCAGCACTTCGGAGGTGAGGCTTCGATCCAGGTCCAATTACCCAGGTTCCAAAGCCTGAGCGGCCAGGGTAGCGCCCTGTGAGTAGTGAGTAGCGGGAGGCACTGCAGGCGGGGGAACTTACGTAGAATTGGGTGCAGTTCAATCCATTATGTGCCAGTCTGGAGATGTTCGGGGTCTCGATGACGGGGTTGCCATTGTAGGAAAAATCACCGTATCCGGAATCATCCAAATAGATGATGATGACATTCGGCTTGTCCATGACTTCTCTGGCTTGTGCCAGAGGGAGCGAGCAAGCGCAGGCTAGACTGAATAGAGTGGGAAAAATTTTCATGGTGTCTGTGTGAGTGTGAATCTGCATACGCAGGATGGGGGATGAGATTTTCATTTCAATAGAAGATCTCAAGAAGAGAAGAGATTTCATTTTACTGAGCCATGTGTGGAGTGTTTGATCCACGTATGGCACGTGAGTACCAGCTTAAGAAGACCGTCACCGAAAACGCATCCGGTATCGACTATGCAGCTGAATTGAATGAACAGCAGTATGCTGCGGTGTCTTCACGTCCTGGGGCCTCTCTGGTGATTGCTGGTGCAGGCAGTGGAAAGACACGGACTCTGACATACCGGGTGGCCTATCTGCTCGACAGAGGGGTTGACCCGCGAAACATTCTTTTGCTGACCTTCACAAATAAGGCATCACGGGAAATGCTTGAGAGGGTACGTGAATTGATCTCTCAGGATATCTCGGATTTGTGGGGAGGTACCTTCCACTCTATTTGTAACCGTATTCTGAGGCGCCACGCTGACGAACTGGGCTTCACCCGAAGTTTTTCCATTCTAGATCGAGACGATCAGAAAGCCTTGCTCAATGCCGTCATAGCGGACTGCAAAATTGATACACAGAGTAGAAGGTTCCCGAAGCCCGATGTTCTGGCTTCAATCTTCAGCTTGATGGAAAATACCAAGGAGAGTCTGGAGGATATCCTGGAGGTTCGTTATCCATATTTTGAGGAATGGCTGGACGATATCAAGCGTGTACAGAAGGGCTATGTTCAGAAGAAGCTGGATGTAAACTCAATGGATTTTGATGATCTGCTGGTCCTTACCCTGAAGTTGCTCAAGAAGGATGAAGATCTCAGAGAGCTATATCAGAAGAAGTTCAAACACGTATTGGTGGACGAGTATCAAGACACGAACATCATCCAATGTGAGCTGATTGATTTATTAGTAGCCAAGAATAAAAGCCTCATGGTTGTGGGTGATGACGCTCAGTCGATCTATTCCTGGCGTGGCGCGAATATGAAGAACATCCTTCGCTTCCAAGATCGATATCCGGGAGCCGCAGTCTACAAGATTGAGACCAACTACCGCAGTTGCCCTGAGATCCTAGAACTCTCCAATGCCGCCATTAAGGCGAACACGGAACAAATCCCCAAGGAACTACGTGCTCATAGGGTTGGGGGCAGTATGGTGCCGGCCCTGATTCCTCTGAACGACCCCCGCACCCAAGCGGAGTTCGTTACCCAGCGCATCCTAGAGTTGCGTGATGAAGGGGTGGAGCTTGAGGAGATGGCCATCCTGTACCGGGCTCATTATCAGAGCATGGAAATCCAGATGGAAATGACCACGCGAGACATCCCGTTCCATATCACCTCGGGACTACGATTCTTCGAGCAAGCGCATATTAAGGATGTCTCTTCGTTCATCAGGTTTGCGGTGAATCGTCAGGATGAGGTAAGCTTCAAGCGGATGGTATCTCTCTTGCCCGGCGTAGGTGCTAAGAGTGCGGATAATTTATGGAAAGCATGGGTAGCGCATCCGGCATGTAGAGCTGAGAGCCCACCTCAGTCCTTCTCTAAAATCATGATGGAGTTCAAGGTGCCTAAGAAGTCGCAGGCACATTGGGAGCAACTCTGCTACACCATGGATGAGTTGGTTCATTCAGATGGTTTCGCTGTGCCATCTGAAATGATCTTCAGTATCCAGGAGGGGGTCTATGATGACTACATGAGGGGGAGTTTTGATAACTACGAGAACAGAAAACAGGATATCGAGCAATTGATGACCTATGCACGAAGCTACAGTGATGTGCTGGAGTTCTTGGCGCAACTTTCACTGATGAGTTCAGTGGATTCGTCTCCAACGGGCAGCAAAGCGGAAAAAGATGAAGAAGGGGTAACGCTGTCCTCGATTCATCAGGCCAAAGGGCTTGAATGGAAAGTCGTCTTTGTGGTCTGGCTGGCAGATGGCATGTTCCCTAATGGGAGAATTCTGGAGTCTGAAGATCTGGAGATGCTGGAGGAGGAGAGGCGCTTGTTCTACGTAGCCATCACTCGGGCCAAGGATGAGCTTTACCTGACCTATCCAATGATGAATCCGAAAAGCTATACAGGAGAAATCCTCCAGAATCCTTCAAGGTTTCTCGACGATTTCCCGTCAGATCTTGTGGAAGAGTGGGTGGTGGATTCCGGCTGGTAGGGTTAGAAATGGTCTTTGAATGAGCGTCTGGTGGCGAAGCCAAATAACAAGGTGCATGCGAGGCCGCCTACCAAGAAAGGTAGGAACTCCTGTGCCAGGGAGTCATGGAGGCCATGTTTGCTAGCCCGGATAATCATTGCGGCTGAGGCTATGACTGCAACAGTCAGAGAAAATAGGAACAAGAAACCAAGAAGGCAGCAGGTGGGAGTGGGTCTGCTAGGTGTAGGGATGCCATTCATCAGGCTTCCTCTAGATTCTCATCATCTTGCTCGGCGATATCCTCGTCCGTGGGCAATTCTTCGATGATTTCACCTGCCTCAATGGCGGCCATGCGCTGGCGTTCTTCCTCGTGAGAGACAATTTGTAATGTGGCTTGAATGCCGTCACGTACCGCTGCAGCCTTAAGGATGTTGCGAATGGCGCTGGCCGTAAATCCATTGCGGCCAATGAGGATAGCCACATCATTCTGATTCAGCACCAGTCTGAAGCGGATATGGTTATCCGACACCTCTGCCACCTTTAGCTGGGCCTCATCTGGGTACTTAATAAATTGCAGGGCGATGAACTGGAGAAAATTCCTGATCTGATCCGTGGTCTGTTGCATAAGGTTACTTTCAAGTTCTGCGAAGCAAGTTTCAAGCAATTTGCTGTGTAAAGATAAGCTTGTACTTGCAAGTCTGCTCGCATAGCGAGAGAGTTCTCGCATGCGCTACGGAGAGAAGCTTTCCAAGAGAATCAAAGATACAAATTCAAGGCTCTGTGTGGGCTTAGACCCTCGTCCCGACCTCTCGGGAGGCATGGAGAAAATCCCTGATTTACTCAAACAAGTCGTAGATGAGACTTGGGAGTATGCAGCAGCTTTCAAGCCTAACATGGCATACTTTGAGGCAATGGGGCTTCGCGGCCTTGAGATGTTAGAAGAAATGCTGGGCAATATGCCCAATGAAGTGCCCATCATCTTGGATGCCAAACGTTCGGACATTGGAGAGACCCAAAAGTACTACGCGAAGAGCTACTTTGAGAACTGGAATGTGGACGCCGTTACCTTGAATCCGTTTTTAGGATACGATACCATGGAGCCGTTTCTGGACTGGGAAGGGAAGGCTATCTACGTCCTAGCAGTCACCTCCAATCCTGGAAGTGCTGATTTCCAGAGACAAATGGTTGGTGATCGCTATGTCTTTGAGTTGGTGCAAGATATCTGCAGGCGAGCTCATGAAGAAGGGCGCAAAACGGATGTCGGCATGGTAGTAGGTCTCACTAATGCCAGCGATGACGTGCTTAGCCGCATCGATGATTATCCATTGTTGATCCCTGGTTTGGGGGCACAAGGTGGAGATCTTGAAAATATGGCAGGCAAGGGAAGAACTGCACCGGACACTATTAATGTATCTCGAGGAATCATGTACAAGGACATGGAAAAGAGCTTCGGGCAAAAGGCCAAATTCTGGGCCGAGCAGATTGCTGCGTCTTATCCGGCATAAACGGCGACTCTGACCATGCTAACCTCACTGCGCCTGTTAAACTTTCGCTGCTTCGAATCACTGAGTCTGGAGCTTCCTGAGGAGGGCGCGTTGTTTGTGGGCCATAATGCCCAGGGGAAGACCTCCATTTTGGAGGCTGTCTGTGTCCTTGTTCGTCTACATTCACCGCGGGCCAAATCGATGAGGCCGCTCATGAAGTTTGATGCTTCCGAGTTTGGAATAGCTGGCGAGGGGTGGGAGAGAGATTTACAGGTGCGCCACAGCAGAGCTGGTTCCAAAATGCTGATTGATGGTGAGGAGCTAAAAACTCAAGGAGAGTATCTGGAAAATGGAGGCTTGGTTGTCTGGATGGGCAATGAGGATGTGGAGTTGGTTCGAGGCAGCGGGGGGGGTAGGAGGCGTTATCTGGATTTCATTTGTTCCCAGTTGGATCAAGGCTATCGGAGAGCGCTTAGCCGATACCGCAGAGCCTTGAAGGCGCGAAATTTACTACTCAAAGAACCCCGCCTGAGAGAGGATTCCATTCAGGCCTACACGGAAATCTTAATCGAGCACGGTGAGTACATTACCTCTGCCCGCCAGCATGTATTAACGCTTCTGGCCCCACATCTTGCCAATACACAGAAGAGCGTAAGTGGTCGGGAAGAGATCCTTGCTTTTGAGTATCAGCCGGGCTCTGGCGGGAGTATGGTCAGGGCATTTGAATCTACGGCTGAGAGTGAGCGCCGGCAGCGTCAGACTCTTGCGGGCCCTCATCGTGATGATTTTAAGATTTTGCTAAACGGCTTGCCTGCTGGGGACTATGCCAGTGAGGGACAGCAGAGAACAATTGCTCTGGCGATGAAGTTGGCCCAGGGAGATGTCCTGAGGTCCGTTGGCGGTAAAATGCCTGTCTACCTGCTGGATGATATTTTTGGGGAGTTGGATCCTCAGAGACGAAATGCCTTGATGAGATATCTTCCCAAATCAGCTCAAAAATTGATCACCACTACGAACCTGGACTGGATGGATCAAGACCTGGCGGGCTGGAGTAGATACTTGGTGGATGCTGGTTCGGCAAAGCTGGAAGATTCATAATCAGGAAAAGTTCATTGCCATGACAACAATCAGCGGCATAGATTCAAAATAGTTGAAATAAACATGAATTTTTTACGACAGATCTCGTCAAATTGGCTGAGAGGAGCTATACCAGATGGTCACTCACAGGGTGACAGTGCTGGGGGAGGCGCTTCTCAGCTGGATGATCGTATCCTCGTGAGCAGGGCTCAGAGTGGCGATTATTCAGCATTCGACGAATTGGTGACCCGTCACCGAGGAAAGGTCTACGCGATGATTGTGAACATGGTCAAAAATGACGCTGATGCCTGGGATCTTGCTCAAGATTCCTTTATCAAGGCGTGGAATGCACTGCCCAAGTTCGAGAACCGTTCTCGGTTCTCAACCTGGATGTTCAGGATTTCCCACAACGTTGTCTATGACTGGATGCGGAAACGTAAAATCCAGGCAGACGGAGAGCTGGATGACCAGTTACTCAGTAGAGACCAAATCGACACGAATGCCAGCACGGCACCCCGGGCAGTAGCCCGGCCGGACCAGGCACTCGAAAACCAGGAGCTGCAAGGGGAGATAGAAGCGGCCCTAGCTCAACTTAGTGATGAACACCGCGAAGCCATCCTGTTACGTGAAGTACAGGGGATGGAATACAAAGAAATTGCTGATATCCAAGGGTGCTCGCTTGGAACAGTGATGAGCCGACTATTTTACGCACGCAAGAAACTTCAAAACCTATTAGAGAGATGAACAGACCAGATGACAAAACCTTGGAGCGTTGGATGGACGGCGCACTGGAAGGCGAGGAATTGCGCCAGGTCGAAGCTTGGGCAGAAACACATGCAGGTGAATTGGAGCAGCTTATGAGCTGGTCCGATACCAGTAAGCTGATCAAGCAGTCCATGAGTGCAGATACTGAGCCACCATATCCGGATTTCTTTAACACGAAAATTCGCCAGGCCGCCGTTGGGCATCATGATGAACCGATGGTCGCTCAGAAAGCGCCGTCCCTATGGCAGCGTTTCAGTTGGATTATTGCCCCTGCGGCACTCGCAGGTATGGCAGTCTGCTTCTATGTGGGAACTCAAATTCACAGTGACACTCCATCAAGTGGCTCTACGGCACAAACGGGTGAGGTCTACATACCTCAGCGAGGTGTTACTGCGGAAATTTCTCAGGCCGGTGAGATCACCGTGATTTCACTAGAAGGCTTGGAGGATATTCCAGATACATTGGATATTGCTGCAGGAGAGACAAGCATTGGCATCTCTCCAAGATACCTGGCCAAGGTGGATAGAGACAACTTGTACTGATATGACTCACGCACACCTCAAGTCGTTTTCTCTCTTGATTTTCGCCCTCTGTGCCATGCTTGGCATGCCAGTGGCGGCTCAGGATGCGGGTAAAGATTCGGTCGGCAAGCTTAAGGTCAGCTTGTACTTTGCCACCAATGGAGATCCGGAGACAGCTGGTAAGAAAGCTAAGAAGGTTGATGAGGCGCTCGTTAAGCAGTTTTCTGGCGCAAAGGCACTGAAGTTCAAGCACTACAGGCTCCTGGGTGATGATACACAGCCGATTCTTCGGAGTTATGAAAACTGGATTGCCCCAATGAAGCCTTCCGAGGAAATCCTGCTTAGCTTTGAACCCAGGGGAAAAGTAGAATCAGATGGACTCTCTTTGGATTTGGAATTCTGGCAGAGCCGCAAAAAGATCATGAAGAGTGGTCCGCACTTGCAGGTAGGCAAGCCTTTATACATACTGGGGCCCAGTTGGAGAGGTGGGAAATTGCTGGTAGCAGTGGAACTCATCTCCGTGCAAAAACCATAGTCGTTCCATGCGTAGCTTCATCCTTATACTCAGCTTGGCCTTTACTCAGGCCCAAGCAGCTGTTTTCACCTTCAAGGAAACGACCAAAGCTGTAAAGCCAGAGCCTGATGCTAAGGTTATCGAGATCCTTTTTCCCTTCAAAAACACCAGTGATCAGGCTGTCGATATCGTGGCCTATGATGCACCCTGTAGCTGTATGAGCGCCAAGCTCAAAGGTGGTACCGCACTCAGCAACAACAAGGGGATCCGTTTCGAGCCAGGTGAGGAAGGTGTCGTTAAGGGGATTTTTGAACTGGGTAACTTCAAGGGAACCATCGATAAGAAAATTTTCTTGTGGACCTCCAATGATAGTAAGGAAAAGCCATCTATCGAACTCACGACCCGAGTGACTATTCCCGAGCTTATTTCTGCGACTCCCACTTCACTGATCTGGGATTTAAAAGGACAGGCTAATGCCAAGGAGATCTCAATCAAGGTAGTAGGTGAAAAACCTATAAAAGTGACTGACGCTAAGTGCTCCAATGGAAATCTGGAGTTTGAGGTGATTACGATCAAAGAGGGCTTTGAGTACACCCTGAAGGTGAAGCCTAAATCAACGGACAAAATTCTTTTTGCTTCGATCAAGCTTAGTACCGATAGCAAAATTGATCGTTTCAAGACCTTGCAGGCATTTGCAACCGTTAAGCCTAACAAGAACTAGTTTTCATGCTGCGTTTTCTTGTTCAGACAATAGCCATATTATTGTTAGGAGCACTCTCAGGGGTAGCCGTCTATATGATAGTCGGGCAACCAGATCGCTCTGTAAAATGTGTGCAGGCGGACTTGGGTGAGTGGGAGGTTTGCTGGGATACGGTGACTGCCGATTGGGGCGGGGATGTTCTGTGGGTCGACGCTAGGTCTCAGCGTGAGTATGACAAGAAGCACTTGGATGGGGCTTTGCTTGTCAGAGAAAAAGATGCAGAGAATGACTTGGCTCAAGATGAAGTCATGCAGGCAATTGGAATGTCCGGGGTAGAAGGTAAAAAGCTCGTGGTCTACTGCGGTACTGAGGCCTGCGGTGCCAGTAAGTCAGTGGCGGAAAAGATTCGCGCCACTGGATTCCATAGTGAGGTCTATACGCTCTTTGGAGGCTGGAAAGCCGTACCCAAAGAGCTGAAATAGATACTATTTGTCGACAATCTGATAGATCGATCCTTTGTCCGAGATAATGTAGAGCTCTCCCTGAGGGTCCTCAGCAAATGAACTGATCTGAGTGATTTTTTTACCGTCCACCTCGAAATCTTTTGTCCAAGACTTGAGGTTCTGGGCTTTTCCTTCCTTATACTCAAAGGTCCAGACATTACCAATCGTGTAGTCTGCAAAGAAGTAGAGGCCCTTGAGTTCAGAGATACTGCCGCGATAGACATACCCGCCGGTCACAGAGAGCCCTTCGTCTGGGCCTCCGCCGTGTACATATTCGTGCACGGGTTCGACGTTATTCTCAGGCTTATCGCCACCAACACCTTTCTTGGGTGTCTCGTGATAACCTTCACGTAAGCGCCAACCAAAGTTGGCTCCTTTGAGTTGATTTAAGCTAGTGACATTGATTTCTTCCCATTTGTTTTGGCCGACATCACCTATGAACATTAAGTCGCCGCTCCAGGAGCAGCGCCATGGGTTTCTCAGGCCGTAGGCAAAAATTTCAGGGGCGGCATCTTTTTGGTTTACGAAGGGGTTATCGCTTGGAACCTGATAGGCCTTATCTGTCGATACGTCGATACGGAGCATCTTGCCCAGCAGGTTGCTCAGATCCTGGGAGTTATTTTTAGGGTCATTTGCCGCACCACCGTCGCCAGTGCCGATGTACAGCATGCCGTCGGGACCGAAGTCTATCCAGCCTCCATTGTGGTTTCCGTAGGGCTGTTCGGCATGTACGAGTTTTTCCTCACTGGCGGGATCGACCTCCAGCTTGCCGTTGTCAGGGTAGCTAAATCGCGAAACCTGAGTGTGACCTTTGCTGTCTGTGTAGTAGAGGTAGAAGCGACGATCTTTACTGAAAGTTGGAGAGAATGCCATGCCTAGCAGTCCTTGCTCGTTGGATTTGGAGCGAACGCGGTCTTTGATGTCTAGCAGAGGCGTATCTAGCAGCTTACCAGATTTGCGGTCGAAGACTCGGATGTAACCCTCTTTTTCAAGAATATAGAGATAGTCAGAAGATCCACTAGGAGCGGTCATGTATGTGGGGCGTTTTAAGTCGTCCACAAAGAGATCCAGGGAAGGGGCTGCGAAAACTGGGGTGCCGCCTACTAGGCTGGCGACTATGAGATGCTTGATGCTGGGTGACATGCGAAGAAAGTAGCCTATTTTTGTAAATGTAAAAGAGACTAATTTACCCCATTATTCCTCTCCCATGTAATGCGAAAGCTGTTCGCGAAGAGTGGTGCGTGCTCTGAAGAGTTGGCTTTTTACCGCAGAGACAGAGAGTTCCGTGATATCAGCGATCTCTTCGTAGGAAAGGTTCTCGTAACGCCTCAGAATCAAGGCCAGACGCTGCTTTTCAGGGAGGGATTCAATTGCTTTATCAACGGCTTCGCGAAGTTCTGCGTGAAGTAATTCGCTGTCAGGAGCGATGGAGGATTCCGCGGGGGCCTCGCTGTGTGTGCTTTCCTCTCGTTCTTCAAGAGAGTAGGTCTTCCTTCGGGATTTCTTCCTCGTTTCATTGAATACCAAGTTTCTGGTAATGGTGAAGAGGAAGGTGGTGAACTTTGCTTGGTGCTTGTAGCGCTTGGCTGATTTCCAGAGCCTAATGAAAACTTGCTGAGCTATATCTTCCGCCTCGGAAGCATTGCCGAGCATCTTGGCAACAGTACCAATGATGGCAGATTGATGCCGTTCCACGATCGTTTCAAATGCCGCATGGTCGCCAAGCTTCACGCGCTCCATCAATGCAACATCAACCTTGTCCTCGTGGCAGTCGTCTGAGGAAGAGGTATCGATCTTGGTCATATTGACGGGTAGAAACTGTGTAGCGGTGTCTGACATTGAGCTATGTCAGATAGAACTTTCTACCATCAGAATAGTTGCGCGGGAATTTAAAAATTCTTTGTCTAACGAATGTAGCGTTCGTTGAGGTTGCTGAGAAGTTGGCGCACGTCTTCGGCCTGACGAAGTAGGTCGGTCATTTCCTCCATGCCCAAACCAGGTTTTTTGAGGGCAGCCCGGATGATGGCATCTTTGTGTTGCAGGTGGTTACTTATAAGCATCGAGGTGGCACCCTCGGCTACACTGACAGGATTCTCAGGCAGGTTCTCACTGAAGGCGCTTTGCAGAGCGAGCCTGTCGGATTCCTCAATACCGAGCAAATAGGTCTGGATCGAAGCTGGGTTGCTGGGGTTGGGCTTTCTGGCGAGAATTTTAGCGAGAACGTGACCGCCCGGAGTCTGCGACATGGGCTCATGCAGGGCTTCCAGTTGTTCGCACAGCCACTCCATGACTTCGGATGAATTGAGGGCCAGGAAACAGAGATAGGATATGGTGTTGTCCATCGGTGTGGCCTGGGCCTTCTCCGGGGTGCTTTCGTCAATGTTGTCGTAGTTGCGAACACGATACTGTTGTTTGTCCGCCTGAAAAACCATACTGCGGAAATCCTGATCACCAACGCCGAGTCGAGCAGCGACCTTGCTGATAACGCTGTCCAAAGTCACTTTGTCTGTGACTAAGCGAGCGAGGTTGGCCAGATCTTTAGCTAAATTGGACTTCTCACGGATATCTGCCAAGTCGACAGCTTTGGACGCGTGGGTGAGTTTGTAGTCGAAAAAGTCCTGAGCTTCATCAAGAAGGGTCTTGAATGCATCCGCACCATGTTTCTGGATGTAAGAGTCTGGATCTTCACCTTCGGGCATGGAGGCGCAGCGTACGTGGATGCCGGCAGGCACTAGTATGGAAAAGGCTCGTTGTGCCGCCTTGTGGCCAGCGGAGTCTGCGTCAAAGCAGAGAATGGCTGTGTCTGTGTAGCGTTTGAGCAAGCGTGCATGGTGCTCGGTGAACGCAGTGCCTAGCGGAGCAATGGCATTCTGAATACCTTGTTCGTGGCAGGAGATAGCATCGATCTGTCCCTCGCAGATGAGGGCAAATTTTTCCTTGGTCATGTGGCGTCTCGCCTTATCCAGTCCAAAGAATACGCGGGATTTATCGAAGATTTGCGTCTGGGGTGAGTTGATGTACTTGCCGCTATTAGGGTCATTCACCAACTGTCTGCCGCTGAAGGCGATAATATCCCCGTAGTCGTTGTGTATAGGGAACATCAGGCGATTCCTAAAGCGCACGTAGATGCCGGCTTTGGGATTACCTTCCGCTTTGAGGGCCGCCAGACCCGCATCCACCAGATCGCGGCCTCGGAAATTATTTTCTCTGGCCCAGTTCAGGAACTCCTTGGGATTTTCAGGCATCCAGCCGATGAGCCAGCGCTCGGCTGATTCTTTACTGAAGCCACGTTTTTTCAGGTAGTCCCGGGCGTGCTGGGCTTGGGGAGACTTCCTTACCAGACTGTGGAAATATTGAGCTGCCGCATTGTGTAGTTCGATCAGCCTGGACTTGGATCTCCGGCGCTGTTCAGCCTGTGGATCGTAAACCTCCTCGATGATGGGCACGCCAGCCTTGTCTGCGAGTTTCTTGACTGCGTCTACAAAGGGTAGGTTCTCATACTTCATCACGAAACCGATGGCGGAACCGCTCTCGCCGCAGCCAAAGCAGTGGAAGCTTTGACGTGATGGAGTGATGTTGAAGGACGGAGTCTTCTCGTTATGGAAAGGGCAAAGTGCCTTGAATGAGCCGCCTGCACGCTTGAGCGGGATGTAGCCAGAGATGACATCGACGATGTCAGTCGCGGCGAGCACTTGCTCGATTGTCTCCTCTGGGATGCGGGCCATGCACGAGACATAGCAGCGGGGGAAGATCACTTGGAAGTTTTTTGTGTCCCGTGATCAAAAAAATAGCAAATGAGGTCATCCAAAGACAAAAAATGTCATAAAAGTTGGCAAAGTGAAATTCGTGGGCATAATTCCGCAACTTTTTACTCAAAGATTTATGGAGAACGTCATTATCATTGGAACCGGGCCAGCCGGATACACTGCAGCCATCTATTCCGCACGTGCGGATCTCTCACCACTGATCCTTACTGGTAGCCAGCCTGGCGGCCAGCTCACCACCACTACTGATGTGGAGAACTTCCCAGGATTCCCTGAGGGCATCATGGGGCCTGAGCTGATGGTCAAGATGCAGCAGCAGGCTGAGCGCTTCGGTGCCAGAGTTGAAAATGGCGTGGAGGTGACTGATGTCATCAAGAACGATGATGGTTCTTTCACCGTCAAGGCGAAGCAGGTCTTTGGTGCTGAAACCATGGAGTGGCAGAGCAAAACAGTCATCATCGCCTCTGGCGCATCTGCGCGTTACCTCGGATTGCCGGGTGAAATGGATCTGGTGAAGAGTGGTGCAGGTCTTACAGCTTGCGCTACTTGCGATGGGGCGTTCTACCGTGACGTCCCTGTCTGCGTGATCGGCGGTGGCGACAGTGCTGCGGAGGAAGCAACTTTCCTCACTAAATTTGCAAGCAAGGTTTATCTCATTCACCGTCGTGAAGAGCTTCGTGCGTCAAAGATCATGGCTCAAAGGGCTTTGGATAATCCAAAAATTGAGCCAGTCTGGAACTCTCAAGTGGTCGAATACCTTCTTGATGACAACGGAAGAATCCGCGGCGTAAAGCTTGAAAGTACAGTCGACGGTTCTCATTCAGAATTGGAACTCGAAGGTGTATTCATGGCTATCGGTCACACACCAAACAGTGGATTCCTCAGTGACGAGCTGGTTGACAAGGATGAGAGCGGTTATGTGCTCCAGGTGCCAGGCAGAACAGCGACCAAGACACCGGGTCTATACTCCGCTGGCGATATCTCGGACACGGTCTACCGTCAGGGCATCACGGCTGCTGGCCAGGGTTGTGCTGCCGCTCTGGAGGCTGAGCATTATCTTGCAGGGCTCGAGGGATAATTTATCCTGTATTTTCTTTCCAGGCCACTGTTGCTAATCTTGGCGACAGTGGCTTTTTTATTAACTAATATTAGTTAGGGGTTTTTTGCACATCCCCCAAAAATGCACAATCTGGCGTAAAAACCGACCGATGCAATGCTCAAAGATCATCCCCACTGTTACCGAGATAACGGTAGACACTCGCCTTTGAAAGCCCGTAGTCCCTCATCAGGACCTTGATCAGTTCGCCGTCCCTTCTCCTGCGTTGCAACTCCTGTCTTTGTTTGTCGGTCAGTTTTTTCCTGCGGCCGAACCCCACACCCCGTTCCTTCGCCTTGCGTATCCCGTCCATCTGGCGTTCCGCCCGGATCTCGGTCTCGAACTGGGCTATCGCCCCGAGCATGTTGAAGAGCAGGCGGCCGGTCGCGTCGTTCGTGTCGATGTTCTGGTCAAGAACCTGGAGGGCGACCTTCTTGTCCTCGAGCTCGTCGGCGATCCTGCACAAGTGGAGCGTCGAGCGGGCAAGGCGGTCTAGCCTGGTAACGACCAGCGTGTCTCCCTCGCGGACATATTCCAGGCATGCCGCCAGCCCGGCCCTCTTGTCCGAGGAACCGCTCTTCTTGTCCTGGAACACCTTGTCGCAGTGGGCGAGCTTGTCGAGCTGCACCCGGAGGCTCTGTCCTACGGAGCTGACCCTTGCATAGCCTACGAGTGTCTTTCCGGTCTCGTGTGTTTTTTTCATGTGAATTGTCTCAAAACCCTTTAAAGGATTTGCGAACGCATTATTGAGACATTGAACGAGACATGTCAACGTGCGGGTACCGAAAAGTATACTTTCTGAAACCCATGGAAAATCTGAACATCCCGAAACCACAGCGCCTGAAGATACTCGGCGACGATGAGATTGACGCCCTCTTCGGGCTTCCCAGGTTCACGGAGAGGCAGCGGGTCAAGTTTTTCTCGGTCTCCATCCGGGAACGGACTGTTCTGGAAGAGCTGGGAACGATCCAATCCAAAATCTGTTTCCTGTTGCAACTGGGTTATTTCAAAGATCGCCAGATGTTTTTTACTTTCGAGCCCGAAGATGTTCATGAGGACATCGAGTACATCCTGGCAACGTATTTCCCAAAATATCATCCGTCTAGTTTCAACGTGTCGAGGAATACCCGTGCGAGACAACAACGCCTGATCCTTGAACTCTGCTCCTACAATCCGTGCGACTTGGGCATGTTGGAAGACAAAGCTCGCAAGGCAGCAAGGATTTGCGGGAAACCTATCTTCGTTTTCCGCGAGATTATTCAGGCAATGACCGACCAGCGGACCGTTTTTCCGGCATACAGTTCGCTGCAAAATATTGTAGGGAAGGCATTGAACCATGAACAAGACCGGATGAAGGACTTGATCCGGAAACATCTCGTTCCGTCGGATGTGCAGGCTCTCGACCAACTGATACACCCGGATTCAGGTTCATATGAAATAACCCAGCTAAAACGGGAACCTAAAGACTTCAGCGCCTCGGAGATCAAGCGCGAAGTCGAGCGGGGGAAGCAGATTTTACAACTGTACCGACGATCCAAGATAATTCTTCCGGTTCTGGGGCTTTCGAACGAAAGCATCAAGTATTTCTCCTCGCTAGTGACCTATTACTCCGTCTTCCGGCTCAGAAGGTTTGACCCCGGAGTAGTCCATGTCTACCTGCTGTGCTTTATTCATCACCGCTACCAGCGCCACCATGACAACCTGCTGGCAAGCCTGATCCATTCAGTCCGCAAATTCAGCGACCGGGCCAAAGAATCCGCCAGACAACGGGTCTATGAACACCGGGTTGAGAAAAACGGCCATCTCCGGAAGGCCGGGCAAATCCTGAGACTTTTCATAGATGACGAAATATCAGGAACAGACTCTTTTGATCAGGTCAGAGCCAAGGCGTTTTCGATTCTGGACAGGGATGACATCGAAGCGGTCGCCAGCCACATCACGACCCAGGCCAGCTTTGATGAAACGGCTTTCCAATGGGATTGCTTGGAATCCATGGCTGCCCAGTTCAAGCGTCACTTGCGTCCCATAGTCCGCGCGCTGGACTTCAACGGTGCGCCTGCGCAGTCACAACTTATCAGGTCTCTCCAGTTTCTTCAGGAGGCCGTTTCAAAAGGACGGTCTCTGGCGAGTTTTCCTGAATCCAAAATCCCCGCCGGAGTCATAGGCAGTTCCCTCAAGCGTTATCTCTACGATCCCAGTCCAGATCCTGAAAGCAGAAACCAGTTGAATCCGAACCGTTACGAATTCCTGGTTTACCGCCTTCTCCGGGACAGACTTGAAGCAGGAGACCTGTTCTGCCGCGACAGTGTTCGTTTCCGTAGCTTTGAAGACGACCTGGTTGACGCTGAACAATGGAAGACCAACAGGGACAGGTTGATCGAAAGCGCGGGACTTCCACTCCTCAAGCAACCGATTCATGAGCATCTCGCTTCCTTGGAAGAAGAACTGGAAAGCCTTCTCGAAAGGGTAAACAAGAGGGTTGAGTCGGGCGACAACAAACATTTCAAGATAAAGAAACGCGGATCTCAAACCCGCTGGAGCCTGCCTTATCCCGGAGGCTCCGAGGAGTCCCGGGCTTCTTTGTTTGATACTGTGAGCCAGGTGGATATCAGCAGGGTGCTGGACTTCGCCAACCGGCAATGCCAATGGATGGAACCTCTGGAACATGTTCTTCACCGCTACGTCAAAAGGGAGGCTGATACACGGGTCATCACTGCGTGCATCCTGGCATGGGGAACCAACATGGGACTGGGGACGATGGGCCAGATCTCGGATATAGGATACCATGCCTTGATGGCGGGCTCGGACAATTTCATACGTCTTGAAACCCTGCGGGAAGCCAATGACCGTATCACCAACGCCACCTCCAAGATGCCCTTGTTCAGGAGTTATGACATTAACGACTCCATCCACTCCAGTTCCGACGGCCAAAAGTTTGAAACCGGGATCAACACCATCAATGCCCGCCATTCGCCCAAATACTTCGGCCTGAAAAAAGGTGTTGTCTCCTATACCCTCGTCGCCAATCACATCCCTCTGAATGCCAGGATCATCGGAGCCAATGAACATGAAAGCCACTATGTTTTCGATATCCTGTTCAACAACTCGTCCCAGGTCCAGCCAGACTTGCACTCGACCGACACCCACGGAACCAACGAGGTGAACTTTGCTCTCCTCCACCTCTTCGGTTACCAGTTTGCGCCCCGGTACCGGGATGTCTTTGAAAAAGTCTCCACCTCTCTTTACGGGTTCAAACACCCCAACCGATATCAAGGGTTGATAAAACCCGTGCGCAAGATCAACAAAAAGACGATCATCGAGAGTTGGGACAGCGCCCAGCGTATCCTCGTGTCCCTGGCGCTCAAGACAACGACCCAGAACATCATCGTCGGGAAGCTGAACGCTTACCCCAGAAGAAACAAAACCCGCCAGGCCCTCTGGGAATATGACAACATCATCAAGAGCTTGTATCTGTTACGTTACATTGACTCGTCTCCGCTCCGGCGTAATGTCCAGAAGGCTCTCAACCGTGGCGAGAGCTACCACCAGCTCCGCCGGGCCGTTTCCTATGCCAATTTCGGAAAACTGCGTTTTAAAACCGAGTACGAGCAACAGGTCTGGGGAGAATGCAGCCGATTGATTACCAACTGCATAATATACTACAACACCACTATCCTTTCGCGCCTTCTGGACCATGCCCAAGACGACGGGAACAAAGAATGGGCCGGCCGGATCGTACGGGCTTCCCCGGTCGCCTGGCAGCACATTAATTTCTTCGGACGCTATGAATTCGGGAAACCAGACCAACCAATCGACATGGTAGAAACTGTCCAGCAACTTGCACGAACACTCAAAAAATGACCCTCAGATTGTGCATTTTTGGGGGATGTGCAAAAAACCCCAACCTGGATTGTTCAATTCGTTCACACGGATGAAACGGCGACCCGCCGCATCTTTTGTTTCCAAACACCGCGGAACAGCCAAATCACCCAATAACGAACTTTGACATTTTAGAGCGAGTCCCTAGTTTGCATTGAGAATGAATGTCTCACTGACCGATAAGCTGGTGCAATTCGTCAACCAACTGGTTGAGCAAGGACGCTATCGCTCCGCCAGTGAGGTTGTGCGCGAAGGGCTTCGGCTTCTGGAAATCCGGGAAGCGCAGCTTCAGCCGAAGCCGGAGACGAAGAAGAAACCCAAGAGCTAGTCACTTTCCACTATGATCGCCGTAGAAATCGAAGAAGCAGTGTCACTGCTGGCAGAGCAGCCTTTTGAGGCTGACGCGTTTCCCTATGCTTTTTTGGAGGCTTTTGTGGCTTGTTTTCTTCTTCCCATAAGCGTTTTTATATTTGGTGGGTTGATCTCAATTTTTTGCAGTCATGCGGTTACAGGAATGAAAACGAAAGATCTTCACGTTGCATCCGAGTAAATCTGACTTTTTTTATTTTTTCTTCAAGGCGTTCCTCTGCAAATCAACAGGTGGTCAGCCAATTTTATTCGAGGAATAACTCACAAAAAGATAACTTCACTCAAGCTTTTCAATTTTAATGATGAGTTTCAGTCTCTCTCGCTCTGTTGCCTAGCATCCACAAGTATGCGAATTCCACCCCATAGCACAACCCCAGTAATGATTGCCCCAATGATCAGATCTGGCCACCTGGAGCCAGTGAGGTAGATGATGACGCTTGCCAGAATGACACAGGAGTTAGCGATGACGTCGTTCTTGGAAAAGATGTAGCTGGCTCGCATGTGAACCTCCCCTTCCTTTTCCTTGGAAATGAGTTTCAGGCAGTAAGCGTTCACAGCGAGCGCGATGATGGAAACGATGAACATCAGGAGCGACGAAGGCTCGCTACCAGTGATCGCCCGCCTGACGATGTCCGTGCCAATTCCCAAGGCGATGAGCAATTGGAACCCGCCGCTGAGGAAGGCTGCCTTGATCTTGACGCTTGAACAGCGCCCGACAGCGTAAAGAGCCACGCTATAAACGAGCGCATCAGCCAGCATGTCGAGAGAGTCGGCCAAGACACCAGTCGATTCGCCGATGATGCCAACGACTAGTTCGACGACGAACATGGTAGCATTTAGAGCGAGCAGTTTGCGGAGAACTCCTTTCTGTGAGGCATCGTTGACTTCGATGTGGCAGTCGCAAGATGACATCGATTTATTGGGCTGGAGTGGTTTCTATAGTTGATGAATTCTGCCGCTTACGGTTCACCATCAGGTAAAGAATTGGTAGCACAACGAGAGTGAGGGCGGTCGAAGTGATGACTCCGCCGATGACAACGGTGGCCAGAGGTTTCTGGACTTCCGAGCCTACGCCAGTCGAGATGGCCATTGGAAGGAAACCGATGGCATCGGTGATGGCGGTGGCCAAGACGGGACGGAGACGTTGAGTCGCCGCTTGTTTTACGGCGGTGACGGCATCGGTCGCGTCCTGTAGATTGGAACGGATCGCCTCAATCAGGATCTGGCCGTTGAGCACAGCGATTCCGAATAGCGCGATGAACCCGATGGCGGCACTGACACTGAATGGGATGTCGCGCAGCCACAAGGAGAGAACACCACCGACAAGCGCGAAGGGAATCCCGAGATAAATCAGGGCGACATCCTTGAGGTTCCGCAGACTGAGATAGAGCAGCACAAAGACGAGGATCATGGTCAGTGGAACGACTAGGGAAAGCCGGGTGTGGGCGCGTTCCAGGTTTTCGAATTGGCCACCCCACTCGATGACATATCCTTCCGGAAGATCAATCTCTTCAGCGATCTTGCGTTTGGCTTCTTCGACAAAAGAAACCACGTCTCTGCCATCGACATTGCTCTGGACTCGGATCAGGCGGCGACCCCATTCGCGGTTAATTGTAGCTGCACCGGGTGCTTCGACGATGTCAGCGACCTCGGAGAGAGGAACCCGAATTCCATTGGCAGTCGGAATGACAAGGTTCCGAACGGCTTCGATGTTGGTGCGATATTTTTCAGGCAGGACAATGCCGAGTGGAAACTGGCGCTGCCCTTCATAGATTTCGCCGACACGGAGCACACCGATTGCCTCGATGTATGGTAAAATTTCGGATGCTGAAATTCCAAGGCGAGCCATTTTTTCAGGGCGCAGCTCGATCCGCAGGCCGGGCTGGCCGCTGATCTGGTCGGTGGAAACGTCGGCTTGTCCGTCGATGTCAACGAGCACTTTCTGGATTTCATCGCTGAGGCGGGTAAGCGTTTCGAAGCTATCGCCGTAAATTAGAATACCGACATCTGAGCGCACGCCGGATTCCATTTCATTTAGTCGCATCTCGATGGGTTGTGTAAAAAGGATGTTCACGCCGGGCAGGGTTGAGACGGTTTCCTGCATCTTGGCAACGAGTTCGTCCTGGGTTTTGGCGCGAGTCCATTGATCGCGGGGCTTCAGAGAAAGGAAGATGTCGGTGAGTTCGGTGCCCATCGGATCAGTGGCAATCTCGGCGGTGCCGATACGGCTCCAAACGTGGCGAACTTCATCAGGGAATTTCTCCTTGAGTAGCTTTTCGATCTGAGTGTTGTAGTCAGTGGATGTATCGATGGAGGTTCCGGCCAAGCGGATGGTGTTCGCTACGACCGCACCTTCACTGAGGCGCGGGATAAACTCACCGCCAAGTCGGGTGGAGACGAAGCCAGTGACGACGAGCAGCGCGAGGACAACGGAGAGGACGATCCAGCGAACTTTCAGAACTATACCAAGGATAGCCGAGTAGCCACTAGTGAGCTTGCGTGAGAACCAGCCTTCCTTGTTCTTGAATTTACGGGGTAAAAACAGGTGTCCAAGGACGGGGGAAATGACGATGGCAATAATCAGTGCGCCAAGTAGGGCGAGGATGAAGGTCGTGGCCATGGGGCGGAACATTTTTCCTTCGGTGCCTTCCAGGGTGAGAATGGGCAGGAAAACCACGGCAATAATTCCCATACCAAAGAGAATTGGGCGGGCGACTGAGCGGCTTGACTCGAAGATGCAATTGAAGCGTTCCAAGACTGTGAGTTTTCGCCCGGCTTGGCGGGTGCGATCAGCGAGGCCGCGCAAGTTGGCTTCCGTCATGACCACAGATCCATCGACGATCAGGCCAAAGTCGATAGCTCCTAGGCTGAGAAGGCTAGCGGTGATGGCGAAATAGTTCATTCCAAGCACAGCGAAGAGCATGGCGAGCGGGATACAGATGGCGACCAGGAGACCGGCGCGGACATTCCCAAGCAGGATTAAAAGTGTTAGAGTGACCAGTAACGCACCACCGACGAGGTTGTGGGTCACGGTATCGAGTACCGAATCAGTCAGCTCGGTGCGGTCGTAAACAATTTGGACTTCCACACCATCGGGGAGAGACGGGCGGATTTCTTCCAAGCGAACTTTGAGTGCTTGGGTCACTTCTTGGGCGTTCTCACCCATCAGCATGAAGGCAAGGCCGAGGACGACTTCGCCCTGACCGTCAGCAGTAACCGCGCCACGACGTAGCTCACTGCCGATCTGCACTTCCGCTATATCTGAAACACGAACCGGAGTCCCTTCGCTAGAAGCGACCTCGATTCTTTCGATTTGTTTAATGGAGCTGACTCGCCCTACACCATGAACCAGTAAATCTTGGCCGCTGACAGTAACCCGGCCTCCGCCCACGTTGCGGTTGTTTTTTTCCAAAGCCTCTACGATATCGGAGAGAGATAAATCAAATTTTACCAGTAGCTCTGGATCGACTACAACGTGATATTGTTTTTCGAGGCCTCCCCATGAGTTTACTTCAGCAACGCCAGGGACTTTGCGAAGTTCGGGCTTGATGATCCAATCATGGATGGTTCGGAGTTGTTCAAGACTGCGACTGCCGTCGCTACTACGGATCACGTAATGGAAGATTTCACCGAGTCCGGTCGAGATCGGTCCCATCTGCGGTGTGCCGACTCCATCGGGCAGCTCGACTGTGAGGAGTCTTTCGGAAATATACTGGCGAGCGGTGGTGATTTCCGTATCGTCATCAAAGGTGGCGACAACCTGAGAGAGACCGAATTTGGAGACTGAGCGCACACTGACGAGTCCGGGAAGGCCGGATATTTCCAGTTCAACGGGCAGAGTGATCTGTTGCTCAATCTCTTCGCCATTGAGTGACGGAGCAACGGTATTGATCTGAACTTGGATTGGAGTGGTATCCGGAAAGGCATCAACAGGAACACGCGATCCCGCCCAGATCCCGGCAACTGCGATCAAGGCGGTAAAAAGGAAGACTAACAGGCGGTTGGCCAGACAGAAGCGAATGAGATGTGTGAACATGGGTGCGGAATAGATTGAAAAATAGAAAGAGCGGGGTGCGGTTGGTGTGGCGGCTATAAATCATCGACGCAGCCAGCACCAAGAGTGGGTTGCGCTGACTCAAACGTTGCGTGTGGCGGCTATCAATCATCGACGCAGCCAGCACCGAGAAGTGACTTGAGAAACTCCGAGCGCAGGATGTAGCTACCTTGGCTGACGATTTTATCGCCGGGCGTAAGTCCGCTGCGGATCGCGGTTAGTTCTCCGGAAGCCGCGCCATGTGTGATTTCAACGCGGGTTGCTGCGTAGAGTGCGGGTTCCTTGCGGACGAAGACGAAAGGAACTCCATCAATGGTCTGGATCGCGCCTGTGGGAACTGCGAGTGTAGGGCTGGCCTTGCCAAGGTGGATGCGAGCGTCCCCATATAGGCCTTTCCGTAAAGCGGCTGGAGGTGCGATCACCAAAGCGCGTGCCTGTATGCGGCGGGATTTCTCATCTACCGCACTCGCGATCCATACAAGTTCGCCGGTGATGACTGTATCCGGTATGTCGGTGAAAGTCGCGCTTACTTCCATTCCAGGTGTTAGGCCTGCAGCATCGCGGGCGGGAATAGAGAGTTCAAGCCACATGGTCGAGAGATCGGCCAGAACGAAGATCGCTTCGCCGGGTTCGATCCGCTCTCCTACGGAGACATCGCGGTCAACGATGGTTCCCGCAAAGGGAGCTTTTAGAGTGAGTAAAGAAGTCGGACGACCGTCGGAGGCGAGCAGATTGATTTCGTTCTCGCTCAATCCGAGATTGAGCAATCGCTGGCGTGCTGTGGACAAATCCACATCGGCGACTTCTGCAGCTGCTTCGGCGGCTTCGAGATCGGCGGCGGCGGAGATCTGTTTATCCGCTAACTTGCGCTCGCGAATTACCTGAAGACCAGCGAGCTTCTTTGCGGCATTCGCAGAGAGAAAACGGCTTTTCATTTCCGCGAAGTCCGGTGAATTCACCGTGCCGAGAATTTCACCAGCGGCAACTTTTTGACCGGGAACCACTGCGATTTTCTGGACGATGCCCTCGACCAGAGGAGTGATTTTCGCGACCTTGTTTTGATTGTAATCGACCGTTGCGTAAGCTTCGACAGCAGGCTGGCCGGTGGTAGTTTCCGGATTGGAAACTTTGACTCCTACCTTTTCCATCGACTCGGCAGATGCGACGCGGATCTTGAGGCTTTCACCCGCCTTGAGGCTGGCTGCGAGCTGAGGTTGGCAGATGGCGCATTCCTTTTCCAGGACACCATGCTCGTTGCACATCAGGGCATTGGCGGGTGCTGACGGTGCGGCAACTCCGGCTTTGTCGCCCTTCAGTTCAGGATGGCAAAGATAGCATTCATCTTCATAGACACCGTGCTCGGTGCAATACAACCGCTTTGGGTCTTTGATTTCCGGGTGACAAAGGAAACAACGATCTTCGTATCGGTCATGTTCCTTGCACCAGAGGCGCTTGGCATCGCGTTTTGAAGCATCGCAAATGAAGCAGCCTTCGCCCGTGGGGCAGGCCGCTACGGCGTGGACTTCGATTTCTCCATCGGAGGATTTCTCACTGGCTTCAGTCGATTCGGATTTCGTGTTGGTTTCATTTTTCTCGGCATTACATGCGGCGAAAAAAAAGGTGAGGATGCCAAGGCCGATGGCCTGGCTTAGTTTTGGTATTAGTTTCATAGTTTCAGTTGTTAGTCATTGTTTTTAGGGAATTGTGGGCGCGGAGAAGATCAGCCTGGGCGCGGGTCTGACCGCGCTCGACCTTGAAAAGGGTTTTGCGGGCATCAAGCACTTCGAGCAAAGAAGCTTTGCCTGAGTTGTAGGCTTCGCGGGTGTCAGTCAGTCCTTGGCGGGCTGCATTGATGGTTCGCGTGTCGAATTCGCTGGCACGGCTGCGGGCGGCACGGAGATCTGAGGAGAGTTTGGTAATGCGGGAGCGAAGTTCGCTTTCGGTGGCGCGGCCATTGGCTTGGGCGCTGTCGAGGCGTTCTTTGGCGGCCTGAATATTCCCCTGATTACGGTCGAAAATAGGGAGTGGAATACGGATGCCGACCACCGCAGCCGTCTCATTGGCATCACGCATCTCGCGGACTCCGCCGCCTACCTCAATATCGGAATAACGCTTCGCTTTTTCGAGGTCGTAGGTGGCTTGCGCACGGGCGAAACGAAGCGCAGCGGCACGCATCGCTGGATGGCGCGAGATCGCGGATTCGGGATTTGATGGGACAGCACCTCGCGGAGCATCAAGCGATCCGGCGGCGGTGACATTGGGTGATCCACCTCCCCATATCTGGCTCAGTTCTGCTGAGGCATTGCTCTCCGCAGAGCGAGCCTCGGCAAGATTTTCCTTGGCTTCGGAGATGGCTAGCCTCGCCTTACCGACATCGATCCGATTGCTTTTTCCTACCTCAAGCAAAGTATTCAGCGTGCTCAAGTTTTCCTCTGCACGGCCAAGATTTTGTTCGCTTAGTTCGCGAAGCTTCCGCGCTTCCAGAAGGGTGGTGAAAGCCCTGTCAGCGGCGATTCGGATATTACGTTCTTCGCTGGCAATCTCGGCTTTAAGTGCTGCAGCTTTGAGTGCTGCGACCATCGTTCGCTTCGACCGTTTGCCCCCGAGTTCCAGTTTTTGAGATAGCGCTGCGGTGATTTCAGCTCCATTGAAACCGCTGCTCTCACCACTTCCGGCGAAGTTCTCCACGTCCAGTCCTATTTCGGGGTTTGGTGGAAGCCCGGCCTGGATTGTCTCCGCTTCAAGAGCCCTGAGTTCCGCGCGTAGAGACTGTAATCTGGGGCTATAGATCAACGCATGTTGAATAGCACGATTGCGGGAGACGACTCCCTTCAAAAGAGGCGCTGATTTTAATCCGGTGTTGTGGCTGGAAGTAAATCGATTGGCTGATTCCCTGCTTGATCGAGACTGAGGGTCAGAGGCGCAGGAAATGAATAGGAATGGGAAAATTAAAAAAATTGAGAGCCTTAAATGCATAAGAATGTGGGTTAGAAGTCACTTGGTTTGAGTGGGTGCCTGATCCAACAGAGGAATCGGCCACAGCTGGGAAACCGCGAGAAACAATTGCGGCTTTAGGGCATAAAAAAGCGTGCGCTAAAAATGAGCGCTCGCTGTCAAACCAGTGAATCAAACGAGAAACACTGAATACCTCACACGAAGAGATACAGAGGGAATGAGTCCCACAAACGGGGGGCTTCCACGTATTCCGTGGATGGATCTTGTAAGGGAAAACGCGGTGGCGATTTCTCCTAACGACCTTGGAGATGCCATGGGGTCAGCCCCGTTTCGGCTATGGCTTTGGATGGAATCTACAGCAACAAAATTGTCTAGCTCCATGTAGAGATCTAGCGAACAATCTTGGCCTCGATTAGGAGAAACATCAATCTCAGAGGTGTCTTGCGAAGAACAGTCACAAGATTCTTCACTGCTAAAACGTGAGCAGGCTCCCTCTGGAATGACATCAAGGCACTCGCATTTTCCCACGAAAAAGTTCTGTATACAAAGACAATAGCCAAGGCCAGGCTGAGAAGTGGAAATTCCCACTAACATCAACCAAAGCATAACTAGTGCTGTAAGTTTACGAGGCATTGTATAATTTGAGGTCAAATAGTTGAGCGGGCAAACGGCTTCTGTTTGTGACGCGGACGCTATGTGATTTCGCATAACGTAACTCAACACTTGAATTACGCAAGGAACATTTTACAATTTTGCATAATGAAAGCCGATATTGCAATGATCGACACCCCTAAGTGCCTGAACACGAGTAAAGTAGCTCGTCTTAAAAAGGGGCTGGAGGCGGATGCCTTTGTTGACATAGCAAAAATCTACAAGGCATTATCGCACCCATCCCGCTTGCAGGTGCTTTATTTGCTGGGTCTGGAACCGTGCTGTGTCTGCGATTTATCTCACGTCATGGGTATTCCAGTCCCTACAGCGTCACAATACCTCAGAATACTGAGGAAAGCAGGACTCGTAGAATTCGAAAAGGATGGAAAATTTATCATCTATTCCCTGACCTTGACGGCTCGAAGCCTGGGGGATCTAGGTAAAGTAAATGGCATTTAATGGCCATTTACCTTTGAGATTGTTCGATGGCTGCAGAATACATCCCAGGAGAAGGGAGAGCGGCACAAGCAGTAGCTGCGAGAAGGCTTTCCCTTCGGGCTTACTACTTGCAGTTCAACGCCTTCGACTGAAAGGCTTCGCCTCCTCAAACTCTAGAAAGTGGCGGCATTAGCCACAGAGAATTAGGGAACCGCTGATTTGAGCTTCCCCACGGATTTCGTACAGGGAGTGTCCTAAATTTTGTTAGTTCATTTATGCAGCCTTTGCAAGCTGGGGTTTTTTGCACATCCCCCAAAAATGACCCTCAGATTGTGCATTTTTGGGGGATGTGCAAAAAACCCCAGTTAGTGTGTTTTTGTGAACACTATTTGTGTTGATGCTGATTTCGTTTCATGCTAAGGCATAGTCATCATGCTAGTGAAGGTATTCTCTGCTGCACTACAAGGTGTGGATGCTGTCGAAGTCGAGGTCGAGGTGAACTCTGTCAAAAAGGACAAGTTTACCATGCAAATTGTTGGGTTGCCGGATGCCTCCGTGCGAGAGAGTTCACAGCGGGTGTTGAGCGCTATTTCGAATAGTGCGCTGGCCTTCAATACCGGCTTAAATACGGTCAATCTAGCACCAGCTGACTTGAGGAAGGAGGGACCCAGCTTTGACCTACCAATCGCTGTTGCCATGGCGGCTGCCGGTATGGAAAAGGATATTCCAAGGTTCGAGCAATATATGATGGTGGGTGAGCTGGCTTTGGACGGGAGCCTTCGGCCTGTAAAAGGGGTGATATCTATTGCTCTTGAGGCCAGAAAGCGGGGCAAGACGCGGTTGATTGTTCCAGAGGTAAATGCTGCTGAGGCAGCGGTAGTGGAAGGTGTAGAAGTCTACGGGATGGAAAACCTGCATGCTACCTGGAGATTTCTGACAGGAGAAGAGATGCGTGCGCCCTATGATCTGGACCGGCAGAGTTTCTTTAGTTCTCGTAGAGTCTATCAAGAGGATCTATGCGATGTGAAAGGTCAGCATATGGTGAAGCGCGCTCTCGAGGTGGCTGCAGCCGGTGGTCACAATTTACTCATGGTAGGGCCTCCTGGGACTGGTAAATCAATGATTGCCAAGAGGATGGGTACCATTCTTCCAGATATGACGGAAGATGAGGCCATTCAGGCCACGAAGATTCATTCCATCAGCGGAAGATTGAACGGTAAGGATTCGTTTATGGTCACGCGGCCGTTCCGTTCGCCACATCACACGATTAGTGATGCTGGATTGTTAGGTGGCGGTACAAACCCTGGACCCGGTGAGGTTAGTTTAGCACATAACGGAGTTTTGTTTCTAGATGAGTTGCCTGAATTCAGGAGGCAGACGCTTGAGGTGCTGCGAGCTCCTCTGGAGGACAGGGAGACAACGATCTCCAGAGCCATGGGGAGTGTGACTTTTCCAAGTGATTGCCTGTTGATTGCCGCAATGAATCCATGTCCATGCGGTTATTATGGGGATTTGAAGCGCGAGTGCCGCTGTTCTCCGGTTCAGATCGAGAGATACCGACGTAAGATTTCAGGCCCTTTGTTAGATAGAATTGATCTCCATGTGGAAGTGCCTCTCGTTCCCTACAAGGAACTCAAGGAGGGAAGTGGCGGAGAGAGTTCCGAAGTGATTCGTGGACGGGTAACGGAGGCCAGGGATCGCCAGCTTCACCGATTCAGAGCTCATCAGGGCGTATTTAGTAATGCCTCAATGCCGAGCAGCATGGTAGCCAAGCATTGCAAGTTAGATGAAGCTTCTTCCAAACAGCTTGAGCAAGCGATGGAGATGCTCAACTTCTCGGCGCGCGCCCATGACCGTATTCTTAAGGTTGCTAGAACCCTGGCTGATCTAGAAGCGCAGGAAAGTATACAGCTTGGTCATATTCTTGAGGCTATTCAGTACCGCTCACTGGATAGAAAGCTTATGATGTGATAGGATTCAGGTTTTGATGTAGGGTTGCTAAGGTCTTTCGGGATTGGTAATCTGCTGTAGCTAAGGTCGTTTGAGTGGAGTAGTAAAACAGCTGCTATTTCTATGCTTGAGGAAAGTGATGTCAGAAAAATGGTTAGGCTGCTCGCGGAGACTGTAGCGGTGGATGGAGGGCAAGCAGCCAAGAAGAGATATCTAATGAACGGCTTGTGCCGTTTGGTGGATGCCGATTCTTGTGTCTGGGCGCTTGGCTGCCACATTAATCCTGGAGAACCCCAGGTCTATGTGAGTTTTCTTCATGAGGGTTTTGAGGAAGAACGTTTCACCAAATTGATCTCGGCAGCTGAACATCCAGTGATGGGAAAGGTGGTGGAGCCATTCTTTCAAGAGTTGGCAGATACGGGGCAACACCTGACATGGACAAGGGAGCAGATCGACCCTAAGGGGCTAGCTATGCAGGATGGTATTCGTGAGTTGTGGGAGGATGCGGATATCGGTTCTTTGGTGATGAGCTATTATCCGCTGGATCAGGACTCAACAAGTAGCGTGGTTTTCTATCGCAGGCTGAGTCAGGCGGCTTTTTCCGAGAGAGACCGTAGGATCATCCACATCATTCTGGGGGAAGTTTCCTGGCTCCATCTTACAGGTTGGCCCAATGACCGAGGGGCTAGCGTACCTGAGTTGTCCCCTAGGCAGCGCGTGGTGCTTAATCTGTTGCTTGAAGGTATGGGGAGAAAGCAGATTGCTCACCAGCTAGAGATCACCGAGAATACAGTGTCCGGTTACATCAAAGAGATTTACAGGCATTTCTCGGTAAATTCTCACGCACAACTAGTCAGGAGAATGCTGGCTGCGGATTTGAAGTCTGAAGGGGCGCCCCCCAAATGAGGGGATAGGCAGATCAGGGGAGTAGGAGTATAGTGGTTGTCACTCTAGAGAGCAATTGCTGCCTCAGGCAGCCATCTAGTAGAGTTACGCAGGAGAAAGTGTGTGTGTCATTCCTGACAAACTTTGCCTAGTTGCCCTCGGTATATCTCGCGAATTATCGTGAGATATACCATGAGCGACTCTCCTCGCCGTGGGTGAGTTGGGTTGATTTTGCGGTGCAGCCGGATATGCGTCTTGTTTTTTAAGTCCATGCTGGACGTGAGAGACATTTATGTCATAGCTGTGTCTATCCCGAATGGGATATTCATAAATTACATAGAAAAAACTTCATGGACATTCAAATTGCGACACTTTGCGACTTTGCAGCTGACTACAATGGCAAGATGGTAATCAACGGCACCTTCGATACCTTGGCTGCCCCTAAGATGCCAGTCATCCATCCACAGTGCTGCCTCGCCATGCGCCTCTGCATCACTCCAGAAGATTCCGGTAACCACAAGTTTACAGTCAACATCATCGATGAAGATGGCAACGCACTCGACGACAAGATGCCAATCGAGGCTGACATGCCGATTGAGCTTCCTGAGAACGTACCATTTATGACACGTAACCTGATCCTTAATCTCCAGGGTCTTCGTTTCCCTGAAGATGGAATCTACTCCATCGACATTAGTGTTGATGACGAGCTTCTTTCCCGTATTCCACTTCGTATCGTTGAAGTGGATCAACAACAACAACAACAGCAGCAACCAACTGCCTAAGCGGAAGCTTGATTTAAAGACCCCTTTAAAATGACGGAATCATATCCCCTGTATCGTTCCGCACTTATCACCGGGGCCTCTGCTGGCCTCGGTGAAGAGTTCGCTCTACAGCTTGCCGAAAATTGTCATCAAATTATCCTAGTGGCGCGCCGCTCGGACAAACTGCATGAATTGGCGAGTGAGTTGCGGAAGAGAAACCCCAATCTTGATGTGCTGCATTTTGCGGTGGATCTCACGAACCAACAAGAGCGTGAGGATTTCATTACATTGCTAGTCGAGCACGGCGCTCAGCCTGACTTGCTAGTAAACAATGCAGGCATGGGCGACTATGGTGAATTTGTGCAGGCAGAGTGGCCCAAGCTGGAGCAGATGCTCAAGCTTAACATTAATGCTCTGACTCACCTGACTCACGCCTTGTTGCCCAAGATGATCGAGTCGGGTAGCGGGGCTATATTGAATGTAAGCTCCTTGGCGAGCATTCTCCCTATTCCGGATTTTGCTGTATATGCGGCCACTAAGGCTTACGTTACCAGCTTCACTGAGGCAATTCGCATGGAGCTGAAGGGGACTGGTGTGAATGCACTGGCATTGTGCCCAGGTCCCGTCCACACGGAGTTTGGTTCCGTGGCAATGAGGGATGATCAGCAGAACAAGATCCCTGGAAAGGAGTTTTTCTACACACCTAAAGAGCAGGTGGTAGCTGAAGCGCTGGACGGGTTGGTCAAGGATCGCGCGAGGGTTTACCCGGGATGGAAAATTGGCTTAGCTGCCGCAGCGATCTCCTTACTACCAGTCGTGGCTATTCGACTTATCATGGGAACGCGACCACGCAAATTACCCACAGATGTCTAGATCATAGATCTTGAGTGACTTGGGCGTGTTTTACACGCTGTTAACTCGAGCGAAAGATTGAAGCGCGCGTTTGATTGCGGGCTTGATCTTTGTGACTTTAGGGGTGGCTTGTATATAAAATCTAGCAATCCCGGATATTGGGCATTATCATCTGTTCTGGATTGCTAAGTACGAAATCAGCATACTGGCACAGTCAGGGCTTGCATGCTTCACACCTTTTAAGCAATTTGTCCGCCCCCTTCGAAATGGTTTCTGAAGGGAACAAGATTTCTATTATGTCACAGCCGAATTACATTCCTGATGATGCTCCCTTCACTGCCGAACAACGGCAGTGGCTCAATAATCTCGTAGGTAACTTTATCAGTGACCTGACGTCTGGCCGAGGACTTACTGGTCAGGGATCAGCGCCCGCGATTCCAGTTACTATTCTTATTGGCTCACAGACAGGCAATTCGGAATCACTTGGGAAGAAACTCTCCAAGGCAATGGCCAAACTCAACTTCAATCCAGAGGTGATTGATATGGCCTCCTATGAGAAGGAGAAGCTGCCATCTGAGCAGAACGTTCTGATCATTACCTCCACCTATGGTGACGGGGAACCACCAGACAACGCAGCAGACCTTCATGAGTGGATTCTCAGCGATGCCGCCCCGAGTCTTGAGGGGGTTAATTTCTCCGTGCTTGCTCTTGGTGATACTGAGTATCCTGATTTCTGTAAGTGCGGTATCGAGTTTGATACCCGCTTCGAGCAACTCGGTGCCACGCGCATCTATGATCGTGTTGATTGCGACGTTGATTTCGATGAGCCGTTTGCCCTGTGGCGTGATGGCGTGATGGATGCACTTGGGGGATCTCAGGCAGCAGTTGCGCCAGCGTTTGAAGAGCCTACAGAGGATGGATACAGCAAGAAGAATCCATTCCGTGCTGATGTGCTTCAGAACTACAACCTGAATACAGATGATTCTGAGCGCCAAACTCAGCATGTTGAAATCAGTCTTGATGGTTCTGGTATCGAGTACGAAGTGGGAGATGCACTTGGTGTTTTGCCGCAGAATGATGTAGCCTTGGTAGATGAGATTCTTGAGAATCTGCCGTTCAAGCCTACTGAAGAGGTTCCTCTTCCCGGTGGCGGTGAGGCTACTCTGCGCGAAGCACTTATTGAGCACTACGACATCCGTAATCTGAATAAGAAATTTATCGAAAGCTGGCAGGCACGCAGTGGTTCACCATTCTTGAGGTCACTTGTGGAGGCTGACAGCAAAGAAGCCTACGAGGATTTCTGTTGGGGACGTGAGTTGATCGATCTCATTACTGACCATCCAGCAGACTTTGAAGATGCTGAGGAGTTTGTAGCTGTCCTTAAGAAGTTGCAGCCTAGATTGTACTCCATTGCTTCATCACCAAATGCAAATCCTGGTGAAGTTCATCTCACTGTCGGCGTAGTTCGCTACAACAGTCATTACCGCAACCGCGGAGGAGTGTGTTCAACTTTCCTTTCTGATCGCGTTAACGGAGTGCAGCCGGGCGTATTTGTCCACAGCAATAAGGCGTTCCGTTTACCTGAGAATGGAGAGACTCCAGTGATCATGGTAGGTCCTGGTACTGGTATTGCGCCATTCCGAGCATTTCTCCAAGAGCGTAAAGTTTCCGGTGCTAAAGGTGGAAACTGGCTCTTCTTCGGTAACCCCTATGAGTCCAAGGATTTCCTTTATAAGGATGAGTTGGAGGAGCTTCAGAAGGAGGGTGTGCTCACTAAGCTTGATACAGCATTCTCAAGAGATCAGGCCGAGAAAGTTTATGTCCAGCACAGAATGCTTGAGCAAGGCGCTGAGCTATGGAAATGGCTTAGTGAAGACAAGGCCAGCTTCTACGTCTGCGGTGATGCATCCAGAATGGCGAAAGATGTTGATGCAGCCCTGCATAAGGTGGCTGAGCAACACGGCAAACTAAGCGAGGAAGAGGCGGCTGAATTTGTGAAGACGCTCAAGAAAGAGAAGCGTTACTGTCGCGACGTATATTAATTAGACTCGTCCTTCTAAATGCAATTTATAAAGCCCCGGCCTATGCTGGGGCTTTTTGTATTTAGGAATGATGTTGCCTAAGGGATTGTGTAATATGACGAATGGCTTAATCTAACGCTCGTGCCAAAGTTCGAAAGTTTGATGATCAGGGCGTCTGCCGGTAGTGGAAAAACCTGGCAGCTGGCAAACCGTTATTTGGCTCTAGTCGTGCTAGGAGTGCGACCGGAAAAAATAATCGCTCTAACCTTCACCAGAAAGGCTGCCGGGGAGTTTGCCGACCGTATTCTCACCATGCTGGCTGATGGGGCCGCGTCATCTGCCGGGGCCGCCGATCTGTCTGCGCAAATTCAAAGTGCCGTGAAGGGACATGGGGAGATGAAAGGGCTGGTTTCTGGCGAGGTCGATCTACCAGTCATGAGCCAGGAGTTTTTCCAGCTCAAGCTTGGTGAAATGACCAAAGCGCTTGATAAGTTGACCTTAAGCACTCTGGACAGCTATTTTGTCAAAATTGTTCGCTATTTCACCTTTGAGCTCGGATTGGCGGGATTTGATCTAGTACAGGGAAGTGAACTGGATCAGGAAAAGCTCTCGGTGTTGACGGAGATGTTCTCCTCGCAAGGGAAGATGGCCAAGTCCTACCATAGTTTCCTAGAGGCATTTAAACTCGCTACAATGGGGAATGAGGAGGCCCGGCTCATTGACACCTTAAAGGATTTCATCAATGCCTATCATTATCGCTGGCTATCCTCGCCTGATGCATCGAAATGGGGGAATCCAGAGGCGCTCTGGGATCATGAGCACCCATGGAAGAAGTGCGCTGACCCGTTAGTCAAAATGGAGCAGGCTGTTACTCTCCTTGAGGGGCTTGGGTGGCATAGAAGTTTGGTGAAATCATTGATTGCAGCTGTTGAGTGGCTGGGAAGCTATGAGAAAGGGATGCCAGTCAGTGACTTGCCCTCTGGGGCGGGCCGCATTCTAGAAAATCTATCCGATATCCGATCAGGAGAATGGGTGATCCCATACTCTAGGAAAGAATACGTGGCAAAGGGGGAATTGCTTGGCTTGCTTGATCAGCTGGCTTCGAATTTTGTCTGCTGTGAACTTGAGCTCAAAATGGAGCGCACTCGTGGTGTGTTTGAGGTGATCAATACCTATGAGAAACTTTATCAAAAGAAAGTGAGAGGCCAGGGCAAGCTTAGCTTTAGTGATATTGGGCTGCTGTTAGCTGGACAGGACACGACAGGGTTGTGGGATGAGGTGGCCAGAGAACTGGTGGATTATCGTTTAGATGGACGTTACGATCACTGGATGCTTGATGAGTTTCAGGATACGAGCAGGGTTCAATGGGCTGTAATTCAAAACCTGATTGATGAGATTATGTACTCTGAGGAGGGTACTCGCTCATTGTTTGTCGTTGGTGATACGAAACAGGGTATATATGGATGGCGAGGAGGCGATTCTGAGTTGTTTAATGAAGTCGCTGAACGCTACAGCGGCCGCCTTACTCAGAGTCCAATGGACAAATCCTGGCGCTCAACGCCAGAGGTCCTCGATCTATTGAACCTAGTATGTGACCCATCCAGTGAAGCCATGAGGGAGCTCTTTAGTGAAGACTCTCTCGCCCGCTGGGACTACGAAGAGCATACCGCAGCAAAGTCAGGCAAGGGGCATGCCTGGGTGTGTGAGGTTCAAGAGTCAGACGAGCTCGAAGGCAAAGAACTGCAATACGCCTGGGTTGGGGAGATTCTTGCTAAGGTCGCTCCTGTGAAGCGGAAGTTATCCTGCGCTGTCATTGTTCGAAACAATTCCCATGCAAAAGCGCTTGGTGATTACCTCAGGGCTAACTGCCCGGATTTGCCTGTCGCGATGGACAGTGAAATCACAGTTGCCGAGGATAACCCTGTCTCTTATGCAATATGTGATGCGTTTCGTTTTCTTGCTCACCCCGGTGATAGCTTGGCGTCAAATCATTTGAAGATGAGCCCATTGTCGTCAGTGATGGGTTTCGGTGAAAACTCTGACCAATCCGTATGGTTCCAGTGGAACAGGAAGCTTAATGTCTCAGATATAAGTGAAGTGCTTCACTCCTTGATCCTTGGTCTTAGAGAGCGCGTGTCGCTTTCAAACTACAGTGTGGGACGCTTGCATGAGCTTGAACGTTCAGCGGCTCAATTTGTTAAGCGTGGCGGGAGCCTTGAAGACTGGGTGAGCGAAATGGAGCAGTGGCGTCAAAAAGAGGTGACGCGTGAAGGGGTGGTCCAGATTATGACCGTTCACAAGTCCAAAGGCCTTGGTTTTGATGTTGTCATATTACCCTCGCTGGAAACCAGCTCATTCGACTCACTGGGTAAATTGGATTTGTTGGAAAAGAAAGATCCTGATGGAAATGTAGAGCATCATCTTCTGTTTCCTCAAAAGCAGTTGGCGCTAGCTGACGAAGAATTGCAAGCTGAAGTCGATCGCTGGCAGTCTGATCAAGCTTACGAGGCTTTCTGTGTCCATTATGTGGCTTTGTCTCGTGCCAAGTCAGGCATATATTGCTTATTGCCGAAGAGGGGCAAGAGCTCTTCGTTATCGAGAAGGAATTCTGATTGGTTGCGTCTTGCTCTGGGGGATGACGCGGTGCGAGATGAGCACTTCAGTGATCTTTCAGGTACCGTGCTTTATGAATCAGGCTCGTGGAATTGGTTGGATGACAAGGAGTCTATCCTAGTGAGTCCGCAACAGGTGGAGGAGGTGCGATTATTGGAAGCTTCTCAGAAAGCGGTGCCTATTTTGGCCTCCTCTCATGCAGGCGCGAACATTCAACAACAATTGATGAGCCGAGGAGGATTACGAGTTGGTCTTGAGGTTCATCAGGCTCTTGAAAGCATCGAATGGCATAGAGGGGGGGCATTCAAGTGGGCTGGTAATAGACGTGTTCAGCAGATCGTCCAGGCATGTTTAGATGTCGAGAAGGTATCTAAGCTGTTCACGGCAAATTCTAACATGAAATTATATCGTGAGGTTGCTGTAGAAGTTCTCATAGACGGTGACTGGGTGAGTGGGGTAATTGATCGTTTGCACGTATCTATAGATAATGGAGGTCATCCAATTTCTGCTCAGATTATCGATTTCAAGACAGACGCTTCTGATGATGTTGGTCTACTAGCTGAGAAATATAAAATACAACTGGATCTCTACCAACAAGCGGTCGCTCAAATATTTGATCTACCTCTAGCGAGCATCTCTAAAATCATCTTATCGACTCACGCTAAGAAGGTCATCCAGTTAAGTTGAAATTCGTGTGCTTATTACTAGCGCAGACGGAAACTCTAGCCTAGCATTAGGCTAGTATGAGTGAACGTATAGGTAAAAAGCAGATTCCTCAGGAGAGGGATTTCACTGGTGGTTTGATCCTCTCAGAATCATGTTCCTACATAGGATCTACAGGGGAAAAGAAACTCGACGATAAAATCATGGCTCTGGCCCAAGAACTGGATACTGGGTCTAATGCTTGCCTGCTGGCGGAAATGATGGTTACCGCAGTTAGGTTGTCCCGTGGTGCAGTCTCCACAGGGGACTTCAAGATGATGAACCGAGCATTGAAAGAGATGCGAATCGCAACGGAGGTTTTCTACCCATACAGGGATATCAAAAAAGTCGCTGTATTTGGATCTGCTAGAACGCTTCCTGAAGAGGAGGAATATCAGACTGCCGTTAGATTTTCTAAGAGAATGGCAGAAGAAGGGTTTATGACGATCACTGGTGCTGGACCAGGTATCATGGCAGCAGGTAATGAAGGTGCAGGTAGAGAGTCCAGTTTTGGTCTTAACATCGCCTTGCCATTTGAGGCTGCAGCCAACCTGTTTATTGCAAAAGACGAAAAGTTAATCGACTTCAACTACTTCTTTACGCGTAAGTTGTCATTTGTGAAAGAAGCGAATGCCGCAGTCGCCTTGCCCGGAGGCTTCGGAACGATGGATGAAATCTTTGAGGCCCTTACTCTCATTCAAACAGGCAAGGCAATCGTATATCCTATCGTGCTCTTGGACTCTAAAGGGGGGAAATACTGGAAGTTTTGGAATCAATTTGTTGAGGAGCACCTGCACCGTCTGGGGTTGATTTCTGATTCTGATTTCTCCTTGTTCTTGGTGACTGACGATGTGGAAGAAGCAGTGAATGAGATCACGCACTTCTACAAAAACTTCCACTCTTACCGTTACGTCGGAGATAAGCTAGTGGTCAGAATTAAGAAGAAGATCAAAGAGAAGGCCTTTAGTCACATGGCGAAAGAGTTTAAAGGTATCGTGAAGTCTGGTGAAATGGTCCAGAGTGAGGCTTTGCCGGAGGAAGGTGATGAGCACGAGCTTGACGCCCTACATCGCATTGTTTTCAGACACAAACGTAGAGACTTTGGCCGATTGAGAGAGTTTATCAACGCACTGAATGACGCTGATACGGAGTAAGTCAGATGACTAGAACAAGAATCTTCAGGGAAGTACCGGCGGCCGGAGTCGAACCGGCACTCCAATGGAACTCGATTTTGAGTCGAGCGCGTCTACCAATTCCGCCACGCCGGCCCTGAAGTGCTTGTGGTATGTACGAAATGTTTCCCCATGTCAAAGTGGAAAGCACTTCAGTACCAAAAAAATCTCAAATAGGAGGAGCTAGCGCATCGCCTTTGGTGGGCCTAGCACCTCACTGAGTACGATAGCTTGTCTCGCGCTATCTGGTGTAGAGAGGAGTTTCGTGTAGGATGTCTTCCCATGTCGCGCTTTCTTGCGGCGCTTGCTTCTGAGTAGATTTCCCGATGATTGGATTTTCTCCAGGGCTTCCTGTTCCGCCTTGGATAGCTTGGGTTCCTGCTTGCGGTAGCTACGAGTTAGTGACTCAACCGTGGTCGGCTTAGAAACTTGGGCTGACTTATGCTGGATGGGGAGAGGGGGAGGAGTCTGAGCTGGCTGTTGAATTACCTGTGGTGGAGCCGTTGGATTGCTGGTCTGCTTTCTCCTGATTTCTTCTCTGTATTGCTCGTAGATATCCTCTAGGTCAGACTCGTGTTTGGCCTGACCTTGGGATCCTACTTTGCCGAATAGCCATTTCAGTCCACTGAACACGAGGAAGCCAATCGCAAGAATGATTCTTGGATCCAGATCGATATCGGCAAGTGTGGTGAATATGGCCATTCAGAAAGCTAATAGGGATTATTCAGAATCTTCGCCGGCGATGGAATCACGCATTTTTGTGTCAGATTTGATGTTCTGGTACTTTACGTAATCCATCACTCCCAGGTTGCCATTACGGAAAGCTTCAGCAATAGCCATTGGGATCTGAGCTTCAGCTTCTACCACCTTGGCTCTCATTTCTTGAGTACGAGCAGACATCTCTTGTTCTGCAGCTACAGCAGCTGCGCGCCTTACCTCGGCTTTAGCTTGCGCGATCTGCTTGTCGGCCTCAGCTTGTTCAGCTTGAAGTCGGGCGCCGATGTTGTCTGCAACATCCACATCAGCGATATCGATGGAGAGAATTTCAAAAGCAGTTGCGGAGTCAACTCCCTTGCCTAGCACAAGACGTGAGATAGAGTCCGGGTTCTCTAGAACTGCTTTGTAGGATTCAGCAGAACCCACAGAAGTAACGATGCCTTCGCCTACGCGAGCGATAATGGTCTCCTCAGTCGCACCGCCTACGAAGCGATCCAAGTTCGTACGAACGGTCACTCGAGCGCGGGCATTTACTGCGATACCGTCTTTGGCAACAGCAGTAATCTTGGAGATGCCTGTATTTGGGTTAGGGCAGTCGATGACTTTTGGGTTAATGGAGGTACGTACAGCCTCAAGGACGGTTTTGCCAGTGTCCTTTGTTGCAAGATCGATGGCGCACGCTCTATCAAAATTCAGGGTGATACCAGCTTTGTCCGCTGCAATCAGAGCCAGTACGACATCGCCAACGTCGCCACCAGAGAGGTAGTGGGCCTCAAGAAGCTCCGTGGAGTAATCCAAGCCGGCTTTTTTTGCTGTAATTCTGCAGTCTACGATAAGTCCGAATGGAACCTTTCTCAGCCACATTCCGATCAGGCTGCCAAAGGATACGGGTGCCTGAGAGAGTCTAGCACGAAGCCAAGTCTTGAAGAACTTGAGGAGTAAGTAGATCAAGACGAGACCAAAGAGGATGACAACACATGCTACAATTAGTGTTGTAGTAGGTACTGGCGGGGATGCGGCTAAGAATTTAGAGAACGACATACTTTGCATAATGGATATGTTAGTTTTTAGATTCTACTGAATTTTGAGAAATTCAAGAACTTCTGCCAGGGGCTTTGTATTAATGACATCTTGTCTGCGTAGCCAGCCTTTGCGAGCGAGGCGGACGCCGAATGAAAGAAACTGGAGATGCTCGACTCGATGGGCGTCTGGGTTGATGGAGCAGAGTACACCCTTGTCGCAGGCTTTTCTCCAGTGTCGCCAGTCCATGTCCAATCGATAGGGACTGCAATTGAGTTCAATAATGGTGCCGGTCTCGGCAGCACAATCGATAATTTTATCGATATTAACTGCATAGGCTTCTCTTTTGAGGAGGAGGCGCCCAGTGACATGGCCAAGCATGGTGATATAAGGATTCTCCATGGCGCGGATAATTCGGGCCGTCATCTCATCCTCGCTCAGGGTAAATGCATTGTGTACAGAGGCTACTGCATAATCTAACTGCTTTAGGATGTCGTCCGGGAAGTCCAATGAGCCATCCTTGAGAATATCAACCTCCGAGCCAGCTAGTAGTCTAAAGGATCCCTCCCATTGTTTATTGAGAGCCTTTATTTCATCAATTTGTTTAAGAAGTCTCTCCGGGTAGAGGCCGTTAGCTTGGAAAGATGACTTGGAATGGTCAGCAATCCCAAGGTATTCGAGGCCTAGATCGATGGCAGCTTCGGCCATTTCCTCAAGAGAGTTTCTGCCGTCTGAAGCTGTTGTGTGGTTGTGAAAAGTGCCGCGCAGGTTCTCTAATTCTATCAGTTTAGGAATTACTCCATGTTCAGCGGCTTCAAACTCACCACGGTTTTCACGGAGTTCCGGAGGAATGTATTGAAGCCCCAAAGCCTGATAGATGTCTTCCTCCTGCTGAATCTCAGGTGGAGCTTCAGCGTCTTCTTTTACGGAAAAGTTATACTCATTCAGAGACCAGCCCTTTTTTAAGGAGCGCTGGCGCAGTGCAGCATTGTGCTCCTTGCTGCCAGAAAAATACTGGAGGGCAAAGGGGAACTCTTTATTGGATACAGCCCTCAGATCAGCCTGTAGACCATTCGCCAGGCGCACCGAGGCTTTCGTGCTCCCACAAGCAATGACGTCTTCGACAATTTCGAGTTCAGAGAAATATTTTGTGAGTTCGCTAGGGTGGTCGGTTGCCACCAAAATATCGATGTCATGTAGGATCTCTTTGGATCTGCGGTAGGACCCGGCGTGGCAGCATTGTAAGGTAGCGGGGTGCGCACGAATCGCATCAAGTAAGGACTCGGCTAAGACAGCCACATCACCAAGCCTGAATAGTGAGGAAAACTTCTCTCTTAGTTCGATAGCTGCTAACAGTTTCTCAACTGTCTTGGCGCCAAATCCGCTAAGCTGAGAGATTGAGCCATCTTCACACGCTCGCTTAAGAGACTCTATGGAGTCGATCTCTAGCTTGTCGTAGAGCGCTTTGATTTTTTTGGGGCCTAGACCTTGGATTTCAAATAAATCAAAAAGAGTAGGGGGGAATCCTGAGCGAAGGTCTTCGTAGTAATCCATTTTGCCGGTGGTAACCAGCTCGTGAATTTTGTCCTGTAGAGCTTTACCGATGCCGTCGATTTCAGCTAAACGGTTTTCTTTGGCTAGACCAATGATGTCACAGTCGCCAGTTCGGGCTATCTCCGCTCCATTACGATAGGCCCGAGTTTTAAAAACATTCTCCCCCTTAAGCTCCAGTAGTAGTGCTATGTTCTCTAGCACATCTGCGATGTCTTCACGAGTCATGCTAGGAGAGGGGGAGCGTGTTTGAATTGAGCATTGGTGTGTTCTTAATGCTTATCCGAGGCCTGGAATATTCATGCCACCGGTAAGTTTGGACATTTCAGAAGCAGCCATCTCCTTTCCTTTGGTTACGGCTTCCTGTACTCCTTTGAGTACAAGGTCCTCAAGAAATTCCACATCCTCGGGATCGACAACTGACGGGTCAATCTTAATGGATTGAACGTCGCCAGCACCTGTGGCCACTACGGTGACTTTACCGCCACCAACAGAGGCTTCCACTGTCTTTTGTGCGAGCTCTTCTTGGGCTTTGGCCATGCCAGCTTGCATTTGCTGGGCCTGCTTCATGAGTTTGTTCAGATTCATGGTGATATTAATTGGTTGAGTTGAAATTTAGGAGACAAGCGTAGCTTGAAATAGCTTGAGGGCTTTTTGAATGAGAGGGTCCTGATAGAATTCTTCGTCACCATTATCCTCTTCTTCCTCTGGAGGTGCATTTTCTGCAGCTTCAGCTTTTGCTGCAGTCTCAGCCTGTTGCTGCTTCTCCCTGGCAATCACAGCAGGTTCTGGAGCGGGTTCCGGCGCTTTGTCAGGTGCATCGGCAATAAGTGCATCGAGCCCCATTATGGGATCACCACTCTTTTTGGGTCTAGTTGCTGCTTCTGGCTCTGTCGTGGTAATGACAGGTTCGGGTGCTGGCTGGCTAACAGGCTCCGGAGCAGGAGCCGCGGCAGCGATTGGTTCAGGTTGAGGCTGGGTGTCTATTACGGGCTCAGGCTGTGAAATAGGATCAGGTGATTCATCTTTCTGCTCTAGCACGACAGCGACCTCTTTGTCTTTTGAGGCTGGTTTGCTGGCAGGCGGTGTAGCCTGTTGTGGAATATCCACGGGACCAGCTCCGGCGAGAGCCTTGATGACATCACTTATCCGTGCGTCATTGAGAGATTGTATTGCTTTGATCAGGCCGATCTCGAAATGAAGTTTTTTGTTCGTAGCCCACTTCATGCGAGATTCTGTATCTGCAAAGATATCCACGAGATTGAGGAGGCGATCAGTAGGCACAGATGTGGATAGCTCTACTAAGGGCTGCCAGAGTTCAACGGGTATGCCGTCGCTCTCGGCGTTTGGATCGACTTTGGCAACTAGCAGAGAACGCAAACAGCCGATCGAGTCATCAAGCAGTTGACTCAGTTCCTTACCTGTCGAGGCTTGCTCATGGAGGATTTTCAGGGCAGCAGAGGTGTCCTTCTCCAGAATGCTGCTAGTGAGTTTAGCGACTGTCTCTCTAGAGGTGAATCCAAACACATCCAAGACATTGGCTTCAGTAATATGATTGCCACAAAAGGCCACCAGCTGGTCCAGCATGGACTGAGCATCACGCATGCCACCTTCGGCACCCTTGGCAACCGTCCAAGCAGCTGTTTTCTCGAGTTCTACACCTTCGTTGTTGGCAATATAGATGAGGTGGTCAGCTATCGTCTGCGTAGCGATAGGGCGTAGATCAAAACGCTGACAGCGAGAAATGATCGTAGGCAGAATCTTATTTGGCTCAGTGGTGGCGAAAATAAATTTTACGTGCTCGGGAGGCTCTTCCAGTGTTTTAAGGAGAGCGTTGAACGCCTGTGTGGTGAGCATGTGCACCTCATCAATGTAGATGATCTTGTATCGACAGCGGCTCGGAGCAAAACGCACGTTGTCTCGCAGGTCCCTGACTTGGTCCACGCCGTTGTTTGAAGCACCATCGATCTCCAGAACGTCCAAAGAGCGTCCTTCTGCGATCTCCTGACAGATGTCTTCATCAGGGTCAAAATCGATGCTCGGACCATTGCTGCAGTTCAAGGCTTTTGCCAAGATACGCGCAGTAGAGGTCTTACCTGTACCTCGCGGCCCCACGAAGAGGTAGGCATGGGCTAACCTCTCTTGTTCAATAGCGTTCCTGAGGGTTTGGATCACATGATCTTGACCCAGAACATCTTTAAATGTCTTCGGGCGATACTTCCTGGCGAATACCTGATAACTCACAGGAGGAAGATTATGCAGAGGCTGGAAAATGCCAATGGCAAAAGTGCTTTTTTATAGGTAGACAGTCCAGCTAGCGCGCGATCTTGGCGCTCTTTGGCAGGAATGGCTCCACAAAGACTTCTTGGAAGTCATAGATGTTCTGGAAGTCATCTCGGCTATCGCTGTCCTGTTTGCCGAACATCCCCTCATCGATTAACATGAAGACCATATCTCCGATGTCTTCACAAGAGGTGATACCCCATTCCTCGAAGAGAGTGGCGGCCATTGGTCCGAATTCCTTGAGTGCGAGATCTCTAAAACCCGACAGTAACTGGCTGGCGGTGACGTGCTGGCCAGAGATTGCATTATTTTTCTCATGGTCTGTGACCGTATAATCAAGAGCCTGTTTCAGAAACTCAAAGGCTTCTGGTCGGAATCTCTGGTCTCGATTGTAGATATTTCTCAGAGCTTGATCGAAATGCACCGGCTGCATGACTGGAGATTGGTCACTTAAAGACTAACATTCAAGAGAAAGCTTTCACCTATATTGAGCTATCTCTGATAGGTTCATAAGGAGAAGTATTATGTGAATAAGTTGTGAAATTCGCTCGTAAGGCGCTGCTGCTGATCGATCGGGGAGGCGCGTGAGGGCAGCCAAGCCTTCACTATGAGTATGATTGATGGAAAGGCGCTGCTTTCGTTAGCGCTATAATCATTTTTCACGACAGCTATCTTAAGAGGAGTGTAACAAACTAATAATAAAAGCATAAAGGGGTTTCCTGCTGATTCCCGTTTATGAATGAAGGCCTGAATCCGTCTATTCGCCTCTCAGGGGGTGAGATGTTTGAGGCTGCTTCGGACTCGTCTGGATATTAACGAGTTGGAGTTGAAGGCGGTCACTATGCTGTTTGTGAATAACTTGTTAATGGGGGCGGTGAGATGCTTATGATTATTATGAATGTGATTCAAGTTGCAGTCCTTCGCATAATCTTTTCATAGAGAAAGCATGACTGCTTTTCAGGGTGATGATGTAAAAAAACCGTTCGCAAGTCCGTATGATTTGCTAGATTATGTCCATGCGAATCGGAATTCTGAATAGTGGTGGCGATTGCCCTGGATTAAATGCTGTGATTCACGGTGTTGTGGGAGCTGCTGCTAAATTAGGGTGGGAGGTTATTGGGTTCCGTGATGGTTTTGAAGGATTGTTGCCACCCGGTGATTACCAGAAGCTCGACCCTGAAGATACAGTAGGTATTTTGAAGCTTGGTGGTACGATATTGGGGACGACAAACAAGAGTCACTTTGCAGCTAAAATTGGTGTTTCCGACCCGGTTGAGGCTATCGAGGCTGTCACAGTTAAGGCCAAGCGGACTATGGAGCAGCTTGAAATCAGGGCTTTGATTGTTGTCGGTGGAGAGGGTTCGCTGAGCACGGCGCTTCATCTATACCAGGCAGGTTTCCCAATCATTGGCGTGCCTAAAACAATTGATAATGACCTTCAGGCTACTGCGATGACCTTCGGTTTTGATAGTGCGGTGTCTTGCGTGGTTGACGCTCTAGATAGGCTTCACACCACAGCCGTGAGTCACAAACGTGTGATGGTCGTCGAGGTCATGGGGCGCCATGCGGGTTGGATTGCACTCTGGGGAGGAATTGCTGGTGGAGCGAATGTTATCTTGATGCCCGAAATACCATTTTCACTCGAGAAAGTAGCTGAGCATATTAAGGCCCGTGAGGCGAAAGGCCATCACAGCACGATGATTGTGGTTGCTGAGGGAGCCACCATTCCAGGGGGGCAACTAGTCACCAAAGAGGCTCATGAGGGGGAAGTTCGTCTGGGTGGTATTGGTGAATTGATCGCCACAGAAATTGCTGACAGAACTGGCAAGGAGACAAGGACTTGTACTCTAGGTCATCTTCAGCGAGGCGGTGAGCCTACCAGCCTAGATCGAATTCTCGGGGCAAGATTTGGAGTGAAGGCTGTGAAGCTTGCTGAGGAGGGCAATTTCGGCCGTATGGTTAGCTACCAAGCATATCACGTAAGTTCGGTGCCTATCGAAGAGGCGGTAAACCATCTTCGTAGTGTGGACCCTGAGGGTGAAGTAGTGGAGACTGCCAGAGCCATCGGCATTTGCATGGGGGACTGAGTTGCCCCTAATGCGGCCAAGTTAAGAGAATAACTAGTCCTCCTGCCAGAGAGGCTCCAAACCCTTTTATGAGGGGCCAGACGAGCTCTATCGGGCCAAGAATGGACGCAATGACACCTTTGAATACCAAGTTGGCCATGCCGCCAATAAGGATGGATCTCCAAGCGATCGCGGGCGCCAAGGTGTCAGTGGCAACCATCTGAGCAGATGACAGGGTGATGGCGTCCATGTCTGTCAGTCCGGAGATAGCAGCTACTACGTAGACCCCTTGGCTGCCAAAGTTGTCATTTGCTACCGCTACTCCGTAAAGCACTGCCGCGTACATGATTCCAAAAATTACAGCGACCGTGAACTCTGAGGGTGGGGTGGTTCTTCGCTCATTTGGGCTATTTTTATCCACGCCTCTGGAGATAAAGGCAGATATAAGTGCCATCCATAGCATCATGAAAATGAGTGGAGTCGCCATGCTTGACCACTCCGTGATAGCAACCAAAGCTATTTCGAAAAGAACTCGCGCAAAGACAATGGTCGAGGATATCATCAAGATCAGTACCGTGACGGTGCCAGCGGATGAGGGTGTAGCTTTTGCCTGGCGAGAGAAGCTTACAGTCGTAGCTGTGCTAGATATGAGGCCGCCCAGTATACCCGCTGCTACCGCGCCTTTCTTTTCCCCAAAATACTTGGAGGCAAAATAGGCGACTAGAGACATACCTACAATCAGGACCACCATCAGCCATATCTTGAAGGGGTTGATCGCTTCATGCGGTCCAAATGAACGATTGGGTAGCAAGGGTAAAATGATCAGTACTAGTAGAGATAGGCGCGCAATTGCGTGAAGATCCTCACGATTAAGCTGGCTTGAGAAAGCATGTAGAGGTCGCTTAGTTTGTAGTAAAACCAGGCAGCAGCCTGCGAGCAAGAGGGCCACAATGCGCTCATCATTAACGAGCAAGGCCCCGATGAAAAATGAGAGCAGGCAAGCCACTTCGGTGGTGAGGCCCGTACTTGTATTTCGGTTGGGGTGAATAGCTCCAACGGCGAGAATGACGGCTACAGCCAGAAGGGCGACACAGGTCTGCCAAACTCCAAGAGTAGCTGCTGCAGAGCCTAGCAGAGTGATCAAGGTGAAAGTTCTGATGCCAGCACTATGTGACTTAGTGACCTCTCGCTGTAAGCCAATGAGTAGGCCTAAAGCTAACGAAAGAAAGTAAGCTTGGGTTTCTTGCCACATCGAGGTTTCTAGCAATCAATCTGAATTTTAACACAGAAGGTCACTGGAGCCAAGAACTCTGGAAGGAACAAAAAAGGGCGCCCTTGTTAGGGCGCCCTTTGTGATTATTTAGAAAAGTGTTACTTACTTCAGAGAGTGAAGGTACTCAATGACGTCCGCAAACTCCTTCATGGTAAGAGCATCGAGGAGATGTGGCCCCATGATGGTAGAGGCGGATTTGCCGACTGACTTCACTTCAGACATTGGCACAGTGGTGCTGATGCCTGCAATATTACGCACGACAAGCTCTTTATCGTCTTTTGAAACGAGGGTACCTTGCATGCTGGATCCGTCAGTCTTGACCACATCAACCCACGCATCTGCGATAGTTGCATCTGGCTTGAGGATCGCTTCGGCAATAGCCTCGCGGTCCAAGTGACCACCAATCGCATTAAGGTCAGGGCCGAGTTTGCGGTCGTTGGCTGAGATGCTGTGGCATGCAATGCATGCTTGACTAGACATGAGTTTCTTACCTTTAGCTACATTGCCCTTGGCCTTATCAAGCCCGAGCATGACGTCTTCGATAGACATGTCGCCAATCTTCTTCTCTTTGCTAGCTACTTTATCCTCAACTTTGCCGATACCTTGAAGGTTCATGCGGTATTTGTTGGCGAGGAAGGTCAGGTACCCCTTGTGATCAGGAGTTGCTGATTCCCACTCTGTGCGGAATAGCTCTTCGATTTGTAGAGAGGCTTCCCATGTCACAGGCACATAGTATGGTCCACGAGTGTCTGGCTGCGTCTTCCACCACCATGAACCATCATATGGAGCTTCTTTTGTGTAAAGACGGGCAAGAGTTCGAAGGATCTTATTCTTGAGCTTAGCATCGCTGGAGCCCTTGAATTTGGAGATCAGAGCGTTTACTACGGTCTCATCATGCATGAGGTGGAGGGCCCAGAGAGCGCCGTCTTGACTTTCACTATCGATGGCATCCAAGCAGTCTTCTTTAGCACCCAAGTTAACCAGGGCGTGGACGGCTACGTGAGGCAGAATAACTGGTGAGTTGGGTGTTGCGTGAGGGCCTTCAGGGCTGCCACTCCCGCTTGGAGGCGTGGCCGACAGGGCAAATTTAACACTGGCGGACTCGTTTGCTCCGCTGGAGAGGCCGGCTTTTGCTTGGAAGCGTACGTATTGAGGCGGAATTTTGTAGGTAATTACAGACTTGGAGTGGGTACCAATGCCGTCTTTGACCTTGGTTCCATCAACAAGCTGAAGCGGCTTGCCAGTCGTGTCTTTCCCTTTCAGGGTTTTACCCCAGCCTTGTGTGGCTGACTTCCACTTAAGCTTATTCAGAGGAACTTTCTTACCACTCTCGGTAATGAGTGTAGGGTCAATCCATGCGGCGTGATCTCCTCCATTTCCGTCACCGCCATCTTCTACGATCAGGCAGAGTTGTTTGGTGCGGGTGATATCGATATCAATATCGATCACTTTTTTGCCGGTTACCTTTTCACTAGTGAAAAATGCGGTGGCAGTTTTTGTGCCTTCGTCATCCTTCTCTGATGCAGGAGGTTTAGCAACAGCAAGAAGGGCAGGGGCGGCTTCTTTTTTGCCAATGCGGCCTAGTGCTACTGCGGCGGCGACCTGGACACGTGGATTGGATGACTTGAGAGCTTCGTAGAACGGCTCAAGCGGGAGATCTGCTACCTGGTCGAGTCTATCTGCGAGCGCTCTGATGGTCCACTCCTGTACGTCGGTGTCGTCAGCCAGGTCCAAGAGTGCCTTGTTGGCGTCCTTACCAAGTAGTTGCTTGTAGGTGAAGATTGCAGCCACACGAGACTCCTTGGAGGCTTTGGTGTCCTGGGCAATCGCGATGATTTCACCAGCTGCTTTCTTGGAATCACGTTTGATTAGCTCCTGCTGCACGTTAAGGCGAGTCGTCGCGCTGTCTGAGCGCAAGCCCTTCACCAAGGCCTCATCCGAGAGCTTGGTGAGCTCAGGGAAAGCTTTGTACTGCCAGTTCTGAGGAGTGACGAGTTGGATGTATCCACGCTTTGGGTTTCCTTTGTAGCCAGCACCTGCCCATGCTGCGATGAACATGCGGCCAGAGCCGTCGACATCGACATCAGCCGGCTGAGAGGTGTTGATGAAATCTTCCTGCTTTTGAGTGAAGGATGGCCCATCTTGGGTAAGACGATGGATGTAGATTTCATTGCGTCCCCAGTCCGCCATCATGGGCACCTTGTTGTACTTGTCTGGCCAGGTTGGTTCATCCATGAAAAGAGCGCCTGTACCAGATCCTCCACCAAGGTCAGCTAGAGCGGGGATAATTTCAGAGGTGAAATGTTTGAAAAGAACTGGGTACCCATACTCACCGGATTGAATCTGGTGGATGAAGCGTACATTCCAGCCGCCACCGTCGTTGGTGTTGCCGCGGGTGTACATGTTCATGAACGGATCAATCGCTACATCGTAGATATTACGAAGTCCATGAGTGTAAACTTCCATGTTTGATCCGTCGGGACGCACTCTCAGAATGCCTCCACCTAGCATGGTGAGTTTCTTGCCATCTGTGCCGACAGCATCGACAAAGCCAAAGTCACCTACGGCAATGTAAATCCAGCCGTCGATACCCATACGGATACCATTGGTTGTGTGGTCGGCGCCACGATCTTGGTTGTGCTTAGGCACGGAAATATTTTCAATGAGTCGCTTTGGTTCGCCGTCTGCAACACCATCATGGTCAGCATCCGTGAGAACGGAAAGATGCATGCCTGTAAGCTTTTGGCCGTCTGGGATCACGGTGTGGAGGACATAAAGCTTGTCACCCATGGAAATTAGTCCACGAGGGTTGTCTACTTTGGCGAATACCGTGTGTTTATCCGCTTTTCCATCGTTGTCTGTATCAACGAGTTTAACGATGCGGCCCTTGCCGGAACCTTTCCCAAGTGAACCGAGGAGATCAACGCCTACATAGACATCTCCATTTGCGGCCACGGAGAGACAGGCAGGTGATGGAGCCACGTCGCTGCCAGCGAATTCAGTGACCTTCAGGTCAGACGGGTTTGCGATGGAAGTCGCACTGGTGGCTGTGAGGGCCAGTGCGGTACTGATAATGCGTGTTTTAAGCTTACTCATAGGATCGTAACAAGAGAACAGTGACTTGTGTGGTTTCTCAATGATACTGCGGATACGTCGTATGCCTACTAAATATATCACAGTATCAGCTGAGCGTGATTAACCGCTCTTCAGCCTCTATATGAAAGAAAAAACTCAGACATTAACGGGCTTGGCCGAAAAATGACATAGAATGCAGCCAAACGCAGAAATCTAATTTGGCAAATGGGGTTCAATCCGTTAACACATGGCCGTCATGTCAATAGATCCATTACTTCAACTTCTGTGCCAAAATGCGCGCTACACTCATCAAGAACTTGCCGAGCTCCTCAAGTTGGACGCGGCGGCGGTGACTGAGCGTATCCAGGCGTGGGAGAAAGATGGAACCATTCTTGGCTACAATGCAGTGGTGAATCCTGAGTTGGCAGGCAGCACAGACGTGGCAGCATTCATTGAGGTGAAGCTAACTCCAGAGAGAGGTGGTGGCTTTGACCGCCTAGCAATGCGAATCGCACGTTTCGATCAGGTCGACGCCTGTTACCTGGCCAGTGGCGGCTACGATCTGATGGTGGTCGTCGAGGGCTCTGATTTGAGAGAGGTGGCTAGATTTGTCAGTGAGAAGTTGAGCACCATCGACGGTGTGCTTTCAACGGCCACGCATTTCAGACTCAAAACCTACAAGGAGAACGGCTTTGTCTTTGAGATGGAAGAACCGGAAGGCAGGCTAGCTGTCGCACCATAAGCTCTATTGGGATTTTATTATGGACTACACTAGTAAAATTGCACGGCAGGTTGCCAGTGTGCCACGCTCAGGTATTCGCGATTTCTTTGAGTTGGTACAGGGAAGGGAAGACGTGATCTCTCTTGGAGTCGGGGAGCCAGACTTCAGTGCTCCATGGCATATCCGTGAAGCGGCCATCTACTCATTGGAAAAAGGGCAGACCAGCTACACTTCCAACCTTGGTCTCCTGCAGTTACGCAAACACATCTCAACTTATGTGGGGGAGTTCTTCAATGTGGACTATTCCCCGGCCGATGAGGTTCTCGTTACCGTGGGTGTCTCTGAGGCGATTGATCTTGCGTTGAGAGCACTACTCAATCCAGGTGATGAGGTTGTTTACCATGAGCCTTGCTACGTTTCTTACAGCCCGAGTATCGCCATGGCACATGGCAAAGCAGTTCCAGTAGCTACTCACAAGTCTGACGGTTTCTCGCTCAAAGCTAGTGCACTGGAGAATGTTCTCACAGACAAGACCAGGGTGGTAATGCTGAATTTCCCAACCAATCCTACGGGCGCCATCGCCCCTAAAGAGGATCTAGAGGAAATTGCTGCGCTTTGTATCAAGCATGACCTCATCGTCCTAACGGATGAAATTTATAGTGAATTGCAGTATGACTCGGATGAACATGTTTCTATAGCTTCATTGCCAGGCATGAAAGAACGCTGCATTCTGCTGCATGGTTTCTCCAAGGCATTTGCTATGACAGGCTTCCGTCTAGGCTACGCATGTGCGCCTGCGCCAATCATCGAGGCCATGATGAAAATTCATCAGTACTCTATGCTGTGTGCTCCTATCACAAGTCAGGCTGCAGCGATTGAAGCGCTTGAAAATGGTGCGCCAGCGGTGCAGCGCATGAAAGAGAGTTATCATCAGCGTAGAGATTACCTGGTGAAGAGACTCAATGACATGGGGCTTGAGTGCCATACTCCTGGTGGAGCATTTTATGTGTTTCCTGATATCAGGAAGTTTGGTTTGAGCAGCAAGGATTTCGCTATGCGCTTGCTTGAAGAGCAAAATGTCGCTGCAGTGCCGGGAGATGCATTCGGCCAGAGTGGTGAAGGCTTCTTACGTTGTTGTTATGCCACCGGAATGGATGACCTCAAGGAAGCTATGGACAGAATGGAGATCTTTGTTAGTACTCTTCACTAATTCATGACGAGTAACCCCCTAACTGAACTGAGAGAGAACAAGACCTACGCTCACGTAGTTCCTTTCGCTGCTTTTTTCCTCCTGAACATGGCGATGTCTCTCGGGGATCAAATCAAGTGGGAGCACCCTGACGCTCCCTGGTGGAGGCATTGGCCGGAGCAATGGATGTACCCTATACAAACCATTTTGGTGCTGGGTACTCTGGTGTTCTACTGGAAGCACTATGATCTAAAGTGGGACTCGCGAGTTGTTTTCGGTGGGCTTATGGGTGTTGTCGGGATTGGCTTTTGGCTTCTACCGACAACGCTTTATGACTGGATGGGCTACACTGAGGAGAGTGTTGGGTGGCTTGAGTATCTCGGGGTCATGCCAAGACGAGAGGGGTTTGATCCTATGGTGCTGAAGGATGAGTTCGGCATAGGGGGTGTATTCGTGTCTGGCTTTCTTCGCTTTTTCCGCGCAGTCATCATTGTGTCTCTTGTAGAGGAGATTTTATGGAGGGGTTTCCTGATGCGTTTCATCCTCAATCCTGATGGTGATTACTGGAAGGTTCCCTTTGGCAAGCCTGATTGGCGTAGCTATCTGATCGTCACAGCAGCCTTTATTTCCATTCACCAACCTGTTGATTTTCTGGGAGCGTTCATCTATGGATCGCTCACCTATTGGGTGGCAGTGAAAACGAAAAGTTTGGCTGCCTGTATCACTATGCATGCTGTAGCGAACCTCTTAATGGGGACGTATGCTCTGTATTACGGAAAATTTGGACTCTGGTAAGACATGCGTATTGGGCTGGCTCAGATCAACTCGATGGTTGGTGATTTTCCCGCCAATGCTAAGAGAATCATGCAGGCCTATAGGTCCTGTCTAGATCAGGATGCCGAGTTAGTAGTTACACCAGCATATGCGTTGTGCGGATACCCGCTTTTAGGGTTGGTTCATCGTGAACGCTTTGTCGAGCAGTGTCTCCAGGCACTCGACTATCTGGGGGATGAGGTTAAGGATGTGCCTTTATTGGTCGGGCACATATTAATAGAGAATGATGAGCCGCAGAAAGCTGCCACTCTATTACAGCTTGGAAAAGACCCTGTCTGCATTTCGTTCCCGTATGCTGCAGCTGACCAGACGAACAAGCAGATTGAGCTAAAAGGGTGTAAACTGGATCTCAGGTTGTCAGACTCAGGGTGTTTGGATGTAGCGTCTGATCTCTTCATCCATATGGATGCTGAAACTTTCACACATCCTGAAAGGGCGACCGATCGCTCTCCCGGACTGCCAGGTGTTTACTGCAATGCAGTTGGCAGCAACGATGGCTGGGTCTTTCACGGGCAATCTACAGCGTATGGCCTATCAGGAGTGGTGTTACGCAGTTTGGTTGCATTCGGTGAGGAATGCTTAGTGGTCGACGTTGGTGGTGATGTAGTTTCTCAAGTTACTTCGGAAGAGATGCATTCGACGGAACTGCTTTATCGGGCACTCTGTTGTGGAGTAGAAGATTTTGTGCGTAAAGGTGGCTATAATGGTGTTTGCATCGCCTGGGATGGAACTCTGGCGGCACATCTCCTTACTAGAATTGCCATCGACTCCATGGGGGAAGAACAGATTGCAGTGATTGATTTCACTGAAGATCCTAGTTCAAACCATGATTGGGGGGATGTCGAAATTCTGGACACTAGTTTAAGTGCATTATCAAAACCGCTAACAGACGAGTTTCCTGTGGCGGCAGGTGTGGAGCACAGGCTGCGTAAAGTGGCTTTAGATCACGCTGCTGAGTCCAGAGGGTATCTCTATCTTAGCGCTGGGACCTCCACCTCATTCCTGATGGGTGACTCCGAATATATAGACTATGATTTTGGAGGGCTTGCGGTCTTTGCAGATTTGCCAACGAGTAGTCTCCTAAAATTAGGGAGGTATTTGAAGCTATCAGAAGATGTCATTGCTTCGGCAGGAGAGGGGGATGCTGTTGCTATCCAAGAGAAAGTGCTTAAGGCGATCGCCAATGGGAGAGGAGCTCTCCAGATCATTGAATCTACTAATTTGCCTGAGCATTTTGTCAGAAGCCTTATCAGAAAATACAATTTAAATCATACCAGATCACGATACAGGCCTGTAAAAATACACCTAACCAAAACAGATAGAGACCTTAATGGTGATTTCCCTGTTATTCAGACCTTTGTAGACTAACCGGGTAGAATTGTGCATTATCTCATGGAAGGTAGTTATGAGAGCTGAGGAAGCATCTAGCACGAGAACCCAAAAGAAGGGTATGCCATGGATCAAGATAGCCATCTTGGTCACAGTCTTGATGATTGCCGGGGCGGTGGCTGTTCAATACCTCAAGTGGCAGGAAACGGCTGCTTCAGAAAAAAGGCTGGCGGAACAAAGTGCGGTCCAGAGGAAGCAAAACTCCCGCAAGGCCGTTGAAGATGCACAGAACTTCTTAAATCAGGGGGACCTTGCAAAAGCTGAGAGATCTATTCTCTTAGCTGAGGGCTTGGATACTGATGGTGAGCTGAGCGGGGATATTTTTCAGCTCAAAGCCAAGTACAAAATATTGAAGGCTAAGGCGGATGAGGAGCTTGAGGCATTGAAGAAGAGGGAGGCTAAAGCTGATGAAATTATTAGTGAGATCAATAATCTGTTAGCGGGGGCTGAGATTGAAGCGATTTTATCTCAGCTTAAAAACAAGCTTTCTAGTCTCGACCAAATCGAGAAGGAAGGAGTCAGCGATGCCTGTAGGAAAAGGATTGGGCAAATCAACTCTCAAATCGACACCTCAAGACGAGAGGCAAATATCAAGAGGCTTCAAAATTTGCTAGCGGAAGTAGTTTCATTGCAGACAGAGGAAGAGGTCGCGGGAGCACTTAAAGCTATCCAAGCCCGAGCAGCCCGTGACCCCATTCCGGAAGAATTGCAGGAGAAAATTGCAAATGCCTCCAAGGAGCTTCAGCAAAGACTTCAGACGATTCAGGTGGTGAAAACTTTTCAGGTAAACTTGTCGAAGGAGAACTGGATTGACGCTGAGCAGTCCATCACCGCCATGGAGTCGCTTGGTTTGGGTGACGCGCAAATACAGCAATATCGATTAAGGTTTCAAGAGCTTCGCGCTCACGCGGAAAAAAGAGACCGACGCGTGCAAATGTTGATGAACGAGTTCAAGAGTATGGACACTTCTCGTTTTAATGCTGCCGCATTTTCAAAACTTGACCAGATTCTTGAGATAGCGCCTGAGCACGCGGAAGCATTGGCACTAAAGAAACGCCTGTCTACCACCTTGGACCAGATCCGCGTTCCTGGAGATGTAGCTGACATTGATGAGGCCGTGAAATGGGTTAATAGCGGGGGGAGAATACTTCTTGGAGAAGGTTTGTTCTATGCGGAGATTGAATTGGAGAAGAGCCTGAAGATAGAAGGCCAGGGGGTGAATAAAACATTTATCGAGTCCAAGTGCGCGCACGGCCCTGCTATTTATATTAAGCAGAAGGAAGGCAAGGTGAACATAAAAGGGCTTACGGTAAAGGGAATAGGCTATATCGACGACCAGCATCGTCATGCGCTAATCCTCGTCGCATCCAATGCGTATTTTGAGAATTGCGAGTTCGTCAAAGCACCAGGGCATGGAGTAGCTGTTATTGCTGGCAAGCTAGAGATGAAGGGGTGCAAAGTATCACAGAGCGGCTGGGATGGAGTCACCATTAAAGGGGAGGACAGTCAAGCCGCGCTGACTGACTGCCTATTTGATGAAAATGCGGAGCATGGAGTGGACTTTTGGGATGGAGCTTCAGGTACGGTGTTTCGGAGTAAAATTGCGTCTTCCTCAGGAAGTGGCCTGGTAGTCACTGGGGGGAGTCGAGTCACTCTAGCCCAATGCACAGTAGAGAAGAATAGAGAGACGGGCGTGTATATTGCCGACGGCTCTCTGGTGAAAATGGATAAGGTCCTTTCACAGGGGAACCTGCTCTCAGGTGTTGCCATCCAAGGCGATCTTACTTCTGTTGAAATGAGTATCGTGGCTTCTGCGGGGAATGACCAGGCAGGCTACTTTATCCAGGGCAACCCCACGATTCATGGGCTAAACCGTGCTACAGCAGAGAATAATAAACAGGGTAAAATTGTAAGGAAATAGCCCTAAGTCAGGAATCTTTCGAGACGTATCTAATCCAGATTGACAGCGGGGAAAGGCTTGGGTTCCATCAACCGCGATGTCCACCGGGTTCTCATTTTCCAGTCTCAATGAAGCGCAGCGCGATGCAGTTAATTCTCTTGATGGTCCAGTATTGATTCTGGCTGGGGCTGGTACAGGCAAGACTCGCACGGTGACCTGCCGGATTGCTAATATGCTTCAGCAAGGTGTGCAGCCGCACCAGATCCTCGCGGTGACATTCACCAACAAGGCTGCCGCAGAGATGCGTGAGCGTGTTTGTGGCATGGTGTCTCAGGATGCTGGTGAAGAAATCACCGTGTGTACATTTCACTCCCTCTGTGTGAGGATCTTGCGTGAGGGCATCGAGAAACTTGGCTACAAGAAGAACTTCACCATCTATTCTGGCCCTGACCAGATCGGCATGATCAAGCAGCTGATCGTCCGCAAAGGCGGAAAGGATCTGAATGTTGACCCTCAGATGGTCCTCAGTCTCATTTCAAACAATAAGAATGCGGGCATTGATGCGGACGATCAAGCCGATGATCTGATCGCTGACATTGCCCGTGCTTACAATAATGAATTGAGAACTCAGAATGCCGTGGATTTCGATGACTTGCTTCTACTAGCTGAGAAACTCCTTCGCGAGCATGCGGATGTGCGTGAGATTCTGCAGAAGAAGTACACACATGTAACCGTTGATGAGTTCCAGGACACCAATGGTCTTCAGATGAAGCTGCTCCAGCAGTTGGTAGGTAAGCCATACAATGTCTGTGTGGTTGGTGATGATGATCAGAGTATCTATGGCTGGCGAGGAGCCGACGTAACAAATATCCTTCAGTTTGAGAGGTTCTTCCCCAATCCTAAGGTGATCCGCCTAGAGATGAACTATCGCAGCTCAGCTGCAGTTCTCCATACTGCCAACTCTCTGATTAAGCACAATTACGGACGCAGGGAGAAAGAGTTGAAGCCGTCAAAAGACGGTGGCGAGAAATTGCGACTCATTGCGATGCCGGGGGATGAGGAAGAGGCTGACTTTATCGCGGAGGAGATCCACGAACGTAATGCGGTGGAGAAAAAGCCATGGGAGGATTTCGCGATCCTGTTCCGGACCAACGGCCAGAGCCGCAATCTTGAGCGTGCTATGCGCGAGCTGAAAATCCCATACCGTATGGTGGGGGCACAGAGTTTCTTCGACAAAAAGGAAGTGCGAGACACTATCGCCTATCTGCAGGCCTTACATAACCCGCTTTCGGATGTGCCTCTGCTGCGTGTTCTGAATTCTCCGCCACGCGGTATAGGGCAGGGTTCCACGGTACTCATTACCGACTGCAGTCGTGAGAGGCAGTGTAGTGTCTGGGAGGCAATGGGGTGCGAGGAGGTGCTTGAGCAACTGAGCACCAAAGTCCGCAATTCGGTCAATGCATTCGTCGAGCTCATGCAGGGATATCACCAGCGACTCATCAAGAAAGAGGAGAACATGGGTGCAGTCTTCAAGGAGTTCCTGGAGGAAATCGATTTCTTTGAATGGGTCAAACGCGGCTGCAAGACTGAGAATGAAAAGCTCCAGCGCGTGGAGAATGTTCAAGAAGTCTACGCTAATTTGTCTCACGCACATCGCCAAGGAAAGTCGCTACAGAAGTTCCTCGACCAGATGGCGCTACAGCAAGATAAAGACGATGATATTGAAAAGCAGAAGGGTGTCTGCATGATTACCCTCCATGCCTCCAAGGGTTTGGAATTCCCGATCGTATATCTGGTTGGTTTAGAAAACGGGATCTTGCCTCATAAGCGAAGCTTGGAAGAGGGCACCACAGATGAGGAGCGCAGATTGCTGTATGTGGGTATCACCCGGGCTCAGGATGAACTCACCATGACCTACTGTGCTTACCGCACTAAGTACGGGGAACAGGCTCATTGTGAATCCAGTCAGTTCCTCAAGGAAATCGACTTCACTCACATTGAGGAACTTGATTATGACGACATCATGGGAGCTGAGGCTACTGAAGAGGAGACGGAGAGTTTCTTCTCAGGGCTTAAGAGCTTCCTTGATGACTGATGACTGGATCTGCCGGCTACCTGAGCAGGAAGTAGAAAGCCAATACTTCGCCGCCAATCCACACGGCAACGATGTGAGCAACTCCGAAAGAACGTGCACCTGGGCTTTCTGAAGGGTTGTCGTGGTGAGGCCCAAACAGGTGATTGTATTTTGCCACTAGCCAGCCACCAAGCAGCGTCCACACAATGAGAAAGATGACTATTCCGGTCTTGATGACAATCTGCAGCATAGTGATTTATTATTTTCCGTTAGAGTAATCTGGCAGGGGATTATTCCAGAAAATTATTTTTACATGATGTCCTCCACAAATTCTTCTTTGCGGAATGGTTTGAACTGGTGAGCTTCCTCACCCAAACCTATGAATTTTGGGGCGATTCCCAGCTCTTGGTAGATAGAGACGATTATGCCTCCCTTGCCGGAACCATCCAGCTTGGTGACGACTAAGCCGTCTAGAGCGATCGCTTTATTGAATTCTCTGGCCTGTTGAAGCGCATTACCGCCAGTAGTAGCATCGACAACGATCATCTTCAGATGTGGCGCAGAAGGGTCTTGCTTGCCTACAGTTCGCTCGATCTTCTCAAGTTCTGACATCAAGTTGTGGCGAGTATGCAGGCGCCCAGCTGTATCCAGGATAAGGAACTGAGTGCCCTCTGCGATGGCTTTCTGGTGAGCAGTGTAGCAGACCGACGATGGATCTGCATTCGGAGCCCCTTTTACCAGTGGAATTTCAAGGCGGTTGGCCCATACTTCAAGTTGCTCGACGGCTGCTGCACGGAAGGTATCTGCTGCTGCCACCATGACTGAGTGTCCTTGGGATTTAAGATATTGGGAAAGCTTGGCTGTAGAGGTAGTCTTCCCCGTCCCATTGACGCCGACCATAAGGATAACGTAGGGTAGGCCGTCTTCTCTAGGCCTAAGGTCCAGCTTATCTTCAGGTAAGATTTCAGCGATGTGGCGCTTGGCTGTATCAGAGACATCATCAGCAGTGATCTGCCTGCCCAAGTCTTGTAGCTCATCGACAATGGTCATGGTCAGCTTGGCCCCCAAGTCTGCTGCGATCAGGTCGGCTTCTAGCTCGTCCCAGTCGATCTCAGCCTTGTTGCGTACCTTGTTGATGAGTTTTTTGAAAAAGCCTGACATGTCGCGGATGGGTTTATGATGGGTGTCGCTTTAGGGCAAGAGTTTCTTGATCTCTCTCACTTCGTGCCTGTGGGGGCTGAGCTCGTCTATTTTAGCCAGGACTACGGAAATATCAGGAATCTGAATTTTCTCGCTCTCGATTTGCCTCTCATCACGAGGAAAGTCATCGGCAGGGAGTATGGCTTGAGCTAGATGGTGGCATGCCCAGGCTCTCCACACGCGCAATTCGGCTAATGGCTGATTAAAATTCATGCGGGTCGCCAAGTGTTGGTAATGACGCACCGGATTACCCAAGAATTCATGACTTCTGTGTGAGGACTGAATGATCCAGTACACTGCTTTGTAGGCGATGGGGTGTCTCTGTGTGATTGGCGCGTCCGCTTGCAGTTGAGCCATGAATGACT